>SVTA01000053.1 GCA_015064005.1 Oscillospiraceae bacterium
ACCCTTGGAGGCACCGCGCACCAGTCCCGCGATGTCTACGAATTCAATGACGGCGGGGGTGTATTTTTCGGGCGCGTACATTTCGGCCAGATAGTCCATACGTGCGTCAGGCACGGCCACCACGCCCACGTTGGGCTCAATGGTGCAGAAGGGGTAGTTGGCAGACTCCGCGCCTGCATTGGTCAGGGCATTAAACAGCGTGCTCTTGCCCACGTTGGGCAGGCCTACGATACCAAGTTTCATAGTCGTCTCTCCTTGCGCTGGCTTTACGGCTTGCACCGTAAAGTCGAATTTTTGCGTTAACTACATTATTATAACACAAAGCAGACAGCTTTGCAAGGGCTGCGCTCAAATTCTTCTCCACTTTTTTTGCCCTGCGGCGCGTGGGATTTTGCAGCAAAATATTGGTGATCAATCGCGTCGCAAACAACAAAATGCGGTCATGCCGAGAAGTGCGCGGGTCGCTTTTGGCGGACTTCATTGACGCTTTTTCAACTTTTTTGTGCCAGAGGAGGAAAAAAACGCAAAAAGTATGTCAAAAGTGTGACTTTTTTTCAAAAAACCCTTTTCAAAATTTAAAAAATGTGGTATAATAATTCATAATATATACAAAGCGGTAGGGAATCACGATTTTCTGCGCGCTTTGCGCGATGATAAGCATCGTTTGATAAGCGGAATACGATCGGGAGGATAGAAATATGGTTGGAACGAAGATCCTTGTTGTCGATGACGACCTTGGTATTTGTGACATTCTGAAGGTCCATTTTGAGGCCGAGGGATGCGAGGTTGTGACTGCTAATGACGGCGTAGAGGGTGTCAACGCCTTTAAAGCCAGCAATCCCGATCTTGTCCTGCTGGATATTATGCTTCCCCGCAAGGACGGTCAGCAGGTGCTGGCAGAGATCCGCAAGGAGGCCGCTACTCCCGTCATTATGGTAACGGCCAAGGGTGAGGTCTTCGACAAGGTCTTGGCGTTGGAAATGGGCGCAGACGACGTGGTCGTCAAGCCCTTTGACCTCAAGGAGCTTTCTGCCCGCGTCAAGGCGGTGCAGCGCCGCTATCAGTCTCACCTCAACCAAGAGGAGAGCGACATCATCAAGTTTGATAATTTCGAGATCAGCCAGGATAAATTTGAGTTGAAGCTGAAGGGCAAGAAGGTGGATATTCCTCCCAAGGAGCTGCAGCTCCTCTACTGCCTTGCCTCCAATCCCAACCGCGTGTTCAGCCGTGAGCAGCTGCTGGAGCACGTGTGGGATTTCGCCTTCCTTGGCGACTCCCGCACCGTGGACGTACATATCAAGCGCCTGCGTGAAAAGCTGGAGGGTGTGTCTGAAAAATGGGCACTGCGGACGGTCTGGGGCATCGGCTATAAATTCGAGCTCTATAATTGACGGAGTAGGGCGTTGGCCGACGGCAAGCGCCCTTTCCGCTTTTTGCCGCCCCCTGCGGTGCCGCGCCAAGGCGCGGAAAAAGACCGCCGTAGGGGCTTTTGTGAGAGATAAGAGGACTTATGTTCAAAAGCGTATTTGCGAAATATATTACCACGTTTATGTCCATCATTTTTGTCAGCTTCCTTGTGCTGGTGCTGCTGATCACGATGATGGTCAATAACTACGCGGTGGAAGCAAAGCAGGGCCTGCTTGAAAACGCGGCTCAGGGCATGGCTGAATTTCTCGGCGCCCGTATGGAGAACAGCAACACTCAGAAAAACGCCTTTGAGAGAATGATCAACAGCATCTCCGGCGATGTGGACCGCACCATGCTGGTGATGGCTGCCACCGGCGAGGATATTACGATGCTGGTGGTGGACAACGACGGGAAGATCCTACGTGTGGCAGCGGGCGGCGCCGTCACCGAAAGCACTGCCTCCATTCCCCGCAGTGTGCTGACCGAGGTGAATAACGGCCTTTCGGTTTCGGAATTCGCGGAGCTGGAGGGGGTGTTTGACACGCCCCACTTCTTCTATGCCGCCCCTGTTTTTACCAGTGATGACATCAGCGTTTGCGGTACCGTGTTTGCCTGCGCCAGCTCCGCTACGCTGGATGAGCTGCTGGGCGTTATGGTCAAGACCGTGATTATCGGCAGCCTTTGGGTCATGCTGGCGGCGCTTATTGCCGTTTACGTCATTACCGAGCGCGTTATCAGCCCCCTCAAGGATATGAGCGGCATGGCAAAGGAATTTGCCGCCGGGAACTTTGATGTCCGCGTGCCTGTTACCGGCAAGGACGAGGTGGCAGAGCTGGGCGTGGCCTTCAACAATATGGCGGGAGCGCTTTCTCAGCTTGAGGTGATGCGCAATACCTTTATGGCCAACGTGTCCCACGATCTGCGTACTCCCATGACCACGATTTCCGGCTTTATTGACAATATTCTTTCCGGTGCCATCCCGCCGGAGCGGCAGAGTCATTATCTTGAAATGATCCGTACCGAGGTGCAGCGGTTGGCGCGTTTGGTGGCCTCGCTATTGGATATTTCCCGCATTCAGGCGGGCGACCGCAAGTTTGAAATGAAGCCCTTCGATATTTGCGAAATGGCAAGGCTGATCCTTTTCTCCTTTGAGCAGAAGATCGATGGCAAGCGGCTGGATGTGGAATTTGAATGCGACAGGGATCGCATGATTGCCGTGGCTGACCGAGATGCGATCTACCAGATTCTTTACAACATCTGCGATAACGCCGTGAAATTCTCGCGGGAGGGCGGCCGGCTGCGCGTATCTCTTACGCAGGTGGAGGAACGCCGTGTACAGGTTGCCGTGTATAATGAAGGAGAGGGCATTGCTGCCGAGGATATCCCCTTCGTGTTTGAGCGCTTCTACAAGGGCGATAAGAGCCGCGGCCTTGATAAGTCCGGCGTGGGACTTGGAATGTTCATTTCCAAAACCATCATAGACGCCCATCGACAGCGCATTTGGGTAGAAAGTGTGCAGGGTATGTACTGTGAATTTAAGTTTACGTTGGCACTGGAAAAGTAACGCCAATTGAAAAGGAGTTCGTATGGAAGATGAAAAGAGACTGAACGAGGATGCGTGCTCCCTGCCCGAGGAAGTGGCAGAGGCCCCCGCTGAATTAGAAACAAATGAGACTCCATCGGCTTCGGACGCTCCCGTATCCCTTGAGGCGGAGTCTGCCGCCATATTGCCCGCGGAGGAAGCAGCCGCACAGGAGGCTGACGCGGAGGAAGCTGCCGCAGAGGAGGTACCCGCGAAGGAAGCTCCTGTCGCACCGGCCATTTCGCCGGATTGGCAGTTTGGTACTTCCGCTCCTGCCCCCGTTGCGAGAAAGACCCACCAGGGTCGTCCCTTTCTCATTACCTTTATTGCCGTATTTGCGGTGTGTGTGCTGCTGCTGATCGGTACCTTCCTTTTGGGTGACGGCAGCTTTGAGATCATACGCACCGTATTTACCGAGCGCACGGTATACGTGCGGGAATACGATAGTGAAAGCGGCCTGCTGACCCCCAACGAGGCGGCAGACGTCGTTCGGAAATCCACCGTTACCGTGATGATCCGTACCGATACCGGTACCGGCATCGGCTCCGGCTTTGTATATTCCGCTGACGGCTATATTTGCACCAATTACCACGTGATCGAGGGTGCTACCACCGTGCAGGTGATGCTGCCGGACGGCCGCACCGTGGATGCGCAGATCAAGGGCGGCAACGCCGATGCGGACGTTGCGGTGCTGAAGATCGACGGCGTGGAGGGGCTGGTACCCGCCGTGCTTGGTGAGTCGGCCTCCCTGCTTACCGGTGACGACGTAGTGGCGGTAGGCTCTCCCGGCAAGGTGGATTATGCCGGCACTGCCACCTTCGGCAAGGTATCCTATCCCAATCGCCTTGTGGCGATGGATGACGACAGCGGCATGGTGATCAAAAAAATGAACCTGGTGCAGACCGACACCAGCGTCAACCCCGGCAATTCCGGTGGCCCCCTTGCAGATATGTATGGCCGCGTGGTCGGCGTTGTAGTCATGAAGGTTGCCACCATCAACGGAAAGACCTTTGACGGCATCGGCTTTGCGCTCCCCATTGACGGGGTCAAGATTATCGTGGATGCCATCATCCAAAGCGGTAGATTTACAGGGCAGAATCCCATTGCCGAATCCCGCTCTCTTTTGGGTGTTTCCGGTAGAGGACTTGTGGGCGGCATGTGGTATGATGATCCTATGGCGGAGAACGTGCAGGAATCCGCTACGGAAAAGGACGGTTATTTCAGGATGCCTACAGATGGCATTTTTGTGATGAATGTCAATGGATCTAACGCCCTTAACAAGCTGCAGGCCGGCGATATCATCACGGCCATCAACGGTATGCGCATGTATTCCATTTATGATGTGGTGGATCAGGTCAATCGCTATCACGTTGGAGAGCGCGTGACCGTTACCTATCAGCGAATGGCGCTGAACGGTAGCTATCAGACGCATACAGTTGAGATTGCTCTGATCGCAGAATAAGCAAATATCAAAAGACACCGCGGGGCAGGACGCCCCAAGAAAGGAGAGTATGATGCTTCCTTTTCTCGATTCCTTGAGAATACTTACATATGATAATAGCGTGTGGGTCGCGCTGTTTCGCCTTGGCGTGGCCGTATTTTGCGGTGGATGCATCGGCCTTGAGAGAGGCCGAAAGCGTCGCCCCGCCGGCTTCCGTACCCACATTCTGGTTTGCATTGGCGCGGCTTTGGCTATGCTGATCAGCCAATATATGACCATGATGACCGATACCTATTGGGCTGCTATCTACGAGCAGCTGGCAGGCCGTCCCCTCGGGAACCCCACGGATGCTGCTCGTTTGGGCGCTCAGGTGATCAACGGCATCGGTTTTCTTGGCGCCGGTACCATTATCGTTACCGGTCAGCAGGAGGTCAAGGGTCTGACCACTGCGGCGGGGCTTTGGGCCTCTGCCTGCATGGGTCTTTGCATTGGTGCCGGCTTTGTGGAGGGTGCCGTGATCGGTTGCATCCTCATCATCGTCACTATCATTGTTTTTACCCGTGTGGAGCGCGTGATCATGGCCTGCTCCCGCAATATCAATCTGTATGTGGAATTTGCCAACGTGGATGACGTAGGCGCCATCATTTCCACCATCAAGGCACAGGATATCCGTATTTTTGATGTGGAGATCCGCAAGGCCGTAGGTGTGGGCGCTAACCAAAGCGCCGTGTTCTGCGTCAGACTTCCCAAGCGGATGTCACACGCTACGGTAATGACGGTTCTTGCCGAGCTTGAGCACGTACGCTCCATTGAAGAGCTGTAAGGAGGGAGCATCATGAAGGAATTTTTGGATTTTATGCGTTTTACCGACGGCTTCCATATCTGGGGTGTGCTGCTGCGTCTGGGGCTTGCCGTAATTTGCGGCGGTATCATTGGCGTGGAGCGCGAGCATAAGCGCCGTCCTGCCGGCTTCCGTACGCATATCCTGATTTGTCTCGGTGCCTCTATGACCACCATCACCAGCCAGTATCTGATGATCTACCTTGGTATGTTTACTGACCTTGCCCGTCTTGGCGCTCAGGTCATTGCGGGCATCGGCTTTATCGGTGCCGGTACCATCATTGTGACCAAGCGTCGGCAGGTCAAGGGTCTGACCACTGCTGCGGGACTTTGGACCTCCGCCATTGTGGGTCTTGCCGTAGGCGCCGGTTATTATGAGGCAGCGCTGATCGCTACACTTATCGTACTGTTTGTGGAGCTGGTGCTTTCCCGCTTTGAGTATTTCATTATGTCCACCGCCCGCACCATTCATCTGTACATTGAGTATAAGGAAAACGACAGCCTAGTTGAAATGACCGAGTATCTTCGCTCTCGCCACGTAGGCGTCAGTGACCTGCAGATCACCAAATCCGGTGCCGTTACCCAAAACCCTTGTGCGATATTTTCACTGGATCTTCCGCGTAAAATGACACATGATAAGCTTATGACCGCTCTTTCCGAGATTGACGGCGTTGTATCCGTGGAGGAACTGTAAAAATGATGTTTCCGTCGCTATAGGGTTTCGCCCTATAGCGACGTTTTTTATGTGATTTAAAAGGAGAGGAATATGAAAAAGTGGATTTTTACATGCACGCTATTGACAGTGATGCTGGCCGCAGCGGCGTGTCTTGCCTTGAATGCCGGCGCCGTGGAGGTCTCTACCGCAGAGGAATTCATCGATGCCGTGGTAGCCGGCGGTACGGTAACGCTGACCGAGGATATCGTTCTTGACACAGGCGTTTCTATTGTAAGGGATGTGAGCATCTTGGGCGAGGGGCACACGATCACATTTTCCGCTATTTATCGCTTCACGCAGATGTCGGACTATATCACGGTTTCTGGCAGTAGCATGGTGGCCGGTTACGGCCTTCAATTTGTTGGCGGCAACGTTACGCTTTCCAATGTCAAGCTCAAAAATTTGAGTACAACTATGGCAAAGGGCGGTGCAATGCTGCTATTGAGCGGAACCGCTGCACTCGTGCTGGATAACGTGGTTACTGATGGCAGCCATTTCCCGCTGGTATATGATGCGGCTGCCACCGTAACGGTGAAGGGAAATCATGCGCATATCGGCGAAAACGCAGGTCAGCCTTATGCCGTTGTGGCTACTGCCAATGCTGACGGCGCCACACTCTGCCTGCAGGGCGGCACCGTTTCTCACACGGTGGAGGGCGCGCTGCGCGGCAACGGTCATTGTGTGCTGCTCAAATGCGCCGCCTTCACGCTGCGTGTTGAGGGTGGCAGCATTGCTGCCACCGAGCACGCCGTGTATATGCCGCAGGGTGCTCTCACGCTGCAAATGACCGGCGGTGCCATCTCCTCCGTCAGCGGTCGGGCGGTGCAGATGGATAGCGGCAGCGCTTTGGTGCGGATGTCTGACGGCAGTATCTCCGCCAAGCAGGGAGCGGTGCTGGCGCTTCCCGAAAGCGCGGCCAATGATGTGGAAATTTCCGGCGGAAGTATTCTGGCCGGTGCGGTTGATTCCTATGTGTGGAAGGCCACCGGTAAAACGCTGATTACGGGCAATGCGGTGCTGGAGGGCTCACTGCTGATTGCAGGTGGCACCGTTACCGTTTCCGGCAACGCCCGGCTTACCTCTCCCACCTATACCCATGCTGCCGCCACGCGCCCGGCGCTGGTGCAGCAGCTGGGAGCATCCACTCTGCTGATCACGGGTGGCAAGCTGGATATCGGTGATGTCAATGCCACGGTGCTGTTCCTGAAGGATGCGGCAGCCGAGGTCACCGTTTCCGGCGGTCGGCTGGTGGCAGGCTCTGCCGGCAGTATTGCCAAGCTGACAGCAGGCGCATTGCGGATTCGGAGCGGTCTGATCGTTGACAGCTGCACCGTGACGAGCGCGGTCTTTGCCGATGCCGGTGTGACTCTCACCGATTGCGCCGTCATCGCGAAGCGACCCAAATCTGTAGGCGGCGATGCCGCAGCAACGCTGACGGAAAACAGTCCCTCTGTCAAATACGCCGGCGAGCTTTACTATCTTTGGATGGGTTTTGCGACAGATGGAAGCGCTCCTACGTTGGTGGAGGGCGCCGGCGTGCGTGCCCAGCTGGGCTCACAGGGTATCCGCTTTACTGCTACTGTTGATGCCGAAGCCGTGGCAGCACTGGAGGAGAGGGGTGAGGTGACCTACGGTATTCTCATTGCTCCCGCAGATTACGTTGCGGCCGCAGGTGATTTTACGCTGACGGCTCTGGATGCATATGCCGCGGCAGGCGGCAGGGAAGCAAGCGCCGTGTACGCCAACGTGGTGGCAGAAAAAAGCTTGCGCCGCACGGATGCGGGTGTGTCCTTCAACGCAGTGCTGATCGACGTGCAGACGTATAATTATGATCGCACCTTTGCAGCGGTGGCTTATGCGTCGGTAAACGGCTGTTACTACTACAGCGAGTTTGATAGCGAAGTCAATGCTCGGAGCCTCTCCGAGGTGGCCGCAGAGGCTTTGGCGGATGTCAGAGCCGCAGCGGAGCTGGAGGCAGACGAAGCGCTGAAGGCGCTTTACATCCACCGCATTGCGGAAACCGATCAATACAGCAAATACACGGAGGAGCAGCGTAAGGCGCTGGCCCGATACGTGGCGGCATAAAAAAAGAAGCCAAGGCCGTTTGACCTTGGCTTCTTTTTTTGATTTTAAAGCTTCTTGATGTCCTCTTCGCTGACCATATGGAAGCCTGCTTCCTCAAGGACAGCGGAGGCGGCATCGTTATCGGCGACGCGGAGCACCACGGAGGCGTGGCGGGCGGTGCGGGCGATAAAGGCATAGAGATATTCCACGTTGATGCCATGGACATTCAGCGCGTGAAGCGCGCCCGAGAGCTTGCCGGGGGTATCGGAGATCTTGACGGCGATAACGTCGGTGGTCTGAACCAGAAAGTCACCGTTTTTCAGCACGCGGAGTGCCTCGTCATTATCGTTGACGATCAGGCGCAGAATGCCGAAATCCTGAGTGTCGGCAATGGAAAGCGCGCGCATATCCACGTGATTGGCAGCCAGCAGATCGGTAATCTGCACCAGCGCGCCCTGACGGTTTTCTACAAATACGGTAAGTTGCTTGATAGACATAGTATTTCCCCTTTCTTTCGTTAATCGTGCAGCTTGCGCTTATCAATGACACGGACAGCCTTGCCCTCGCTGCGGGCGATGGTCTTGGGGGCAACCAGGTGCACGATGGGGCCGATACCCAGCATGGTACGGATGGCGCCTGCCAGCGCTTTTTCGCGAGCGGTGATGCCGCTGACGGTATCGGTGAACTGATCGGGGGAGAGCTCTACGTAAACATCGAAGGTATCGTTGTTTTTGGAGCGATCCACCACGATCTGATAATTGGGGGCGTAGCCTTCATTCAGAAGCACTGCTTCGATCTGGCTGGGGAACACGTTGACGCCGCGGATGATCATCATATCGTCACTGCGTCCCATGGGCTTGGACATACGCACGTGGGTTCTGCCGCAGGAGCAGGGCTTGCGGGAAAGGACGCAAATATCGCGGGTGCGGTAGCGCAGGAGCGGAAAGGCTTCCTTATCAAGAGAGGTGAAGACCAGCTCGCCCTTGCTGCCCTCGGGCAGGACCTCACCGGTCTCGGGATCGATGATCTCGGCGACGAAGTGATCCTCGTTGATATGCATGCCGTGCTGTTCCTTACATTCGAAGGCAACACCGGGACCGGAGGTCTCGGTGAGACCGTAAATATCATACGCCTTGATGCCGAGGGATGCCTCAATATCGCGGCGCATCTCCTCGGTCCAGGGCTCGGCACCGAAGATGCCGGCTTTCAGGGCGTTATCCTCGGGCTTATAGCCCTGCTCCTTCAGGGATTCGCCAATATAGGCGGCATAGGAGGGGGTACAACAGAGAATGGTGGATTTCAGATCCATCATGAACTGGATCTGACGCTCGGTGTTGCCGCTGGACATGGGCAGGGTAAGGCTTCCCACCTTATGGCTGCCGCCGTTGAGACCGGGACCGCCCGTGAAGAGACCGTAGCCATAACAGACCTGCACCACATCCTCCTTGGTGCCGCCTGCCGCCACGATGGCGCGGGCACAGCAATCCTCCCACAGGCCGACATCCTTTTGCGTGTAATAGGCGATGACGCGCTTGCCCGTGGTGCCGGAGGTGGACTGGATACGCACGCAATCGGAGAGCGGCACGGACAGCAGGCTGTAGGGGTAGGTCTCACGCAGGGTATCCTTGGTGATAAAGGGGAGCTTATGCAGATCGTCAATGCCTTTGATGTCAGCGGGGGTAACGCCCTTTTCCTCCATCAGCTTGCGGTAGGGGGGGCAGTCGTTCCACACGTGCTGCACCTGCTTTACCAGCTTTTCGGATTGAAGCGCACGGAGCTGCTCATAGGGCATGGTCTCGATCTCTTTTTGATAATAACGTTCTTCCATTTTCATTCTCCGTTGATAAAAAACTTATTTGTAGCCCAGTGCAAAGGCTTTTTTGTTCATTTCCACAAAACGGGGCTTGACGGTCTTTTCAATGGCAGTCAGCCATTTCTCCTCAGGGATGGAGAGGTATTTGGCCAGTCTTGCCATCAGAACGATGTTGACCGCCTTGGCGCTTCCTGCTTCTTCCGCGAGGGAAAGGGCATCTACGGCATCCAGAGCCACGCCTTTGGCGACCAGCTCATCCAGGACTGCTTCCGGGTAGGTGGCGTTGCCGATGAGGACGGGCATGGGGTCGATCTGCTGGGTGTTGACAATGATGCGTCCCGTGGAGGAAAGGCAGGATGCCCAGCGGGCTGCCTCCAGCTTTTCAAAGGACACGATGAAATCTGCTTCTCCCTCGGTGATGACGGGGGAAAAGACCCGCTCGCCAAAGCGAACGTAGGTGACGACGCTGCCGCCGCGCTGGCTCATACCGTGCACCTCGGAGACCTTGACGTCATAGCCCTCGTCAAGCAACAGCCGACCGAGAAGCTTGGAGGCGAGCAGACTGCCCTGACCGCCCACGCCAACGATCATAATATTCGTGGTCTTCATGCGCGGTCACCTCCTTTTTCAATGGCATCGAATTTACAAAGCTGCATGCAGACGTCGCAGCCCACGCAAAGGGTGCTGTCGATGTGTGCCTTACCATCCTTGATGCTGATGGCGGGGCAGCCCAGCGTGGCACACTTTTTGCACTTCTTGCACTTGTCGCCGTTCACAGAGAGCGGGGGATTGGCCTTGACGGTCTTCAGCAGCACGCAGGGGCGACGGGAGATGATGACCGAGGGCTCTTCCGCGGCCAGCTCCTCCTTTACGGCGGCCTCACAGGCGGCAAGGTCGTAAGGATCTACCACGCGCACGCGGTTGATGCCGAGGGCGCGGCAAAGCGCCTCCAGATCCACCTTGGCGGCGGGATCGCCCTTGATGTTGTAGCCGGTGGTGGGGTTGTGTTGGTGGCCGGTCATACCCGTGATGGAGTTGTCGAGAATGATGACGGTGGAGTTGGAGGCATTATAGGCGATGTTTACAAGGCCGGTCATGCCGGAGTGCATAAAGGTGGAGTCGCCGATCACGGCAACGGTCTTTTGACTTCTTGCCGCATCTCCCACAAGGTTAAAGCCGTGTACGCCCGAAACCGACGCACCCATACAGAGGGTGGAATCCAGGGCGGAGAGGGGCGGAACAGCGCCCAGGGTGTAGCAGCCGATGTCGCCAAGCACGGCGATCTTGTTTTTTGACAGGGTATAGAACAAGCCGCGGTGCGGGCATCCGGCGCACATCATCGGGGGACGGGCGGGAATGTCGGAATCGGCGGTGGGCACAGCCTCGGTAGCGATGCCGAAGGCTGCGCGGATGGTAGCCTGAGAGTACTCGCCAATGGGGGAGAACAGCTCCTTGCCCACGACGGAAAGACCGAGATTCTTACAGTGGGTCTCAATGATGGGATCCAGCTCCTCGATGACGTAGAGCTTCTTTACCTTGGCGGCAAAATCGGTGAAAAGCTTCTCCGGCAGGGGGTGAGGCATACCAATCTTCAGCACGCTGACGCTGTCGCCAAAGACCTCTTTTACGTACTGATAGCAGGTGCCGGAGGTGATGATGCCGATCTCTGTGCCACCCATTTCCACGCGGTTAAAGGGACAATTCTCGGCGTAATCGGCAAGAGCTTTGGTGCGCTCCTCGACGAAGGGGTGGCGCTTTTTTGCGTTGCCGGGCATCATGATATACTTGGCGCCGTTCTTTTCGTAGGGCTTCGGCTGGACGCTGACACGCTCACCGATCTCTACCACGGATTGGCTGTGGGAAACGCGAGTGCACATGCGGAGCAGCACGGGGGTATCAAACTGCTCGGAAAGGGCAAAGGCATCGCGGGAGAAGGCGAGTGCCTCCGCCGAGTCGGCGGGCTCCAGCATGGGGACCTTTGCGGCAATGGCATAGTGGCGGGAATCCTGCTCGTTCTGCGAGGAGTGCATGGCGGGGTCATCTGCCACGCAGATCACAAGACCGCCGTTCACACCCGTGTAGGAAAGGGTAAAGAGGGGGTCGGCTGCCACGTTCAGGCCCACGTGCTTCATGGCGCAGGCAGCGCGCACACCGCCAAGAGAGGCGCCGAAGGCCACCTCGGCGGCGACCTTTTCGTTGGGCGCCCATTCGCTGTGAATGTCGCCGTAGGCGGAGAGAAATTCGGTAATCTCGGTGGAGGGGGTGCCGGGATAGCTGGAAACCAGCGCAAGCCCGCCCTCGTAAAGACCTCTGGCAACAGCCTCGTTGCCGATCATCAACTGTTTCATATAGTATGTATCCTTTTGGATTATTTGAATGCGATCACGCCTTGTTCTGTGCGGCAACCAGGCCTTCGCCGCCGTAGATGCGACGGAGCTTCGGCTTTTCAATCTTGCCGGTGGGGTTGCGGGGCACGTCGGCGAAAATGATCTTACGGGGACGCTTGTAGCGGGGCAGGGACTGACAGAATTCCATCACTTCCTCCTCCGTGCAGGAAACGCCCTCCTTCAGCTCGATCACGGCAGCGGCGATCTCGCCGAGGCGGGCATCGGGCAGACCGATCACGGCCACGTCCTTGATCTTATCAAAGCCGGAGAGGAAATCCTCGATCTGCACGGGGTAGAGGTTTTCGCCGCCGGTGATGATCACGTCCTTCTTGCGGTCAACCAGGAAGATGAAGCCGTCCTCGTCCTCCATGGCCATATCGCCGGAGCAGAGCCAGCCGTCACGAAGCGTGGCGGCAGTGGCCTTTTCGTCGTTGTAGTAGCATTTCATCACGCCGGGGCCGCGAAGGCAGAGCTCGCCCACCTCGCCGCGGGGAACGGTATTGCCCTCGGGGTCGGTGATCTTGGCCTCCCAACCAAAGCCGGGCTTGCCGATGGCGCCCACCTTGTGGATGTTTTCCACGCCCAGATGCACGGCACCGGGGCCGATGGACTCGGAAAGACCGTAGTTGGTGTCGTAGTCGTGGTGGGGGAAGTAGGCCTTCCAGCGCTTGATAAGGCTCTGGGGCACGGGCTGCGCACCGATGTGCATCAGACGCCACTGGTCGAGATTGTAATCGGAAAGCTTCAATGCGCCACTGTCAAGTGCCGCCAGAATATCCTGCGCCCACGGCACCAGCAGCCACACGATGGTGCATTTCTCCTCGGAGGCGGCGCGGAGAATAGTCTCCGGCGAGGTGCCCTTGAGGATCACGGCCTTGGAGCAGGAAAGCAGGCTGCCGAACCAGTGCATCTTGGCGCCGGTATGGTAAAGGGGCGGGATGCAAAGGAACACATCGTCCCTGGTCTGGCTGTGGTGATTCTGCTCCACGCGGCAGGCGTGCAGCAGCGCACGGTGTGTGTGCAAAATGGCCTTGGGGAAGCCGGTGGTGCCGGAGGAGAAGTAAATGGCGGCATCGTCATCCTCGGTGAGATGAGGCGTGCGGTAAACGCCGGAGCATTCGGCGGTCATCTCGGCATAATCCTCGGCAAAGGAGGGGCAGCCCGTACCGGCGTAAATCAAAAGGCGACCGCGGCTGATGGTGTCGGCGATCTCCTCCACGCGCCCAATGAATTCGGGACCGAACACAAGAGCGTCGGCCTCGGAAAGGTTCAAGCAGTAAGTGATCTCGTCGGCGGCATAGCGGAAGTTGAGCGGCACGGCAAGAGCGCCTGTTTTGAGAATGCCGAAATAGATAGGCAGCCACTCGATGCAGTTCATCAGCAAAATGGCCACCTTGTCGCCTTTGCCGATGCCCCGCGCGGTGAGAGCGTTGGCAAAGCGATTGGCTTTCTCGTCAAATACCCGCCATGTGATCTCGCGGCGGTAGTAGGGGGCACGGAGAGAGGGCTCTACCAGCTCGTAGTCACGCCAGGTGAGGCGGCGGGTCTCTTTGGCGGCGGGGTTGATCTCAACCAGCGCCACGTCCTCGGGGTACTGGCGGGCGTTGTTTTCAAGTAAATCGGTAATGATCATGGGTACCTCATGCGGTGGTACAGGACACCACCATATATCATAATTTAATAAATAATAATGTAAGTATAGCATTTTGCTCTGCTCTTGTCAATGATTATTTTGTCACAGTGACAAAAAACTTGCCATTTTTGCTGAATGGAGCAGCAAACCGTGCGGGAAATCCCGCTTGCGGCGCGTCCAAGCCGCTGAAAAAACGAAAAAAATAAAAAAACGCAAAAATTTTTCAAAAACCTCTTGACAATTTGCGTTTGTTTTGGTATGATATACAAGTCGCCACACGGCGCACGGAGAGATGGCTGAGCTGGTCTAAGGCGCACGACTGGAAATCGTGTGTAGGCTAATACCCTACCGAGAGTTCGAATCTCTCTCTCTCCGCCATAACAAAAGGGCACCCAATCGGGTGCCCTTTTGTTATGGCGGAGCGGGGGGCTGATGGGAACGAAGCCTTGCGTTTTGCTTTGTGCTTCGTTTTGAAATTCGCTTTGCGACGCAAGGCGAGAGTTCGCATTCGCCGCCCGAAGGTCGGGGTGCTTGCACACCAGACGCAGGGCGTGCGAATCTTCCGCCGCAGGCGGAATATCTCTCTACACGAAGAGAGGGGCTCACCCAATCGGGTGCCCTTTTGTTATGGCGGAGCGGGGGGCTGATGGGAACGAAGCCTTGCGTTTTGCTTTGTGCCTCGTTTTGAAATTCGCTTTGCGACGCAAGGCGAGAGTTCGCATTCGCCGCCCGAAGGTCGGGGTGCTTGCACGCAGGGCGCAGGGCGTGCGAATCTTCCGCCGCAGGCGGAATATCTCTCTACACGAAGAGAGGGGCTCACCCAATCGGGTGCCCTTTTGTTATGGCGGAGCGGGGG
>SVTA01000054.1 GCA_015064005.1 Oscillospiraceae bacterium
GAACCGAGAATTTTGAGATCAATGGAGTCTATTTTGCGTATAATGATGCTGACGGAACAAACGGTTATAAAAAAACAGCCGATCGCGGCGGTGTGATAACACACAACGGGCAACACTTGATAATTAGATATGTAACAAACGAAGATGGCGAAAATATTATTCTTTACATAGCAGAAATAGAGTAGGCATCTTTTTTGTCAAGACGAGCCAATGCGTCTTGACAAAAAAGATGCCAACCGAAAAACCCGAGATTGTCTCGGGTTTTCTTCGTTTTACGCCGTTTTTCGGCACTTTGCGCGCAAAGTGCGGCTTTTCTTGAAATTCGGATTTTAATGAAAATAAAAAGATGCCAAACGGCATTTTTGAGCAAGGGAGTAGAAGTGAACCTTTTCCGTGCCTTTTTTGCCCACAAGCATTGAAAAATATATATAAATATGATACAATAATACCAATTAAATAGAATGTGGAGAGAGTTAGTAAATGGGTTGTCTTTTTGAGATATTTATCGAAATATTCATAGAGGGTATTTTGAATTTGGTTATGTTTGTTTATTTAAAAGTGGCACATATTTTAGTTCCCAACAAAGATATTTCCCCAAAAACAGAAAACAGAATAAGAAATATGATTACGATCATATCCGTTCTTTTGGTTCTGACTTTGTTTATTGGTGTTATATTTCTATTGCCTGACGATGCGATAGTTAACACCATCGGCAAATATATGACATTTATCCCTTTGTCGGTTATAGTATTGCAATTTGTTTTAAGTATCGTTGTAATTATTGTGAAACATTTGAAGCGTCATAAGAAATGAAGAATCGTCTTTTTTGTAAAAGCTTATATGAAATCGGCATCTTTTTTGTCAACGCACAAAAGCACCCCGTTCGGGGTGCTTTTGCTTTTGAGCTTTGGCAGAGGCGTTGAGCGAACGCCTGCCGGCGCCCTTTTGGCCGCACGCTCTTGTCAAATTTTACCGCAAATATTGCACAACGCAAAAACTTATGGTATAATACAAGCGCCAGGACTTTTCGCGCAATCAAATGGAGGTACACACATGAGACTGTCGATCAATGAGAATTATTTAACCTTTCGCCCCGGCGAGCGCCGTACGCAAAAGGAGGCCATTCGGCTGATCCAAAATGCCGGCTTTGACACCATAGACTTCGGTTTATTCAATCTTGGAAAGCATCCCGACGAGGGCGAGGATCACGCGGCTTGGATCGCGGACTGCAGAAGATACTGCGACGGGCTTGGTGTCAAAATCAACCAGACGCACGCTCCTTTTTATGAAGGCTGCCCGATGCCCGAGGGCTATCGCGAGCGCCTCTTGCAGTGCGTGCGGGATACGGCGGCACTTGGGGCTGACTGTATGGTCGTGCATGCCGATACCTGGTATGAAAAAAACTATCATCAGTGGAATTACGAGGCGGTTCTCGCGGCGGTATACGAGGTCTATGCCCCCGCCGTGGAGCTGGCGGCGCAGCTTGGCGTTAAAATTGCCATGGAGACGCTGCACGAATGGCTCGGTAACGTCTATCACCGCGTGCGTCTTTGCACGTTTGTGGAGGAGCTGAACGACATCGTTGGCAAATTTAACTGCGATACGGTAGGCGTTTGCTGGGATTTCGGTCACGCGGGGCTGGTCTATAAGGACGATCAGTTTGAAGCCATGAAGCGGTTGAAGCACCCCATTATCGCTACGCACATTCACGACAACGACTTCAAGCGTGATGCGCACCGTCTCCCCTTCCAGGGATCGATCGATTGGCACAAAGCTATGCAAGCGCTCGCGGAGGTCGGGTATGAAGGCGATCTCACCCTTGAATTGACGCACGGCGCGATCCCGGACGAGCTCGCCCCGGATTTCCTTGACTATACCCACAAAACGATCACGCATCTTGCGGACGTTTTCGTATCCTGCAAGAACGCGGCATCGCACTGAATGCCCGAGCACCTCTGCGACAGCGCGTCATTCCCACGCGCCCGGACAAGGGTGAAGTTCCCATTACGCATCATCTGCAAGGAGGCCTTACGCTATGATCTATACGCCAATGACAAAAGTCGCCCTGAAGCTTTGCTTTGAGGCGCACAAGGAGCAGACCGACAAAAGTGGGATGCCGTACGTGTTCCACCCCTTTCATCTGGCAGAGCAAATGACCGACGAGGAAACCACCGTCGTGGCGCTGCTGCACGACGTGATCGAGGATTCGGCGTACACGGTGGCGGATCTGCGCGAAATGGGCTTCAGCGAGCGCGTGCTCGATGCCGTCGCGCTGATGACCCACGCCCCTGACGTTCCGTATATGGAATACGTGGCACAGATCAAAACCAACCCGATCGCAAGAGCCGTGAAGCTTGCCGATCTGAGGCACAACAGCGATATGTCCAGATTGGACAGCATCACGCCGTACGATGAGGCGCGAGCAGAAAAATACAAAAGGGCCATCGCGTTGCTGGAAAACGCTTGAGGGTCACTTGACGAGGGGCTACAGCCGGAAAGGAAAGCATATGCGCGAAGGAACCAGCGGCTTCTGGGTCACGGAGGCAGACGGTCAGATCAGCATCGGGTACGCGGACTACGGCGTATCTGAATTTGGCGGCGGCGATTTTGAAAAGACCTATTATCTGAACAGGGAAAACGCTCAAAAGCTTGTGGCCGCATTAAAAAAAGAGCACCGCGGCTCGCTGAAGGACATGATCGAGGCAGCTTTCGGACGCGGCTTCAGCGATCCGAAATTCTGGGATTTTTGCAAAAAGCACGGTATCGAATATTCCTCCTCCACGTGGAGCGGTTAACGCGAAGGGCGCGCTAAAAAAGCAGTTTGGTGAGAGGTATCCACGATGTTTTTCGATAACTATGAGTTGATCATTGGAGAGGGGCAGAAATCCCCCTTTCTGAACAAATACGGTGTTTATCAGGACGGCACCACGCCCATGTACCGCGATACCGACGGCAGGCTCTGGGCCATAAGCGGTCATTCCCACATGGGACATATTGCCATGTTTGCAGGCACCTGCCTTGACGACATGCACCATATGTGGGAGATTCAAACGGCCTTCCGTATCGGCCACGCCGATCACGCCTTTGGGGGCATTCGCTACCCCGACGGGGTGCTGCCGCGAGGCAGCATCTGGCCCTTTGGCCTGTATATCTGCCCCAACACCCACCGCTTTTTCTGCTGGTTTCACAACGAAACGGGCTGGAACGGCGAGGGCAGCGCCTACGATGCCTTCGGCCCCTGCGAAACGCCGCGATTTGACTCGGATTTCCGCCACGTGGGGCTGATGCACTCGGACGACGAGGGCAAGACCTGGCACTTTGACCGCTGGGTGCTTTCCGCCGAGGAGGTCTGCTTTACCGACAGATACGCGCCCATCTCGGGCGTGATCGGCCAGCGGGGTGATATCATCCGCTTGGGCAGCGGCGATTTCTGTATGTACGTTGAGCCCGACGGCGACGATATCTACGTGTTTTACAACATTCTCACCATGGATATTTCGCAAAAAAGCACGGGTGAGGCGTGGCTCGGCTGTGACGCCTACGTGGCCCGCTGCCGCAAGCGCGCGGACGGCACCATGGGCGATTTCGTCAAATACTACGACGGCGCCTTTTGCGAGGCGGGCAACCTTGGGCGGGAAAGCGCCATCCTCTCGGACGTTTGGCACCCACGGGTGGTCTACAGCGTGCCCGAGAAAATGTTCATCATGACCAGCAAGCCCATTCTCTCCACTATGAAAAACAGGATCGAGGGTGTGGACGCCAAGGCGCGGGTGATGCAGATCTCCACCTCGCGGGATATGCTCCATTGGTCGAAGCCTGAGATCGTTTACCGGGATGGCAAGCCCTGGGGCAATCATTACAACGCCATCGTGCCCGACGATACCGTAAGCCAGCCGAATATTCTCACCTCCAACCGCTTTTCCCTGCTTAACAACCACAACGGCACCGACGTAATGCGCTATCCCGTGGAGCTGCGGCGAAAAACATAAATCACACGTGCGAAAAAGCTCCCCCGGCGGCTCTGTTGAGCCGCCGGGGGAGCTTTGCTTTGTTATACGCCACTGATGGCGATCAAAACAAGAAGCGCCACGTAGGCGATCATCACGATGCTGACAATGAGGCCTGCGGTGCTGAGGCCCTTGCCGGCGCTGGCCTTGCCGGTGGTGTCGCCAAAGCGGGTGACGTAGGTGCCCAGCTTGGTCTTGGCAACGATGGCGAAGATCAGACCGAGCAGAGACAGGAAAGGGATGCAAGCAAACGCCAGGCTGAGAATGCCGAAGGTCATAATGCTGCCTGCCAGCTCGCTGCGCTCTCTTTCCATAAACTGGCTCACGGGGTTCTCATCCGTGGGAGCATCAAAGCTGATGCCCGGCGTGATGGGCGTCAGTATTGGATCCTCCTCCGGCAGATTTCTCGCGGCGGGCGCCTCCTGCTCGGTGCTTCTGCCGCAGGTGGGGCAAAATTTGGCGTTTTCGGGCAGCTCTGTGCCGCAATTGATGCAAAAAAACATAGTCTTCCTCCTTATGATTGATTTAAAGTATGACTTTGGGAATGTTGATAGACCTCCGCGAGAAACGCGGCAATGGCGCTGTCGTAGCGCTCGGTATCCGTGATGCGCAGCATGGAATGCTTGCCGCGCTCGAACCAGACAAGACGCTTATGCGCGCTGCCGGCCTTATCAAACAGCTTTTGGGCGTACTCGGGGGTGGAATACAGGTCCTCCCTACTATGCAGCATTAAAAGGGGCTTGTGCATCCTGTGAATGACGTCAATGGGGCCGTATGTCATGGAGTGACCCGTAAAGCGCCGCATCCGGCGGTCGATCAGCTCCACCAAGCCCCGCACGGGCTTTTTGCGCTCGATGAGATGGTTTTTCATAGATTCGCTGAAGTTGGGAAACATCCCCTCCGTCACAATGGCGTCAATGCCATCGGGACAATCCTCTGCGGTCAACGCCAGCATGCCGCCGGCAGCGCCGATGCAAATGCCGTGAAAGATCACGGAGTGAACGCCCATCTCGCTCTTCAAAAAGCGCACCCACGCGCGGATATCCTTACTTTCCTCAAAGCCCACGGTATTGAATTCACCGTCGCTTTTTCCGTGGGCGCGGGGATCCATCACCAGTACGTTGCAGCCGCAGGCGGCATAAGGAATGGCGAAAAAGTAGCCGTACCGCAGGCTTTCGGTTCTGCCCGATAGGATCATCACGGTTCTGTCGTAGCCGAGATCATAATACTCGCCGTAC
The DNA here is from genome assembly GCA_015064005.1 of Oscillospiraceae bacterium. Classification (GTDB taxonomy): domain Bacteria; phylum Bacillota; class Clostridia; order Oscillospirales; family CAG-272; genus Firm-07. Next base: position 5,246 of record SVTA01000054.1, read on the forward strand.
AGATTCAGCCCCTCGCTTACGATATGTACGTCCCGCTTGTGGGCAAGGTTTTCCTCGCTCCATGCCACACCGCGCTCATACATCCGGCGTCCATCGGGAGTGATGTCATCCGGGATATCCCGGCTCCACTGCTCCTTGGAGGTGCGGCGCAGCGTGCGATCGTACACGATGCGGGCGGCTACAAAATAGGATATGATCCAAAGCGCCAGCCCGGAGCCGACCAGAAACGCCACGATCCCCAAAAATACGGGATGGGTAATGATATCTAACATGGTTATCTCCTTGCTTTTTTGGTCTTGCGGCGCTCCAGCTCCTCCTGCAGCGCCAGCATTTTGGCATAAATATAGTCGTTTGCCCGCTCCAGCTCCTCACGCGTGGGCGTGCGCCTCGTGGAGGTGATGAACTGCGAAACGTCGATCTCACGGCCGATGATCACGTGTGTCCGCTTGAATAGGCCATAGTTGCCGTCCGTGACCATAGGAACGATGGGCACCTTGGCGCGGTGGGCAATGACGATATAGCTCCTTTTGAACTCGTGCATCTTGCCGTCGGGGGTATTGTGCCCCTCGGGAAAGATCTGCACCAGCTGCCCCTTTCTGAGACACGCGGCGCTCTCGTCCACAAAGCGCATACTGCGGTTTTGTCTGTTGGCCTGTATGGCACCGAAAAACCTCATGCCAAACCGCGCAATGGGGTATTTGAAGGGAAACTCCGCGCATACCACGTTCAGCTTGCGGGGAAACACCAGAAAAGCGCTCATCACATAGTCCACCACGCTGAAGTGATTGCAAATGATCAGCTTGCCACCGTGGCGCAGATCCGTGGCCGCCTTATCCTCATAATAGGTGCGGCGCTTGAAAAACAGCAGCTGAGCGGGGTAACCCGTCAGCATCCCCAGCAGGCGAAAAAACGTATAGATCATGGAGCGATTATTCCTTCGCGTCCATTGCCACGTTCCGGCTCATATACTTCACCTCATCGGAGAAGAAGAAGGACATGACAAATGCCACAGCACAGCAAACGATCACCACCACCGGTAGGAGATAGATCACGTTTTTGTCCTTCAGCAGCGTGAGGATGGGGCCGGTAGCAATGCCGGCGGCAATACCCTCGAAAAGGCCCTGCACGGCAAAGTACATGGCCGCCACGCCGTTGCCCCGGCGCTCCAGCTCGTGCTGCGCGAGATTGGTGGGCACCACGTAGGTAATGGAGAAAAAGGCACCGATGGAGAAGGAAACGGCAATGCCGCCCGCCACCGCAATGAGCGTGACGATCAGGGAGGATATCACACCGGAGAGGGCATAGCACAGCAGCATCACGCCCATACCCACCGAGAAGATCGCCAGCACGAACTGATAGCCAAGACCGAGGCCGTAGCGCTTAACGAGCTTGTTGTAGACCATAATGGTCAGGGGCACGGGGGCAAAGGAGGAGGCCATCACCACCGTCATATTCAGCCCCGTGGAGGAAAACAGCTCATTGATGCCACCAAGGAACAGCTGCAGACCCACGGTCATCACGGAAACGGTGAGCATCCAGTACATGAAGGTCTTATTCTTGACCGATACCGCAAGGGACGCCCGCAGCGTAAGGGGCTTTTCATCGGACGCTTCCCCGCCCTCTCCGCCCTCCTTCAGCATAAAGAAGGGGATGAGCATGGTCAGCACCAAGGGCAGGAAGATCAGCGCCACGATGCGGATATTCACGCCAAGGCTGACAAACACCGGCACCAGCGCAAAGCTGAGGCTGAAATAGACCACGTCCCAGATGGACTTGGAGTTGGAAAGGAACAGCGCCGCGCTCTCGTCTGCGCACACCTCGGAGAAGGTGGCGTAGTAGGTGAGCATGGTGAGGGTATAAAACGCATAAAACAGGATCAGCAGACCGCCAAACCAGACGGTGTTGAGATAGCTCTCCCCTGCCTCCAGCGGCACGAGGAACAGGCAGTACAGGATCACGGTGGGGATCAGCCCCACCAGCAGCGCCGTTTTTCTGCGGCCAAAGCGGGTGTGCAGCCGATCGGCAAAGGCGGCAAGGGGCAGGTCGATGATGCCGTCAAAGGCCTTGGCAATAAAGCGCAGCACCGCCCAAAGGCCTGCCACCACAAGAGTCTTGTTCAGATACGTCCAGGACTCCACGTGCTCCACAAAGCCGCCCGTCATCAGAGCGCTGCAGAGGTAAGAGCCCACAATAATATTGAGCATATTGACGCCGAGGCCCGAGCAGCCGTACAAAAAGAGCTTTCTTTTACCCGTAATTTTTTTCATTCTGTCTACTCCTTATTCAAAGGTCATCGTGATGTCATATACCGTGTCCATGGTGGAGACTGTAGCCACCTCCACGAACCCGTCCGCCTCGGCAATGCTTTCGGCCAGATGCTCTGCGTATTCACTGGGCACGTTGCGGCCGTAAAACAGCGTGATCACGGCAGCCTCGGCCTCGGCCTGCAGCTGCTCCACCGTTTGCAGCGCCACACGCTCCAGCGAGCGATCCACTGCCAGAATGGATTTGTCCCGCAGGGCAAAGAAATCGTTCTTGGCGATGGCCCGGGTGCCGTACCGCACGTCGTTAGCGGCGCGGTAAAGGGTCACCTGCCGGATATTGGCGATGGTGTCATTGGCCTGCGCCACGGCATCGTCCATGCTGCCGTCAAAATCCATTACCGACAGCGCCGCGTAGCACTCGGAGATCGAGCGGCTGTTCAGCACCGTTACCCGGGCACCCTTGTACAGGCTTCCCGCCTGCATGGAGCTTAAAATGGAATTGGGGCTGTTGGGGAACACCAGAATCTGCTTGGCACCGGTATGGTGGAAGGCGTCCATGAAATCCTTGGAGGAGGGGGCGATATCACTGGCGATCACCACGTCCGCGCCCATATCGAAGAATTTCTTCTGCATCACGGAGCTGGTGGCTACCGCCACCACGGCAAACTCGGCGCTGCCGGGCGTATCGGTATAAAGGAATTTTTGGCGCTCCCGCTCCAGCTTTTCCTGCAGCGTGTTCTGCACGGTCATATTTTCAATGTGAACGGTGAGAAACTCACCGAAGCCCTGACAGTAATTGAAGATCCCGCCGGGGGCCTTGCTGTGCACGTGCAGCTTGAGCTTATCCCCCTCAAGGGAGGTCACCAGCGATTCGCCAAGGGCGGAAAGACCCTCTTTGAAGGCGGCGTGACTGAACTCCGTGCCACTCATTCGCAGCTGCAGAAGTCCCTCGATGCAATAGCCAAAGAGGAAAGCGGTATCCTTGTGGAACAGCGAAAGATCCAGCGCCGGCGCCGTGACGCCAACGGTCACGCTCTCCTCCCGATCAAGATCGATCTCCTCGCCGCGCAGATACTTCTCCACGCCCTCGAAGAAATACACGATACCGGAGCCGCCGCTATCCACCACGTTGGCCTTTTTCAAAACGGGCAGCAGCTCGGGGGTGTTCCTAAGCGACACGCGCGCGGCACCGAGAAACACGCTGACCACCTCCTCCACGCTATCCAGCGGCAGAGCCTGCGTGACCGCAGCGGAGGCATCCTTCAGCACGGTGAGCATGGTTCCCTCCACGGGATCCGCCACCGCGGCATAAGCGCCCCGGCAACCGGCACGCAGCGCCTCAGCCAGCAGGAAGGGGTCGGCCTCGGTGGCATCCTGAAACGCCTCTGCCACGCCCTTGAAGAACTGGGAAACAATGACGCCGGAATTGCCCCGCGCGCCGAACACGGCGGAGGCGGAAAACTGCCGCGCCGCATCGGGCAGGGAGAGGTGTGCACCCTGCTCCGTGGCCTCATAGCCGTGGCGCAGGGTCATCAGCATATTGGTGCCCGTGTCACCGTCGGGAACGGGAAACACGTTGAGATCGTTGAGAACACTGCGGTGCTTTTCAATATTTTTGATGCCATGGTTCACAAGATCAATGTAGATCTTACCGTCGATTTTCTTCAACATACGTTCCGTCCAATGTTAAGATTCGCTCTGGGAAATGGCGAGAGTGAGCAGCTCCTTTTCCTTGACGCAGCCCTCGGAAACGGGATCACCCATAAAATACACGCCGATCATACCGGGGCCGATGTTGGTGCCGCAGCCGCCGAATACGTCACTGACAAAAACCTTTTTGCAGGGATAGCGTTCCTCGATCTTTTCCTTCAGGAGGCTCGCGTACTTTTCTCTGTCTGTGTGCATGATAAACACGTACTGCTCGGAAAGATCCTTGGCTGCAAGACCGAGGTAGGTGACCGTTGCCTCCAGCGCTTTTTTGATGCCCTTCATCTTCACCAGCACCGTCACGTAGCCATCGGCATTGCAATCGCCCATGGGCTTGATGCCCACCAGATTGCCCATGATGGCCTTGCCGCTGGAGATCTGCCCTCTGCGGGCAACAAAGGTGAGGTCGTCAATGGGGCCCATCTGATGCACGCGGTTTTTGTTTTGCTCCAGCCAAGCCACCACCTCGTCAAAGCTGCTGCCGTTGTTTTTCATCTCGCAGGCATATGCCACCAGCACACCAAAGGCGCCGGACATCCGCAGAGAATCAAGACAGTAGATATTGCATGCGGGATACTCCTCACGGATACGCTCCGCGGCGGAAGCGGCAATGCTGTAGGTACCGCTGATCTTGGAGGAAATGGACATGCTGAGAATATCCATGCCCTGCTCGGCGTATTCCTTGAAGATGAGGTAGTATTCCTCCGGGCTTGCGGCCGCGCTGCTGACCTTGTTTTTGGCATTGGCCAGCGTCTTATAGAAGCTCTCCCGCGAGAACACGCTCCAGTCAAGCTGCGTGGGAAAGCTCTCGTCGTTGATATGTACGTAGCCGTTCACGTAACGTTCCAGCTTAAAGTAGTCACGGATCTCCTCTGAAAGGTCACAGGTCACGTCGGGAATGATCACAAAATTCTTCATATTCTTCCTCCGTCATGGTTGCAGATGAGCAAAGCGCGTCGCGCCCACGCTTTATTTATATATAAAGCATATTTTAATATTATTCATCATTCTATCACATTGTTGTCAAAAATACAAGAGGCAACACGAAATTTGTCGCCTGCGGCGGCAAAAACAATTCGGAAGAGGTGTCTTTTTCTGCCAAACGAACACACAAACCCACCGCAAAACGATTGACAACCGCCATGGCGCGTGCTATACTAAAATTATCCGAAAGAAAGGCGGTCATTTTATGAATGTCAAGGAAATGGATAAGCTGACGGCGCATTTTAACCAATATTTTGAACAGGACGATTGCCTTGTAGTGCATCCCATCGTAGACGACGGCCGGCACATCGACGTGCTGCTCTACGCTCCTACCGAGGAATACCCCTTTTGGAAGCTGGCCACTATGGGCGCCAGCGACTATCTGATGCCCAAGATCCCCAACACCGTGGGGCGGCGGAACGAATACATCATGCTTGTAGACAAGGATATCGACCTCAAGGACAAGGAGGTGCTGAGCTGGTATCACAGCAAGCTGCTGATGATCGCCACCTTTGCCTGCTGTAACAAGACACACATCAGCTACGGTCACAGCTTTGAGTGGGAAAATGAGGATGCCGACGACGAAATGGTCGCGGCCTTCGTAGAGTTCCCGCAGATCGTGCCGGACGCGAGCATGCTGCACTGCAAGCTGGGACTGTTCAAAAAGACGGCCTGTCTGCAGGTGGTACTGCTCAATCAGGCCGAGCTTGACCGACTGATGGAGATCGGGCCGATGGCGTTCAGCGAATATCTGTACCCCGAGAACGGCGGCAGATGCCACTACCTTTCCGAGCGGCACAGAAGCGAGAAATTTTAAGATCATACTTTAAAAGAAAGGATCGTTACCATGAAACTCGTTTCCACCACCAATGATTTTATCTTCTACTACCCGAACGACGAAATTTCCCAGATCCGCGAGCTGCATCGGGCGGGCTTTCGCTATATCGACCTCAGTATGTTCTCCCTGAGGCCGGAGTCTCCGCTGATGCAGGATAACTGGCGGGAGGCGGTAGCGGCACTTCAGGCCGAGGCCGACGCGCTTGGCATGACCTTTGTACAGGCACATTCCGAAGGCGGCAACCCCTTCTGGCACAATGAAGAAAAGGTGGCGTATCTGAAAGCCTCCACCCTGCGCTCCTTCGAGATCTGCGGCGCGCTGGGCATACCCCACACGGTCATTCACCCCGGTCACGACACCGGTCTCACCAAGGAGCAGTGGTTCTGTATGAACCGGGATTTTTACAACGAGCTGCTCCCCGCCGCCCAGCGCTGTGGCGTGGAAATTCTCATTGAAAACTCCGCCGCCGTCTGTCTTGACGGCCGCTATTACGCCAATACCGGCGCGGAAATGCGGGAGTTTCTCTCCTTTGTGGGCTCCCCTCACCTGCACGCCTGTTGGGATACCGGCCACGCCAACTGCGAGGGCACGCAATACGAGCACATCAAGGCACTGGGCGAGGAGCTGCACGCCATCCACTACAACGACAACCGGGGCGTCCACGACGACCATCTGCTGCCCTTCTTCGGCACGCTGAACCACGACGAGGTACTGCACGCCCTCTTGGACATCGGCTTTAAGGGGCATTTTACGCTGGAATGCTGTGGCACACTGCCTACCGTCAAGAGCTGGCCCTACAAGCGTCGCCTCTTCCCCGAGGATACCCGTCTGCAGGAGGCGCCGCTCTTCGTTCAGCAGAAGCTGGAGGCTCTGCTCTACGATACGGCAAAATACATCCTCAACGCTTACGGCTTGCTCGAGGAATGAGCCTGCACGAAGCAAAAAACGAAAAAGGGAGTCCCTTTTCAAAGGGACTCCCTTTTTCACGTTTTCGCCTCTGCGGAAACATTCATTTTCCCTCCTTGGAAAAAGAAAGGAAAACGGGTAAATAGGTTATAAAAGCAGCTTGACCATCTCGACAACACCCAAGCCGCTGAGCAGAAAAAACGTCAAATAGATGTAATACCACATCGCTCATTTCCCTCTGCTGTAATGATAGAACTTCAAATTATAGATCAGGGCAGGCGCGGAGGGCTCGTCCTCGTAGAAGACCAGCAAAAAGCGATCGCCCTTGGAATGATAATAAAATTCCCGCTCCATACCGCAGAAATCAAAAAAATTATCCTCGCGAAAAGCACCGTAGCGCGGTCTTGAAATATAGGTAGGGTGCTGTTCGAAATGAAACTCGTTGGCATAGTAGGCATCCACCAGCTCTCTGCGACGAAACAGCGTACGAATGCCACCCTCCCAATGCATTTGCTGGCGGCTGATGCTTTCCAGCACGTCCTCCTTCACGAAAAACGCCCCGTTTTTGGCACGGCGGTATTTCAGGATCTCCGGTCGCATCCGAAGCGCGTAATCCAGCGCAAGCCCCACAACGACCAAAACACCCCAGATCACCCAAACGGCTGCCGGAAACGGGAAGTTCGCCTGCCGCAGTATATGCCGCACCCAAAGCAGACAGAGGGTGAGCAGTGCCACGCCAAGCACGGTGCTCGCATACAGCAGTGCCACCATACGCGGGCCTCCCGGCGTTTGCCGCATCAGATCCCGTCGGATCGTATCCCGATCCAATCTTCTTTTCTCGTCCTCGTGCATGGTGCACCTCCTGTGAGTGGTGCTTTCATTATAGCACATGTTTTATATTTGTCAATATTCTCTCAAAAAATCCCCACCGCCTCAGCGGTGGGGATTTTCGTCACTTGTTTTTCAAAAGCTCCAGCAGCGTCACGTCGCCAAAGGACTTCTTCCAGTCCTCGACAAAGCGGGCAATGGAGGTGTCGGTGGTGGTGTGAGAGAGCAGGTTCCGCATCGTACCCGCCGAAACGGTGGCGGTATGACAGCCTACCACGGCTACGTCCAGAACCTCCTTGGCGGTCTTGAAGCTGGCGGCAAGCACCTTGGTCTGTACGTTGGAGGCATCGAGAATCTTCACGATCTCGGCAACCGTTCCCACTCCGTCGGCACACAGATTCTCCTGACGGCTGACGTAGGGCGCCACGTATGCGGCGCCTGCGTTGGCGGCGAGCATAGCCTGCGCGGCGGTCAGCACGGCAGTTACCGTCACGTCAATGCCGCGCTTGGCAAGAATGGCGGTGGCGCGCAGTCCCTCGTCGGTGATCGGGATCTTCACCACGGTCTTGGGCCCAAGGAACGCAACGATGGCCTCGGCCTCCTCCACCATCTTGTCGCAGACGGTTTCGGTGACCTGCACGTGCAGCTCCTTCTTGTGGCCAATGATGGCGCGGATGGAGGAAAGCAGCTCCAGCACGTTGCCGCCCTCCTTGGAGAGAATGGTGGGGTTGGTGGTTGCGCCCTCGATGGGGTAATAGGTATTGAAATAGCGAATATCCGCAAGATTTGCGGTATCAAGTAAAAGCTTCACGGGATACTCCTTTGATATGATAAAAGTGAATGGGGGCAAAAGGCGGGAGGCGCACGCCTCCCGCCCGAAGCGTTGTGGGCAGGGAGAGAATTATCTCTTCTTCCACTCGTCGTACTGCTCCATGTAAGCCTTCTCCTCAGCGGGGAACTTACGCAGCGTGTTGACCACCTCGCCGTTGTTGTACTTACGGTCACCCACATCCTCGGTGGTACCGAAGAGGGTCAGGTTGACCTGACGGGGACGGGCGCGAACGTGATCCCAGTCGATGAAGTAGATGTGAGCGAACTCACCGAGATCCAGCTTGCCATCCTTGATGGTCAGCGTCTCACTGCGGCCGAAGAATACGGAGCGCAGATGGCCGTCGGTATTCATGGAGGTAAAGTTGCCGGGCTCGTTGACATAGCGGCCGAACTGTGCGTGTACAGGGCCGGGATGACGGTAATCACCCTCGTTGGTGTAGTCGGGGATCATCTTGCGCATGATGTCCAGCAGGTCGTGCTGCAGGTACTCGAGATCGAAGGTATCGAAGTCGTGAGAGCACTCCTGGATCATCACGGAGCAGGTGGTGTGGTGGGAAACCACGGAAACGGTACCGTTCTTGATGCCGGACTCCTCTACGATCTTGTGCACGTCGATAGAGATGTCGTGGAAGGTGGGGATCCAGCCGCGGGACTGCAGCTGAATTTCTTTCTGGATCATTTTGAATTCCATTTTGAGATTCTCCTTTATGTTTTTAAATTTTGATTACTTCTGATTGAGGCGCTTGCCTACGGCTCCGCCCGGATGAATGAGGGCAAAATCCATCTTCTGATAGCCGGTGTACTCGATCACGGCAGCCTGCAGCGCGTCAAAAATGGCGTTGGTTACGGCAAAGCTGGTGGTGCCCTGGCAGTTATATTTGTCGCATTCCTTGGTAACCTTCATGGCAAGCACGATGTCGGCCTGGGTGGCAAGGGGAGATTCGAGATTTTCGGTGACGCCAATGATGGTAGCGCCCTTTTCCTTGCACACGTCAAGGATGGTGAGCAGCTCGTCGGTCTTGCCGCCGCGGGAAACCAGCAGCATCACGTCGCCCTTCTTCATATAGCCAAGCCCGCCGTGTACGGC
>SVTA01000055.1 GCA_015064005.1 Oscillospiraceae bacterium
CACAAAGAGAAAAGCTACCAAAAGAGAAATGCCCTGTATGGGGCTCTGCCCCATGCCCCGCAAGTTTTTGAAAAAACTTGACTAAAACTTTCCCAAAAAGTTCGTGCGAACATCCCGATAAACCCCAATTTATGGTTTCAAATATACATAAAAACAAGGAGCTGAGCCACGTTTAGTGACTCAGCTCCTTTTTTGCGCGATCAATCAAAGCCCAGACTTTTCGAGCAGCGCCTCGGCCTCCTCGATGAGGGACAGCGTGTTCTCGGAAATGCTCATTTTGCCGGAGGCAGCAACGGCGGCCTCGCGGTTCTTCTCCAGCTCGCCGGGGTACAGCACGGGGCGGGCGGGATCGATGGGCGTTGCGCCCTTCAGCTCCTCGATCATCTTTTCCATGGTGGCGTTGTAGGCATCCATATCCTGCAGCTTGGAGATATCCAGCGCCATAATGAAGTGACCGGTGTTGCCGGGCACCTCGGGGGTCATGGTCCAGGCGTTGACGTTCTTCAGGATGTTTGCACCGGACATGACGGCACCCATAATCTCAACCATCAGCGCAAGGCCGTAGCCCTTATGGCCTGCAATGGGGGTCAGCACAGCCTTGCCCTTGCAGTAGTCGTTGGGGTCGGTGGTAGGCTGGCCGTCCTCCTTGCGGATGGCCCAATCAGCGGGCATGGGCAGCCCCTTATCGCGCAGGTCAAGGATCTTCATATCGGAAACGGCGCTGAAGGCAACGTCATACAACACCTTGCCATACTTGCCTGCGGGAGCGGCGTAGGAGAAGGGATTGTTACCGATGCCGGTGCTACGGGCACCGGTGGGCGCAACCATGGGGTTACCGTTACTCATGCACATGCCAAAAAGACCCTCGTCGGCGCACATGGCGGAGTAGTAGCCCACGGCACCGCAGTGGTGGCTGCCGCGCACGTTCACGATACCGATGCCGGTTTCCTTTGCCTTGGCAATGGCGATCTTGGTGGCCTTGTAGGCTGTGGGAATGCCCAGCGCCTCGTTGCCGTCCACCATCGCCCAGGAGGGGCTGTCAAACAGCACGGTCAGGTCGGCGTCCTTTTTCATACCGCCGCCAAGCAGCGCCTTTACGTAGTTTCTGGTGCGGAGAAAGCCGTGGGAAAATACGCCGCGGATCTCGGTGGTAGCCAGCACCTCGGTCATAATATCCGCATCCTCGTCGGAAAGGCCGACGCGCTTATAAATGCCGTGGATGCGCTCCTTCAGTTCTTTTACGGAAAATTCGATCATGGTAGTATCCTTTCTTAATTCAAAGCGTTTTTCAAGGGTCTGCCCTCGAAATAGTCGATCACGTTGCCCAGCACCTCGGTCTGCAGATTTGCCTTGGCCTCCACAGAGCACCACGCCACATGAGGGGTGAGGATCACGTTCTCCATGGAGCGCAAGGGATGATCCTCCGCAAAGGGCTCCTTTTCGAACACGTCCAGCGCCGCGCCGGCGATGTGACCGGACTGCAGGGCCTTCACCAGTGCCGCCTCGTCGACAAGGCCGCCACGGGAGGTGTTGACCAAAAGAACCCCCGGCTTCATTTTGGCAATCAGCGCCTCGTTTACCATATGGTGCGTCTCCTTGGTGAGGGGAGCGTTCAGGGTAATAATATCTGCCTGCGCCACCAGCTCCTCCAGTGTAACGGAGCGCACGCCCAGCTCCTTGGCACTCTCCTCGTTCAGGTAGGGGTCGTACACCATTGTTTCCATACCAAAGCCACGCAGCATCGTAACCACCCAGCGGGCAATGCGACCAAAGCCCACCACGCCAAGACGCTGAACGGACAGACGGTGCGCCGTGCGCATACCGGCCTGCCGCCAGTTGTTTTCGGACTTGATGCGGCGATCGTACTGCGGGATGGAGCGGGACAGCGCCAGAATCAGCGCCACCGTATGCTCAGCCACGTCATAGGTGCCGTAGGTGGGGCAATTGCAAACCGTCACACCGTGCGCGGTAGCGGCGGAAAGATCCACGGTATCGATGCCGATACCGTAGCGGGAAAGTAGCTTCAGATCGGGCATTTTGGAAAACTGCGTCTCATCAAAGCGGACGCTGGTAAAGATGGCGGCGGCACAACCCATGCCGGCTGCAGCGATCTCGTCCGGGTCCTTCGAATCGCAGAAAACCGTTTCAATGCCGTGAGCGGCAAGCTCACTTCGATAAATAGGGGTTTCCTTCGCTAACACCAGTGTCTTTTTCATTGCTTACTCCTTCATTAAGTGCGTCGATGCCCTTGGCGATCTGCTTCAGACCCTTCAGCAAGCACTCCAGCTCGGAGCCGGTCCAGAAAATGTTCATGCCCTCACCGTACCATCTCTCACACTCGGCGAGATTATTCATGAACATACCGATGGACATCTTGTGCGCCTGGCACACGGTGACCACCTTTCTGATACAGGTGATCAGACGCTCGTCGTCAAACTTAAGGGGGCAGCCGCAGGCGATGGACATATCAGCAGGGCCGATGATAATGCCGGCGATCTCGTGACCGTACTTGGTAAGGATCTCGTCCAGCAGATCTGCACCCTTGGGGGACTCGATCTGTATGAAAATGAGACGCTTTCTGTTAAACTCCTCAATGCTGTCACCCCGCAGACAAGCGCGGCCGCCGCAGCCCTTTTTGCCAACGGGCGGGAAGCGCATGGAGCTGATGGCAGTTTCTACCTGCTCCAGAGATTCGGTTCTGGGCACCAGAATGCCGTCACAGCCCTGGTCGATGGCCTTGGAGATGCAGTGATACTCGCAGTCCTGAATGCGGGCGATCACGGGGAAGTTCTTGCCGTTGCAGGCTACGGCGAAATCGCCGATATTCTCGGGGCAGAAGGCACCGTGCTCCATATCCACAATGAGAAAATCCGTACCGGAGGCGGCGTACATCGGGGCGAACAGGGGGGAGGAAACCTGTCCCATATAGGCGGCAAAGATTTTCTCCCGATTGGCCAATTTTGAAAGCAGCTTGTCGGTAGAAGCAGAAGGCATGATATGTTCTCCTTTATTTTAAAAGAATTGCGCGTCGGAGGATTCCGGCGGCCTGTGTCCATTATATCACTTTTTTTGTCAAAACATATTGACTTTTTAGACTTGATATAGTATATTTGAGACAAAGAGAAAGGAGGCTTTGCCGTGAATTCCATGATCAATTCCCCCTCCCCTGTATTTGACAATGTAGAAAAGGTGCAGCGTCAAGGCGAGCTCGGTCGCCATCCGCACCGCATGGCAGAGCTTTACGTCTGCACGGGCGGCAGCGCAATCGATGATGTCAATAGCTTCATCAGCACGGTTTCGCCCGGAGATGTTTACGTGCTGACCGACGATGTGATCCACGCTCAAACCTACACGGGCAGCTTTCGCTGCTGCATCTTCAAATTCAATATGCAGCGCCTGCTGGAGCGGGCAACCGATGCGCATCTTGCGGAAAAGCCGGGCTTTCAGGAGCTGTTTGTGAGCGATGTGCGCGAGCGCAAAAACGGAATCACTGCTCCCAATCTTTGTGTGGACGCCGGCACGGTACGCTATGTGGAGCAGATCGCGGATATGATGAAGGACGAGACAGATCCGGATATTTTGGACATTCTGTTTCTCTCATTGGTGGCGCTGCTTTCCTCCCGCTGTAATCGCAAACACAGTGTAGAGGAGGAGCCGATCCCCCGTGATATTGCCGAGATAGCCTTTTATATTGAACAAAACTTCGACAAGCCCTTGACGTTAGAAAGCCTTTCCCTGCAATGCCACTATTCTCAGCGGCATTTTGCGCGGTTGATGCGAGAGCATTACGGCATGTCACCTATGGCGTATCTTGACGCGGTGCGGATGAAGAACGCCTGCGATCTACTCCTGCGCACCTCTTACAGCATTGTACAGATCGCGCGGCTCTGCGGCTTTGAGGATAATAATCTGTTTTCCCGACATTTCCGGGCAGCAATGGGGGTTTCCCCCACGGCGTACCGACAGGAAAACCGCAATTTGGCGCGCACACCCACGCTGACCGACGTGGATATCGTCAAATAACGAAAGAAGGCCTTGGGGCGATGCCCCAAGGCCTTCTTTCGTTACGTACGCAGCAGCTCCTCGGCATAGCGCACCGCACCCATGGCATCATGGGCATAGCGATCCGCACCGATGCTGTCGGCATATTCCTGCGTTAGCACCGCGCCGCCCACCATCACCCGACACCAGGGCGCCTCGGTGCGCAGCAGCGCGATGGTCTCGGCCATCGCGGGCACAGTTGTGGTCATCAGCGCGCTAAGCCCCACCAGCGGCGCGTGCAGGCGCACGGCCTCCCGCGCGATCTCCTCCGGGGACACATCCTTGCCGAGATCCACCACGGAAAAGCCGTAATTTTCAAGCAAAAGCCTCACGATATTTTTGCCAATATCGTGAATATCCCCCTTAACGGTAGCGAGAATCACGGTTTTTCCGTTTCTTTGCGTGCCTCCGCTCACCGCACTCTTGATCACCTCAAAGGCGGCCTTGGCAGCCTCGGCACTCATCAAAAGCTGAGGAAGGAACACGCGCTTCTCTTCGAAGCCCACACCCACCTCGTTCAGTGCCGGGATCAGTTCCCGCTCTACCAGTGACAGGGGTGGCTCGGTTTTGATCAGCTCGGCTGTCAGCGCGGCGGCGCGCTCCCGCAGACCCTTGACCACCGCCTCCTGCAAACGGGAGGCGTTTTCCGATACCGTTTTGTGGGTAACGGGAACAGATACCGCCGTTTGTGCCACAGGAAGCGTTTCAGAAAACGCAATAAAGCCTGAGCAGTTTTCGTCAAGGCCGGCCAGCGCCCGGTAAGCGTGATAGGTCTTCATCATTTCAGTGGAATGGGGATTCATAATAGCGGCGGAAAGGCCGGCAGACAGTGCCATGGCAAAATAGGTGCTGTTCACCGCATCCCTTGCCGGCAAGCCGAAGGATACGTTGGACACACCAAGCGAGGTGTGGCAGCCCAGCTCCTCCCGGATCATCCGCACTGCCCGAAGGGTCTCCTTGGCGGCGGTGCCGTCGGCGCTGACGGTCAGCGCCAGTGGGTCAAAGATCAGATCCTTCCTTGGAATGCCGTAGTGCTCCGCCTCCCGGAGGATACGGCGGGCGATCTCTACCCGCTCCTCGGCGCCTGTAGGAATACCGGATTCATCCAGCGTCAGCGCCACCACCACGCCACCGTACTTTTTCGCCAGCGGGAACACGGCCGCCATGCTTTCTTTTTTGCCGTTCACGGAGTTGAGCATTGCCTTGCCGTTGTAGCGGCGCAGCGCCCGCTCCATGGCCACGGGATCGGAGGTATCCAGCTGCAGCGGCAGATCCAGCACCGCCTGCAGCTCCGTCACGGCGGCGGTGAGCGTTTCGGGCTCGTTGATCTCGGGCAGACCCACGTTCACATCCAGCACCTGCGCCCCCCGCTCCTCCTCGGCAATGCCCTCCTGCAGGATATAGTCCATATCCCCGGCGCGCAACGCCTCCTTGAAGCGCTTTTTGCCCGTGGGATTGATGCGCTCGCCAATGAGGATCGGCTCGCGGTCAAATACCACTGCGTGGGTGTAGGAGCTGATGACGGTTCTTTGCTTATCGTCAATTGGCTGCGGCTGTAAGCCTTTTGCCAAGGCGGCAAGCGCCTCAATATATGCGGGCGTGGTGCCGCAGCATCCGCCCGCGCCGCGTACACCGCAGCCAAGCAACGCCGCCACCTCATCGGCAAAATCTGTCGGGGCGACGTCGTACACGGTTTTCCCCTCTACCACGCGAGGCAGCCCCGCGTTTGGCTTGAAAAAGACAGGAACCGAGGCCACCCTCAGATATTCTTCCACCACGGGGCGCAGCGCTTTTGGGCCAAGGGAACAGTTGACGCCGACGGCATCGGCACCCAGTCCCTCCAGCATTGCTACCATCGCCTCGGGGGTGGCTCCGGTCATCAGCTTGCCATCCTCGCCGTAGGCGTTGGATACAAGCACCGGAAGGGCGCTGTTTTCTTTAGCCGCCAGCACCGCCGCCTTGGTTTCGTAGCTATCGTTCATCGTTTCGATGAAAATGAGATCCGCGCCGTATTTGACGCCAAGCCGCACGGTTTCGGCAAACACCGCCACCGCGTCCTCAAAATCGAGATCGCCGTAGGGCTTCAGCATCCGTCCTGTGGGGCCGATATCCAGCGCCACGAATTTCGGCTGCGTACCGCTGCTTTCCGCGGCGGCACGGCGAGCATTTGCCACGGCGGCAGAGATGATCTTCTCCAGCTCCGCACGGTCAAATTTCAAGCAATTCGCGCCAAAGGTGTTGGTATTCACCACGTTGCTTCCCGCCTCGAAATAGCGGCGGTGAACGGCGGTGATCACATCGGGATGGGTGAGATTCCACCGCTCCGGCAGCTCGCCGGGCTGCAAGCCCTCGGCCTGCAGCAGCGTGCCCATACCGCCATCCAGCAGAAAAATATGCTCACCAATAAAGGATTTGAAATTCATACGCTCTCCTCATAGATGCCAACGATGGCCGTCACCGATTTGGTGGGCGACATCAGCAGGCTTTCATTTAACGTAAGACCAATTTTACGGGACGCATCCAACAGGGCGATCAGCTCCCTCTGCGCTGTCAAGGGCAGCTTGCCGTAGCCGGGGCTGAAGCGTGGTGCTATCAAAAGACCCTCACCCTTCTTTTCTGCGGCAAGTGCCTCGCAAAACGCATCGCAAAGCGCTTCGATCCGCTCGCTGCCCAGCGCATCCAGCAGCTCTGCCTTGGCGGGACGCAGGCGGCTGTACCGAGTGATCAGCCGATCCATCTCCACGCCTACCGTGGCGGCAAACATCACGACGCTCCGGCAGCCCGAGAGCCGTGCCTCCATAGCCATTCGCTCTGTGGGATCAAAGCCGGAAAGAGGCAGCGGCAGCTCTTGCCACACCACCCGATACCGTAGTCGCGGCAGCGTTTCTTTGATACATTCCTCCAGCAAAAGAGCCAGTGGCTCCTCCACACCCGCGCCCGTGTGTCCGGCATATCGCAGCACCTCCCGTCGGTCAACGGGAGGCGGCGGAAGCTGCTTTACAGACGGTGCCGACATCATCCGAGAATATCCGAAAGGTTATGGAGGATGGCTGCTGCCACGTCGGGCTTATTCATGGAATACACGTGGACGTTGCGAATGCCGTTGGCAAACAGGTCGATGATCTGATCCGTGGCGTAGGCAATGCCCGCCTGCTTCATGGCCGCGGGAGTGGTACCGAACTTATCTACCAGCGCCTTGAAGCGCTGGGGCATCAGAGAGCCCGACAGCTTGATGGCGCGCTCCACCTGATTGCCGTTGGTGATGGGCATGATGCCCGGCATCACCGGCACGGTGATGCCCGCCTCACGGATCTTATAGAGGAAGTTGTAGAACAGGTTATTATCGAAAAACATCTGCGTGGTGAGGAAATCGCACCCGGCATCCACCTTTTCCTTCAGATAGCGGATATCCTCCTTCTGATTGGCACTTTCGGGATGCACCTCCGGGTAGCAGGCTCCTCCAATACAAAGATCGGCGCCGCTCTCCTTCAGCTCCCGCACCAGCTCGATGGCATGGGTATACGCCCACGTACCGCGATCGGCATTCTGCAGCTCCGCCGGGATATCTCCCCGCAGCGCCATCACGTTCTGAATGCCCGCCGTTTTGATCTCGCCGATTTTTTGCCGCACCGTTTCCTTGGTGGAGGACACGCAGGTAAGATGCGCCAGCGTGGGCACGCCGTAGCGCTCCTTGATATTTTTAGCGATCTCCAGCGTATAGCGGCTGGTGCCGCCGCCGGCACCGTAGGTCACGCTCATAAAGGCAGGGCGCAGCGCCGCGATCTCCTCGGTAGCGTGGCGCACGCTATCAAAATTCATGTCTGTTTTGGGCGGAAAGACCTCAAAGGAAAGCGAAAGCGCTTCCTTCTCCAACAAATTTGTCAGCTTCATCGTTTTTTCACTCCTGTTCCTGAGAAACCTGCGCCACAGCGCTCATTCTACGTAAAATTCTTCCTCCGTATCGAGGCAAAGACATCCCAGTGGCTTACCAAATACAGCACCGCAATCAATGGCAAAATGGCGATTCTGCCGAAAAATGCGTCCGCTGGAGGCAGGATCGATCAGCCCCGTGGGCGTGTGGCCGCTGACCGTGAACTTATCCGCAAACAGCGGGCGGCTGTAATCCATCCGGCCGCTGATCATATCCGGCGCCTCGTAATCAAACAGCGACTTGCCCGGCACGTAATGGTCAATACCCGCATGAGAAAGGAAATAGACCCGCTCGCCCAGCGTGATCTCATCAAACAGCGAAAAGCCGTTGATATACGCAAGCACACTCTCCTGCTCCTTGGGCGTCAGCCGTCGATACGCCTCAAAGGTAGGCGCGCCGCCATCCTCCAGCCAGAAGCGGAAAACGGCCTGCAGGGAGGCGACCTTCTCCGCCGGCAGCTTTTTTCCGAGACTGCCAAGCACAGCGGTCATGGTATATTCGTGATTGCCGAGAAATCCAAACACGTTCGGACGCGCCATCATATCCTGCAAAATGGCAATGCCTCCCTCTCCCCGGTCGATCACATCGCCCAGCACCAGCAGCTCGTCGCTATCGGAAAGTTGAATTTTTTGCAGCATCCGACAGTATTTATCATAGCAGCCGTGCAGATCGGACATCACATAGATCACGGTACCGTCCTCCTTTTTGGTGTTCTGCATACAGTGTAGCACATTTTTTGATTTTTTTCAAGTGATTGACGCGGCTTATTGCCATGAATCTAAAAAATCATAAAAAAGTAAAGCGCCTGCGAAAAAACCGCAGGCGCTTCTTTCCATTCAATCCTCCAGGAAGTAACGGCCGTAGGCATCGGCTGCCTTGATGGCGGCGGCGACCTTTTCAGGCGTGACCTCAAAGGGCAGGTTGTGCAGCGTATCGCCGGGGGCACAAGCAGCAGTGGCCACGGCCATCAGCTTTTCGTCGGTAACCTCGGAAACGCCAAGCTCCGCAAGGGTGACGGGCAGCCCCAGCTCAATGCACCAGGTGATGATGGATTCCAGCTCCTCAGCCGGCACGTTTTCCAGCACCAGCTGTGTCAGCACGCCGAAGGCGACCTTTTCACCGTGATACATATGGTGGCACTCGGGCAGAACGGTCAGACCGTTGTGGATGGCGTGCGCGCCGGCAAGGCCGCCACTCTCAAAGCCGATACCACTGAGGAGCGTATTGGCCTCGATTACCTTCTCCACAGCCTCAGTGCAGGCACCGGCCTCCAGCGCCAGCTTGGCCTTGACGCCCTCCTCCATGAGGGTATCGAAGCAGAGCTTTGCCAGTGCCATAGCAGCTCCCGTCACCTTGCCACCGGCACAGGTGCCGGCATCCTTGGCGGCAACGGATCTGGCCTCAAAGTAGGTAGCCAGTGCGTCGCCCATACCGGAAACCGTCAGGCGCGCGGGGGACTTGGTGATGATATCGGTATCCATCAGCACCACGTTGGGGTTGGCGGGCAGGAAGAAATACTCCTCAAATACGCCGTCATCTGTGTAAATGACCGACAGCGCGCTGCAGGGAGCGTCGGTGGAGGCGATGGTGGGGCAGATCAGCACGGGGTTGGCGGTGAGATGGGCCACTGCCTTGGCGGTATCGAGGATCTTTCCGCCGCCGATGCCGATCACCAGCTGGCAGCCCTTGGCCTTGACGATCTCCACCAGACGGTTGATCTCATTTTTGGAGCATTCACCGTTAAAATAATCGAACACCAGCTCAAAGTCCTGGCCCTTGAAGCTGCTTTCCACAGCCTCGCCCACGCGCTTGTAGCCGGAAGCGGTGATCAGAACCAACGCCTTTTTGCCGTAGCCCTTTGCGTACTCGTAGAGCTTTTTCATTTCGCCTGCGCCCTGCACGTATTTGCCGGGGCTGATCAAAATTTTTGCCATGTTTATATTCTCCTTTTTTGTGTTTAGGGGACCACTACTATTATACCGCATTTTACGCGCTTGTCAAGAAGTTAACAATATTTTTGGGCATAAAATTCGGCAAGGTGCGAAACGCTAAAGGAAAAAGGAGATGATATGATGGCAAAATACGTGTGTGACGTCTGTGGATGGGAATACGACGAGGCGACGGGGGATGCTTCTCTTGATATTGCCCCCGGCACCCCCTTTGAAAAGCTGCCCGACACCTTTCTCTGCCCCCTTTGCGGCGTGGGAAAGGAGCAATTTTCGCCGGCGGATGACTGAGGCGGCAAAACGGCAAGAGGGAGGAGGTGCTTTTGCAAAAGCATCTCCTCCCTCTCCTTATGGGAGTCTATTCAGCGATCAGCCCTTGAAGCTCAGCTCGTCCAGGACGAAGTTGAGGGACTCCACGGCGTCGGAAAGCGTCGCGCGCTCGATCTTCTCGCCCTTCTCGGCCTTGTCGCAGAAGTAAACCAGCTCGTTGTAGTAGCCGCCAAGGTCGGATACGTTGCCGCCCTTGTAAGCATCGCCGGCAAGCTCGATCTTCTCGATCTTGATCTCCTCGGCACCGGCCTCGGTATACTTCATGAACTTGCCGTCGGCATTCTCGATCACGGCCTTCTCAAATACCACGCGGAAGGTGGCCTGGAAGGGGTGCGTGGTGGGCAGATTCCAGGTGCCCTCTACGCTGACTACGGCGTCCTTATACTGCATCAGGGTGCTGACATAGCTGTTGTCGTCGTTCTTAACGGTATAGAACTTGCAGGGCTTGCCCATAATGGACAGCACGTAGTCGATATCGTGTACGTGCAGGTCCTGACCGGCACCGCCGGACTTGGCAATGGTCAGCAGCCAGTTATCCCAGCCCCAGGTGGGAACAGGGCTGAGGCGACGGAAGTTGGCATTGACGATCTTGCCGTAAACGCCGCTCTCCACCATCTTGGCCAGCTCTACGTACTCGTCCCAGAAGCGGATGACCTGACCAACCTGCACGTTGGCACCGTACTTGGCGGCGGCCTCCATCATCTGAACGCCCTCCTCCTTGGTGAGTGCCACGGGCTTCTCCACGAACACGTACTTTACCTTCTGCATAGCGAGAATGGCGTGCTCGGCGTGGAGATAGGTGGGCAGGCAGATGTCGATGACGTCCACGTCAGCCTTCTCAATCAGCTCCTTGCCGGTGGTGTAGATCTCAGCACCGGAAATGGCGGCCAGCTCCTGTGCCTTTTCGGGGCGCAGATCGGCAACGGCGGTTACCTTTGCGTTTGCAATGTTGTTGTAGCAGTTGGCATGCATGCTGCCCATAAAGCCACAACCGATGAGTCCTACCTTCAACATATTTTTATCCTCCTTGTGGGCAATTATCTGCCCAGAATGGCGTCCATTGCGTTGGACGTATTGTAAATAATGGTTTCAGTGTGATACTTGTAGTTGGGGATCATCTCGGCGGATACCCATCCATCGTAGCCAACCTCCTCCAGCGCCTTGACGACCTCGGGATAGTTAACATCACCGGCCAAGAGATCAACGAAGCCATCCAGCGTGCCGACAGCGCGGCGGAAGTCCTTGAAATGCACCTTCTTGATGCGGTTGCCGAGAATGCGGATCCACTGCTCGGGATAGCCATTGAAGACCACGTTACCCACGTCGAAGTAAGAGCCGACGAAGGGGCTGTCGATCTTGTCGATGAAATCACGCATTTCCATGGGGGAGGTGAGGAACTTGTTCCACACGTTCTCCAGCGCGATAGCCACGCCCAGCTCCTCGGCGTAGGGCTTCAGCTCATTGATAGCGGCAAGTGCGCGCTCGTAGGTAACGGCGTAGTCCACCACCTTGCCGGGAGCGGCAAAGTCGGCATTGACGCTGCCGGGAATGACGAGGATAGTATCACAGCCGAGGATCTTGGCGCACTCCAGCTGCTTCTTTACAATGGACTTGGCCTTCTCGCGGACGGCAGCATCGTCATCGTTGAGCCAGAAATCCCAGTAGAGACCGCAGGAAAGGCTGTACAGCTCGATGCCGCAGTCGGCAGCGGCCTTCTTGACCTTCAGCAGATCCTCCTCGGTAGAGGTGAGGCTGATCTCGCCCTCCATACCCAGCGCGACCTCCACGCCCTCGAAGCCGGCCTTCTTTGCCAGCGCAAACACGTCGGCCAAAGGCATTTCGGGGAAGGACCAAATGTTAATACCCTTTTTCATAATAAACTCCTTTCAAACGATTGTGTTTTTTATCGCTTACTTTACTGTTCCATTTCATTATATCAAGCGCAAAAGTCGAAGTAAAGGCATTTTTAGACATATAAATTTTGATTTTGGACATTTATTGCAAATGCCGCCGAGGCAAGCCTCGGCGGCATTTGTGTTTTTTCGCGGTTCGCGTCACCTTATCTGTTGAGGATCAGCTTGGTCAGCTCAACGGGCTCTACGATGGTGTCGCCCTTGTACACACGCATATTACCGGAGGCGATCTCATCAATGAGGATCACCTCACCGTTGTTGTATCCGAACTCAAACTTGATATCCCACAGATCAAGGCCGATGGTCTTCAGGTCGTCTGCCACGATCTTGGTGATGGCCAGCGTCTGCGCCTTCAGACTCTCAAACATTTCAGGGGTCATGACACCGAGGGCCACAAGACCCTCACCGGTGACCAGCGGATCGCCCTTCTCGTCGTTCTTGAAGGTGCACTCCACATAACCACCCTCAAGACGGGTGCCGTTCTTGATATACTCGCCATAGCGACGCACGAAGCTGCCGGTTGCAACCAGACGGCAAATAACCTCCAGGCCGTTACCGCCCTGTGCCTTACCGAAGCACTCTGCGGGCAGCACCTCCATGGTAGCGCTGTCGAGATCGGCAGAAACGTAATGGGTCTTGATGCCGGCCTTTTTGCACAGTTCGAAATAATAAACGGAAGTCTCCAGATTGGCGCGACCAATGCCTTCAATGGTGAGGCCTACGGTATTTTCACCGGGATCAAATACACCGTCCTTGCCGGTGCAATCGTCCTTGAACTTCAGCAGCACATTGCCGTTTTCCAGCTCGTACACGTCCTTGGTTTTGCCTTGATACAGTTTTTTCATCGTTTTTCTCCTTCAAAAATGATGGGGGGCGCCCCGCGGGCGCCATAATCTTACGCCTTTTATTATAAGACTTTTTTTGCCGTTTGTCAATTTTTATCAACAAGAAAACGCAAAAAAAATTTACTGAAATTTCAAAACAAGCAAAAATTCTTTTGTTGCACAATTACGAAAGGGGGATGATCTGACTCCATGCCCGCCTGCCCTCAGCGTCGGTTACCTGCGCGCGGAGGTGCTTTTCCCATTTCAGAGGCTCATATTCCACGTGGGTGATGCCCTCACCCACCGTGACGCGCTGAGAGTAAACGCCATTGCTAAAGAGCACTACCTCCACAGCGGGGGAGCAATACACAATGCCCTTGCCATCCTTCACCGTCAGGTGCACCTCCGGCCCTTCGGAGGCGTAGAAGCGGCCTGCCTCAATAGCGGCGCGCACCGCGGCGGCGTCGATGCTGTCACTCTCCACCATCACGAAGGAATTGGTCGCGTCGGCATAATTCCCCTCCCCGTAAAAATGCGAATCGTCAGTGGCAAACAGCGGCAGTATGCAGCCGGAGGCTGCCAACATATCCACAATCAGCGAGGAATCTCCCCGACGGGACATGCCGCGTTGAGAAACGGTATTGAAGATTTCCGTGCCGTCAAGCTCGTGGAGCGCGCGGATCATTTCGGGCGTATTCAGCGACCAGGCAGGGTGCGCCAGCACCGCAAGTCCCCCGGCCTTATGGATGGCATTGATGACCTCCTGCGGGGACGCGTCCCGTCCCACGGCAGGCTCCTCCCGCGCAAAGAGGCAGAGAATGTGGTAGCACCCCTCACCGCCGTCGCTTGTGCCTACGTGAAGCTCCTCGCCGCTGTAAACGGTGATCCCCTCAAGGCACTGCTCACTGCCGAATTTCCAATGGTCGGTAAGGGCAATGGCATCGTAGCCTGCGGCGCGGTAAAGTGCGGCCACCTCCTGCGGCGTTTTTCTGCCGTCGGAAAGGGTGGTGTGGTGGTGGAGTCCCACCTTGACCCGTTTTTTGCCAAAAAGATCGGTATACATACATATATCCTCGCAGTAAAATATTTCATCATTCATTATAAGCAAAACGCGGCAGAATGTCAACCGCGTTTTCCCTTTTGAGAACGAAAACGCACACATCTTTACAAAGCGGGAAAAATATGTTATAATAAGGTATCAATCCAAAAGGAGCGCCACATGAAGATTACCGTTGTAGGCTGCGGCCGCTGGGGCAGCTTTATTGCCAAATATCTGGCGGATGCCGGGCACGATATTACCCTATACGGCAGAGCAAGCTCTGCCAATATGCAGGAATTTCTACGGGAGAGAAAAAACCAATGGATGACACTGCCGGCAGATGTCAGACTCTCTACGGAGCTTGCCGACGCCGCCTCGAAAAGTGAGCTGATTCTCGTTTCCGTCGGCTCCCAGCAGCTGCGCGGTTTTTTTGAAGAATATCGCCAAACGGGGTGCGAAACAAAGCAATTCTGCCTCTGCATGAAGGGGTTGGAGATCACCACCGGCAAGCGGCTTTCCGTGGTAGCC
>SVTA01000056.1 GCA_015064005.1 Oscillospiraceae bacterium
CCCCTTCCGTATCGCATCTCTTGCGGGCGGCGATAAGGACAATGCCATCCCCCGCGAATGCGAGGCGGTGATCTTACCCGCCGATCTTGCCGCCGCAAAGGCGCAGCTCATCGCAATAGCCGCCGCCATTGCCGACCGTGTAGTGGCAAAGGAGGATAACGGCCTTACCCTTGCCGTGGAGTGTGTGCACGTTAGCCGAGTGGCTGATGCGAAGGACACCGCAGCGCTCCTGCGCCTGCTTTCGGTGCGAAACGGCGTGCTTTACAGCCGCACCGAGCCGCCCTTGATGCCTGAGACCTCCCGCAACCTTGCTCGCCTGCGCACCGAGGCAGATCACCTGGCCGTTGCCTTCTCCTCCCGTTCGGAAAAAGAGGCTCGGATCGCGGAATCCCGCGTGGAGCTGGACGCGCTGGCAGCAGAGCTTGGCGGCACCACTCATCATCATGCCGGCTATCCCGGTTGGGTCAGCCCCGCCGAAGCTCCACTGGTGAAGCGCTGGCAGGAAGCTTATTTGGAAACGACGGGTAAGCATACCGCCGCTGCCATGATCCACGCAGGTCTGGAGTGCGGTCTGATCTCTGCCGCCCTGCCGGGACTTACCGCCATTTCTGTGGGCTGCAATATCCGTGACCTCCATACCCCTGCTGAAACCATGGAGCTGGATTCCATGGCAAGGATCTATTGCACGCTTCGCTGCTTCCTGCGGAAAACTGTATAATCGACAAAAACGCCACGCTTCCTGTGAAGCGTGGCGTTTTTGTGATATCTCTGTCGAGAAATAAGATTTTGAGGAAAATAAATTGGGAATAATTCTATTTAAAATTGGAAAAAACAATAATAAAATTGGAATTACTCTTTTTCTGTCGTTTTGGCATCTGTTTGCTGACGTTTCTTGCGACGGTAGAAGAGCGTGACCAGCACACCGGACAGCAGCACTGTGATCACCAGCAGCAAGGGAAGAGCGGAGATCACCCACAGACAAAGATTGGCCCAAAAGTCCGCAAAGCGCTCCCAGCTTTCCGCAAAGGCCGCGCCGGCCAGCTCGCCGAAGGTCGATTCCTCCTCGGGGGTATAGACGTTCACCTCCCGCAGGGTCAGATGCACGGTGGCATAGGCCACCTTGTCGCTGTAGATCCGCATCTGCGTTTCCAAGCTCTCAATCTCCTCGATCACGTCATACAGCTGCTTCTGAATGGCCAGAATCTCCGAGGTGGTGGTGGCCTTCTCCAGCATAGCAAAGAGGGCAGTGCGCTCGGCGCGCAGGGTCTCAAGGCGGGACTCGAGATCGTAGTAGCTAAGGGTCACATCGTCGGAGCTGACGGTTTTTTCCGTCAGCAGCAGGTCGCCCCCAAGGCCGATCAGAAAGCTATCCAGCTTGTCAGCCGGCACCCGAATGGTCATGATGAGATAGCGAGCGCTGCCGCTTTGTCCGCGCTCCGAGGAGTCGGAAACGTACCCGCCCGCGGCGGCAATGGCTGCCTGTAGGCTGCTGACGGCCGTGTCGTAGCTTTTGGTCTCTGCTGCCAGCGTTGCCGTGCGGATAATCTTCAGCTCAAGGGCCGCGTTGCTGCCACCGCTCCCGTCGGGCTTTACAGTGGGGCTGCCCCAGTTGCCGCCCGCATTTTCCTCCAGGGTGCCCATATCCTCCGGATACTTCATGTCGGACGACTTGGAGCCGCCCATTCCAGCGTACATCAAAACGTTCAACAGCAGCGTAAAGGAAAGCGCGAAGCACGCGGCGATGGCGGCGATCTTCAGCGCCAACGCCCGCCGATCCTTGGCAGGACGCGCGGATTCCTGTAGCATGGCGTCGTCGGCATCACCGAGAATTTCAAAAAAATCCTCACTTTTCATAGGGCGTATCCCTCCTTTTGCAGAAAAATTTTCAATTTTTGGCGGGTGCGGGAAAGGATCTTTCTCACGTTGCTATCCTTTTCACCGTAGCGCCGGGCGATGGTGGCAGTATCCTCCACAAAGAAGTAGCGACGCAGAAACATGCCGCGTTCCCGTGAGGGGAGACTCTGCAGAAACCGGTTCAGCGCCTCCTTCAGCG
Organism: Oscillospiraceae bacterium; assembly: GCA_015064005.1. Classification (GTDB taxonomy): domain Bacteria; phylum Bacillota; class Clostridia; order Oscillospirales; family CAG-272; genus Firm-07. The sequence continues at coordinate 2,054 of SVTA01000056.1, forward strand.
CGGCAAGCCGCGCCTCTTCCTCGATTTCCGCCGTGCCCACAAGGAACTCGTCCATTTCGGAAAGCGCCAGCGCCAGCTCGCCAAAGCCTCGCTTTTCCCGATGGGCGGCCCGGTATTTATTGAAGGCCAGATTGCGGGTGATTTTGGCGAGAAACAGACGCAGGCATGCGGGGCGCGTGGGTGGGATGTTTTGCCAGGCTGCAAGGTAGGTGTCGTTGACGCATTCCTCCGCGTCCTCCTTGCTGTTAAGCACGTTGCTTGCCACAGCAAAGCAGTATCTGCCGTATTTTTGCGCGGTTTCTGTAAGCGCCCGCTCGTCGCGGTCGAAATAAAGGGTGATGATCTGCGGATCTTCCATAAAATGCACCTCCTTCATCAAAATAAGACAACAAAAAGAGGGGGAGTGTGACAGGCGTAGGTAAAAAAACGCAAAAAAGCAAAATTTCCCCACGCGGCATCCGCGGATGCCGCGTGGGGGAGGCTTATACCTCTTGCAGCGCCTCGGCAAGAGCCTTCGCCAGCTGATCGGGGCAGGAGGTGGGCTTGAAGCCGCAGCGAATGCCGGAAAGTCGGCGAATGGCCTCCTCTGCACGCATGCCGACTGCCAACGCCGCCACGCCCTGCGTGTTGCCGGAGCAGCCGCCACTGAACTGTATCTCACGGATCACGCCGTCTTCCAGCGTGATATCAATGCTACGGGAGCAAACGCCCCGGGGGGTGTAATGAAATTTCTGCATCATGCTTTCTCCTTATATTTATATATGCACGTATCTCGCCGTTATTGTGGTGCGGGGCATAAAGCAGGCAAGATAGGCCTCAAAGAGCCGTACGTTGCCTCCGGCAGTGCGGAAAATGGGATGATAAAAGAAGCCGTCGGCTCCGTAGGGCGCCGGGATAGCGTCGATGCGTCGCAGGGAAAGGCCGGTGGCAAGGGCGGTGTTCAGCAGCTCTACAAGGCCGCCGCGGTTCTCGCCGAACTGGGAGCACTCCAGCATCCCCTCGCCCGCAACAGCGGTGGATATTGGCTCCGTGTGAGAAAAAAGGGCAAAGCGAACGGTCTTGCTGCCATCCGGATAGGATATGTCCGCGGTGTGGCTGATGTGCAGCTCAAACCGGTCGATCTGCTCGTAAACATGCAGCAGCTTGCCGTCGGCGGAGTCCTCCAGCGGCAGAATGCCAAAGCAAGCGTTCCCGCGGGACACTGCCTCACATACATCGGCAAAGGCGGGAACGGTCAGTATGGGCGCGTCCCCTGTCAGCGGCGCGAAGCGCTCCGCCGCTGCGGCAAAGAAGGGATTATCCAAAGCGGCCACGGGGCCGGCAAGCGACTGCTGTGCCTCTGCGGGCTCAGGAAACAGCTCCGGCAGAAGCCTCAGCAGCTCTGCCGCGAGGGCAAGGCGTTCCTCTGCGCCCATAGCCGCCTCCAGCGGAGGCAGTGAACCTTCCGCCGCGTTGGATAGCGGCGCAAGAAAGCCGCGCAGCTCACCGAGATCCCGCCACGTGCCGGCATGAAAGGCCTTTGCCGCATGGCGCGCCAGCGCCGCGTATTGGAGCCGGCAAAGCTCTGCCTCGGGCTGCAGCCCCCGTCGCCAGACGGCAAGGTTTTTCCGAGCGGTCAGCACGGCCTCCCGCAGTGCCTCGGCGGTCATTTGGAAAGATCGGAAAGGATGCGGTAGCTTTCCTTCAGGAAGGCCTGCATCTCCTCGGCGCTGAAGCTGCGATGGGAGAGCAGAGCCAGGCGGTAGATATAGCCGGCCAGTGCTTCGGCGCGTGCCGCATCGTCAACAAGCAGCTCCTTGATGCGTCCGATCAGAGGTGAGGTGGCATTGAGGATCAGCTTGGTATCCAACGGGAAGCTGAAATTCTTATCCTCGCCGCCGGACAGGCGGTACATCCTCATCATATCCTCCATACGGCGACTTTCCTCGCTGACGGTGAGAATGGCAGGCACCTCACTGTCCTTGAAGCTCTCGGAGCGCACCTCCAGCTTCTCGTTGCTGCTGACACGCTTGAAAAGGTCGTGGAGGGCAGTGTCAGCCTCGGCTGCGGCCTCGCTCTTCAGAGCGCCGGCCAGATCCGCGTCCACCCGCAGGAATTTGACTCCGTCAAGGTGAGATTCCATTGCGCCGGCAAACTGGGTGTCAAGGAGGCTGTCAAATTTGACCACGGCAATGCCCTCGGCCTCGTACATGGCCACGTACTGCGCCTGTAGGGAGGTGTCGGTGGTATAATATACGGTGTTTTCGTGCTTTTCCTTGGCTTTCTCCAGATACTCGCCAACGGTTACGTGAGTGCCGTCGGTGAGGGGCAGCAGCAGGCAGTCCTTGGTGCGGTCGTAGAATTTCTGATCCCGCATGGCGGCAAATTCCACAAAGGTTTTGATGTCCCCCCACACCTTTTCGTACTGTTCCCGCTCGTTCTTGCACATGGAAACCAGCTTGTCTGCCACCTTTTTGACGATGTGGGCGCTGACGCGGCTGACGTAGCTGTTGGTCTGCAGATAGCTGCGGGAAACGTTCAGGGGCAGCTCCGGGCAATCCAGCACGCCCTTGAGCATCAGCAGGTACTCGGGAATGACCTCCTTGATGTTGTCGGCCACAAAGACCTGATTGTAGTAAAGCTTCACCTGTCCCTCAATAGATTCATACTGGTTGGTGATGCGCGGGAAGTAAAGGATTCCCTTGAAATTCAGGGGATAATCGGCGTTGATGTGGATTTGGAACAGCGGCTCGCGGAAATCCGAAAACACCTTCTGGTAGAAGCTCTTGTATTCCTCGTCGGTGCACTCGGAAGCGGGCTTTTGCCACAGGGGAGCTGTGTCGTTGACGGGTGCCTCGGCCTCGTCCTCCTTTTTCTCCTCACCGTCGTCAAAATAGATCTCAACCGGCATAAATGCGCAATATTTCTGCAGCATCTCGCGGATCTTTGCGGCATTTAGATAGTCGGCCTCATCCTCGGAGATGTGCATGATCACCTCGGTGCCCACGGCCTCTCTGTCGCTCTCCTCCAGCTCGTACTCGCCCTCCGCGGAGCAGACCCAATGCACGGCAGGCGCGCCGGTATGGGAGCGGGTGTGGATTTCCACCGTGTCGCTGACCATAAAGGAGGAATAAAAGCCAAGGCCGAAGTGGCCGATGATGCCGCTCTTGGCATCATCGCCGCTGCCCTCGTATTTCTGAATGAAATCCACGGCACCCGAGAGGGCGATGGAGCAGATATAGCGCTTCAGCTCCTCCTCGGTCATGCCAATGCCGTTGTCCTCCACGGTGAGGGTTTTTGCCTCCTTATTGAGGATGACGTCGATGCGGAAGGGCGCGTCGGTGCTTTCCGCCTCGCCGAGGGACTGCAGCCGACGGAGCTTGGTGATGGCATCGGTGGCGTTGGAAACGATCTCGCGCAGGAATATATCCTTCTCGGAATAGAGCCATTTCTTGATAACGGGGAAAATGTTTTCTGTGTTGACGGAGATGCCGCCGGTTTGCTTTTCAGGCATGTTCAAATACTCCTTTTTTCTGTTTTTCGATACCGTTCGCGGTCTTTTTTGAAAAAACGCGGACGGAAGCAGGTCTTTCGGGGGATAAAACGGCGCAAGCGAGGTTGCGGCTCGCTTGCGCCATAGCAGGTCAGGCAGGGGGCGTTTCGTCGGCGCTGTCCTGATGCGTGATGGGACAGTCCGTGCCCTCGGTGCAGGGGGTGTAGGGCGGCACCTCGTCGGGCAGATCGGGCAGTGCCTCCCACGGGAACTCGTCCTCGGGGGGCTCCTCCTCGGGTACTGCGTTGGCCTCGGCGGCCTCGGCAGCCTCCTGCTCCAGTTCCTCCAGTGTAATGGGGAAGGTGTGGGTGATGTTAAAGATCGCACAGGTCTGATTAAAGGCGGCAAGGAAGCGATGGAGGGCGATAAAGGGACCCGCCAGGCAAAGCGTGCCTACCGTTGCCCAGAGCAGATAGAACTTTTTGGAAACAAGCGGCTTTCTGCCGTTGTCCGCAGCATAGCGGTTCATACGGTCGATCACCTTGCAGTGCCACACAAGCGGGAAAATGCCCAGCGTGCAGATACCCAGCAGCAGAAGCGGCAGCCAGCCCCAGGTGCGTTTACCGTCCTTGATGCAGGCGAGATTGACGTTTTCCGCAATGATCTCGGTAAGATACAGCGGGTAAATGCCCAGTGTGAATATGGAAAGCAGCAGCGTCACGGTAAAGGTGCGGTTTTCGATCATACCGTGCTTGGTGATGTCAAAGACGTGACCGGTATGGTCCTCCGGCAGCTGATGCAGGGAGAAGGTGCGGTGGAAGAAACGACCCAGTCGCAGCAGACCGCGGCGAATGGTGCGATCCAGAGCGTGCAGAGGCGTGGGCGCCGGCGCGGTCTGACCATCCACGGCGGAAACCCAGCGGACGAAGCGCTGCGTCAACGTGATATGCTCTGCCTGGATTTCATCCTCCGGCCGCAGGAACGCATCTGCCGGATAGTAGGAAAAGAGGTCGGTGGGATGCTCCTTGCGGCGTAGCCGTATTTTGATCACGTCGTCAAGAACGGTCATGATAAGCGCGAAAAGCGGCACGCCCAGCAGCAGCCCGAGGAACCCGAAGAGGCCGCCCATCAGCGTAATGGCGATCAGCACGCCGAGGGAGGTGAGGCCGGTGTGGTCGCCGAGGATCATCGGCGCGATCAGATTGCCGTCGATCTGCTGTACCACCAGGATCAGTACCACGAAGAGAATGGCTTTGGAGGGGGAGGCGATCAGAATGATCACCGCCGAGGGAACGGCGCCGATGAAGGGGCCGAAGAAGGGGATGAAATCGGTCACACCGATGATGGTTGCGATCAGAATGGGGTAGGGAATCTTGAATATGGTAAAGAGCAACGCGCAGGTGAGCCCCACCATAAAGGAATCCAGCAACTTGCCTACCAAAAATCCGCCAAACTTGCGGTTGGCTTGTCCTGCGTAGTGCAGGAACATGGTTTCTTTGGTTTCATCGAGGAAGGCGCGCAGAATGCGGCGACAGCCTGCGTTCAGCCGTTCCTTGGAAAGCAGAACGTAAATGGAAACGAACACGCCTACCAAAATGTTTTTCAGGAAGGTGAGTGTGCTGCCCGCGATGCTACCGATGTTGCCCACCAGCGTGGAGCCGAAGTCGCCCAGCCAGTTCATCACGTAGGTCAGGATCTTTTCCAGGTTGAACATCTCCATCACTTCCTCGGGGACGGTAATGGAGAGGGAGGCAAGGAACTGATAGAAGGAGTCTACCAGACGGTTGACGTAGGAAAGACCGTTGACACGCAGGTCGTTGATGCTCTCCACCAGCTGCGGCACGATCAGCAGTGCCACGCCGAAGATGATCAGCAGCAGCATCAGATAGGTGAGCAGCATGGAGAAGCCGCGGTTGGTGCGGCGGCTCTTCAGGCGGAAGAAGACCTTCTTTTCAAAAAAGCGGAGAAAGGGATTGGCAATATACGCAAGCACCAGACCAATGGAGATGGGTGTCAGAATCTCGCTCAGCGCCTTGATGGGCAAAAGGAGCGCGTCAAAATTGGCCAGGATCAGCACGACCACCAATGCGATCAGGCTAATGACCAGCCAGTTTCTGCGTTTGGGCTTACCGGGACGGGGCTCCGGGTTGACGGTTGCGTTGTTTTCTGCCATTTCTGCCTCCGGGGAAAGGATTGAGTGGTACTCTAAACTATATTATAGACTTTATTTTACCATTCGTCAAGAGAATAACGCCAATAGTTAGAAAAAATTCATAAAATATTGCCAATTTATTGAAATTTCCCATAAAATGTGGTACAATAATCAAGCGCCGCGTTGATACAACGCTTTTCGCAGGAAAGGAGCCGCTATGCGCCTGGTTCTTAACGCTTACGCAAAAATCAATTTATATCTGGAGGTGGTGGGCAAGCGCCCGGACGGCTACCACGACCTCGTCACCGTGATGCAAAGCATCTCCCTTGCCGATGAGCTGACGCTGGAGCGGCAGCAAGCAGAGGGCATTTCGCTGACCATTGACGGCGATTTCCCCACCAATGAGAATAATCTGGTGGTTCGCGCCGCCAATGCCTATTTTGCCGCCAGCGGCACCCCCTTTGGCGTGAATATCCATTTGAAAAAGCAGATCCCCGTCTCAGCAGGCCTTGGCGGCGGCAGCGCCGACGCCGCTGCCACGCTGCAGGGACTGAACACCTTAAACGGCGGTTATTTTGATCAGCAAGCGCTGCTGCGCATTGCTGCCGGCATCGGTGCCGATGTGCCCTTCTGCCTTGTGGGCGGCACCAAGCTCTGTCGGGGCATCGGGGAGCAGATGACCCCCGCGCCGAGCACGCTCAGCCTGACGCTGGTGGTGGCCAAATCCGGAGAGGGCGTTTCCACCCCCGCCGCCTTTGCCGCGTTGGACAGAGCCTTTGACGATTTCCGTAATTTTGATCGCGATACCGTGCCGGAGGCGCTGCTTGCCGGATTGGCCAACGGCGATATTTCTCGCACCGTTTCCGGTTTATTTAACAGATTTGAGTCTGTGATCGAGCCCGCGCGTCCGTCCGTTACCGCCTTGAAGCGGGAGCTGCTTGCCCGTGGCGCGCTGGCCGCGCAGATGAGTGGCAGCGGCCCCGCCGTGTTTGGTATTTTTGCGGATGCGGCAGCGGCAAAAGCTGCAGCCGAGGCACTCCGCAAAATGGGGAATCCCGCATTTGCCTGCCAAACGGTGCAGGAAATTTCATAAAACGCCACAAGCGCGCAGCTCTGCGGAGCTGCGCGCTTGTGGTGTGTGCTAAAATATCGTTTCGATGAGCCTGGTGCTGCAAGCAGGGGAGTATTCCCAATAGTCAATGTGTCGGGTGCGCTCGGGGTCTATGTAGTATTTCGGCGCCTCCGGGCGAGCATCCGCAGCGTAGGAATCAATGATCACCAGCTTGATCTTCATCCGCTCCGGCAGGATGCTTTTGATAAACACGGCAGCCAGATCCCCCACGGCAGTGTGGATGGGGGTGTTGTTACTGCTGCGCAGCTCCGCGAGCCCCGCCAGATTGGGCGTCAGCTCCACAAAAATGCCGTAGGACTCGATGCTGCGAACCCTCCCCACCACGGTTTCGCCCTGCGAAAAGCCGCCGGCATTCTCCTCCCAGGTGCCAAGCAATTCCTTGAGTGTCACGAAGATCCGCTTCAGCTCCCGATCAATGCTTTTCACTGCTACCCACAGATACATGCCGCACGCCAGGCGATCCCGCGGATGACTGATGCGGGAAACCGAAATGCAATCAATAGATAAGAGGGAAGAGATCCCGCACCCGATATCCACAAAGGCACCGTAATTTTCAAGGTGTGTCACTCGCACGGGAATGATATCTCCCGGCACAAGGCCGGAGAGATAGTCCGCAATGCAAGCCTCCTGCGCCGCGCGGCGGGAGAGCATGGCCACGGTTTCTCCATCCTCCCGCACGAAGCGCAGCACCTTGAAGGCCACGGTCTTGCCCACACGGGTGATCACGGCAATGTCCTTTACTACCTCGCCGGGGCGGCAGTAGACCGCCTCCTCCCGCTCGATGATGCCCCGCATACAGCCAAGATCCACGTGCAGCCGCATGCTGCTGTCGCACAGCAGCACCGGCGCCTCCAATATTTTCCCCGCTCGCATAGCCGCCTGCAGGGCGGTGGGCGATGACAGCGCCTCTTTGTTTTCCGGGGTCCTCTCCAGCATTCCTTCCGGCTTGTAAGAATAGCTCATTTTCTACCTCCTCCGTTGAGTTTCCTTCCATTTTATGCAAGGGGGAGGGGGATTATCACCAAAAGCGGATTGTTAAAAAAGTGTTACGGCGCGTGAGCATTTGCGAGCAAAATGGGTGAAAAGCGGAGAAAACGCGAGCATTTATGGTGCTAAATTAAATTTTTGAATTTTTTTATCAAAAAGGGGTTGACAAGCCTCCTCCCTTATGTTATAATGTGCAAGTCCGAAAAAATCACAACTATTTTAATGGAGGAAACATCAATGTCCACTTTTATGGCAAAGGCTGAAACCATTGAGCGCCGTTGGTTTATCATCGACGCTGCAAATAAGCCTCTCGGCAAGACTGCCGTTGCTGCTGCCAACATTCTGCGTGGCAAGCATCGCCCTGAGTTCACCCCCCACGTTGACTGCGGTGAATTCGTCATCATCATCAATGCTGATAAGGCTGTCCTCACCGGCAACAAGCTGCAGGATAAGTACTATCACCATCATTCCGGCTACGTCGGTGGTCTGAAGTCCGTTCAGTACAAGACCCTGATGGCTACCCGTCCTGAGAAGGCAATGGAGCTGGCTGTGAAGGGCATGCTGCCCCACAACACTCTCGGTGCCAAGGCTGCAACCCGTCTGAAGGTTTACGCAGGCGCCGCTCACAAGCACGAGGCTCAGAAGCCCATCGAGCTGTAATTCGGAAAGGACGGTAATCAGATATGTATACTAGTGCAAAGCCTTACTTCTACGGTACCGGCAGAAGAAAGAAGTCCATCGCCCGCGTACGCATCGTACCCGGCACCGGCGTGATCACCATCAACGGCCGCGATATTGACGATTACTTCGGTCTCGAGACCCTGAAGCTGATCGTAAACCAGCCCTTCGGCGTAACCGGCACCGCCGGCAAGTTTGACATCATCACCACCGTTACCGGTGGCGGTATCTCCGGCCAGGCAGGCGCTATCCGCCACGGCCTCGCTCGCGCTCTGCTGCAGGCTGATCCCAACTACCGCGCTGCCCTCAAGGCCGCCGGCTTCCTGCGCCGCGACCCCAGAATGAAGGAGAGAAAGAAGTACGGTCTCAAGGCCGCTCGTCGCGCTCCTCAGTTCTCCAAGAGATAATTACAGCCTTACGGCAATTATCAAAAAACCCCGATACCACAACGGTTTTCGGGGTTTTCTTTTTGCCAAGTTTGTGGTTTTGGTGCAAATTTGGTGCAAATCCATATAAAAGTCCAGAACAGCAGAATTTTATCCGCTTATTTACTTTTTCGTGGATTTGTGGTATAATGAATGTGATTAGTATAAGACCATTCTATATAACAAGGAGCAAGGCAATGAAAAAATCAGATATTTTTTGGCAAACATATTTGAATCTTGAAAAAGATGCTATGGAAGTTTCAAAGTATATATTCTTTACTGATGAAATATTAGTTAATAGAAATGGTACACTTGTAACTCAATCATGCAATACACAGCTTAACACTTTTTCGCCTCATATTGCAGATTTGTTAGTACGTTGTTGCGTGCAAATAGAAGCTATATCAAAAGAGTTATACTTCGATAATGGTGGTACAAAAGCAAGAGGCGATAGTAGTATTCTTTTTGACGAAGATTGCCTAAAGCTGATTGATATAAAATGGAAAACACACAATAAAGTAGTAATGATTGCTTCACCGTCATTTAATCTCACCAAAGACGAAAATCGAATTTTCAAACCTTTAAAGGAAGCCCATAAACGGCAAGGAACATATTGGGAAAAAGCTTATCAAGCGGTAAAACATGACAGATATTCTTGTCTTCAACACGGAAATGTTAAAGCTTTCATCCAAGCTTTAGCGGCTCTGTATTTGTTGAACATTTACTATCGCAACGATTCATGGGTAACAAAATATCAAGATATCTCTAAACTCGATTATAGTATGGGATCAGCAATATTTACTGTAAAACCACCTGTTGCAGATCAACTATGGTATGGCAATACTCCCACAGATAGCGAAAGTCCATTTGTTGTTCAATATCAAGATGCCGATTACAAACGAATCGAAAGTTTACAGAAAAAAGAAAATCAAGCTATAAACGATTATTGGGTTAAGCAACCCGAATTACACGAACAAGCGTTTTTATTGCAACTTCAAGCCGCTTACGATAAAGAACGAAGTGATCCTCGTCAAAGAGTTATTCCAATTTGGGAATTAGCTAAATATCGTTTAAACAAGAAAGTTCCCAAAACATTGCCTTTTGAAGAAAGAAAACGCCTTTTAATAAATTCCGAAGAATGGAATGGGTGGGTGTATCAAAACAATAAACATCTAACTGCTGACGAATTGACTGAGGAAAACATTCAAACGGAAATTGATAAAATCGGCACTGACTGGGGGATTGAAATTACTAAAAAACTTCAAAAACTCGAATGGCTCCCGATTGCACTAAATAGTGAAATATGTAAAATTTATATCCCATAATCTTTTTATATAAAGGCGTACAATACGAATCAACCACCAAGAACACGCAAAGTGTTAGAACGCTTAAACTGGGCGAGTATTCTATGTCCTTGCTGAAACGCCACAAGGAAAAGCAAGACGAGCTAAAGGCTATCGTTGGCAAGGCGTGGAAACACCCCAACTTTGTATTTACTACTGAAATCGGGGAATATATCAATTACGGCTCTATCAACGATAAGTTGAAAGCACTACTGGAAGAAAACGGATTGCCTATTCTTACGGTACACGCACTTCGCCATACCAACGCCAGCCTTATGATTAACAGCGGCGTTGATATTAAGGCGGTGTCTGCCCAGCTCGGACATTGTAACATCAGCATTACAGCAGACACATATGGGCATATATTCGATGCCTATAAGGCGAGAATTGCACAAAGCGTAGAAGATAAGCTTCTATGAAAGCAAAGAGGCGTGAGAAATTCATGCCTCTTTATTGATTTTTTTGACGATTTATGTTATAATATATATTAAGAGGTGAAAAATATGGAAAATGTAAAAACAACAAACGTAGCAGTTTATATTGATTACGAAAATATACACAAAACTCTTACAAAGAGCAACACAAATGTGTTGAGAAAAGGTTTCTTTGAAAAGTTACGTGCATGGTGTGCAACAAATAATAAAAGAATTGTCCAGACAAGAGTGTACTGCAATTTTGATAATGACGATTTGTACCAATCTCATCATCAAACAACGCTTCAAAATTATGGGGTGGAAACAATACATACATCCAACCAAGGTAAAAACTATGCTGATTTGAAAATAAGCATAGATGTCTTAACAAGTATGTATTCAAATAATAATATTGATGAATTCATAATTGTTTCTAATGATAAAGACATGATACCCTTGCTTAATTCGATAAGAGCAAATAAGAGGAATGTTTGTGTTATTACTGCAGGGGAAGATTATAATCGTTCTATATGTGAATTTGCGGATCAGCATATATCACTTGAAGAAGTTTGCAAAACTGAAGTAGAGCATCTTATTATTACGGACTTAAAAGATAGGCTTTGGAAGAATCTTTGTGACCACTTCGATGATAAGATTAAGTCCTATCAAAACGGTGAGTCTTATTCTGATTATACATTCGATTACAATGTAAGAAATTCAGTTACATATTATAAGCTAATGGTTTATGAAATGTTTACGTTATTCAAGGAGCTTTACGAAGAAAACAAGATACTTTTCTACACATACAAATACAGTGGAAAAAGCCATATTGCTATAATTCCTGCGAACAAAAAACAGTTTTTCTTAGATAGCAACATCATAGATGAAAAAGCTTTTATAGAAAATTATGATATAGATAAAATAATTATCTCGGAATATCAAAAATTCTGTAAATGATATTGACAAACGACGAATAATATGGTATAATACCGTAAAATAAGAATATAATAAAAATAAGAGTTGATTTTTGAATGACAGCCATAAGGAATAGTCAAACAAAAAGCACAACTCACCAGAGGCACCATTTCGATGGTGCCTTTTGCGTTATGTTTCGGGTGCAAACTTGGTGCAAATTTGGTGCAAAAACCTATAGAACGATGCGAAAAATATGCAACGATATGCGAAGAAAACGCCATAAAATTGCACGAAACAAACGTTTTTCGACGATATTTAGGGGTGTAAACGCATCACGGAAAACTCCAAGAGATAATTACAGCCTTACGGCTATTATTTCAAAAAACAGCACTCACATTTGTGGGTGCTGTTTTTTGTCGCTCCGTGTCATTCTGAGCTTGTCGAACTTTTCCGTCGGAGATCCCGTCTGCACTTTGTTTGACGCTGCTTCGCAGTTCGACTTCGCTTCGCTCCGCTCAGGATGACACGACGGAAAAGCACGAGGCGAAGCCGAGTGGAATCTCGGAGCGGCTTCGTAGGGTGGTTCAATTTGTAAAAACTCCGCCGTCCTATTTACTTTTTGCCGTTTTTATGGTATAATCTAACTAATCGATAAACTTGAATTTGAAGGGGGATACAACTTATGGGATTATTCGATATGTTTAAGAAGAAAGATAAGGTCGTTAAAGGAAATGACAATATGGAACACATTTGGAACCTCACCGACACAAACGATTTTGTTGTGGC
>SVTA01000057.1 GCA_015064005.1 Oscillospiraceae bacterium
GAGGAAGTTTTCAATTTATTTTACTCAATTCGCATAAACGCAGAAGGTATTGTATTGAAATAATAGGTAACCCCGACAGACCTTAACTCTGTCGGGGTTACCTATTTGTTTTCTGCGGAGCAATTATGTCTTTTTGGACCGTCGAGGACGCCGGTCCCTACAAGGAGAAATCAAACTTCCTTATGAGAACCAGCCTTTCCTGTCGCTTTTTTGATTCAGTTGATATAATCAAGGTGATGCTTTTTGATGGCGGCAAAGGATTTGTCGCTGATGACGTGCTCGATCCGGCAGGCATCCTCGGCAGCGGTCTTCTCGTCCACGCCCAGCGCCACCAGCATTTTGGTGAGCACGGTGTGCCGCTCGTAGAGCTGCGCGGCCAGCTGCCGTCCCGGCTCGTTGAGGGTGATATAGCCCTCGGCATCCACCGAAATAAAGCCGCCCTTTCGCAGAATGCCCATGGCGCGGCTGACGGAGGGCTTGGTATAACCGAGATACGCGCCCACGTCAATGGCGCGGACCCGCTCGTTTTTTTGCAGCAGAACGTATATTGCCTCCAGATACATCTGGCCGGATTCATGAAGTGCCATATCAAACCCTTCCTTTTTTATTATTATAAATGATTATAGCACAATGTCCGCGACTTTTCAAGTACGTTTGGGCAAATATTAGCGACAGACGATGATTCTATGCACCGCAACGGTCGCGGCGACGGTTGCGCAGCGTGACGCAGAGATTGGCCAACACCATGACCACGTTGAAAAGATACACGTAAAAGACGTAGTTGCACCCCACTGTCATCACCTTGGCGGCAATGCCGGCGAAATATCCCACCAAAATGAGGCACATAAAGGCCACGCTGGTAGATCTGGCGCTCCCCGCGCGCAGATTTTTCACCAGGGATACCGGCCAGGAGAAGCCGAAGCACAGCAGCATCACGGTTTCAAGAAATTCAGTCATCGTTTTTGCCTCCATTTTCTACTTTATTTTCATTATACTCTTGACAAACGATAATGTCAAATATATAATATATATGGAATCAATAATTTGGAGGTTATCGACATGGAACTGACACAGCTTCAATACTTCGTTGCCGTGGCCAAAAGCCTGCACATGACCCGCACCGCTGAGCAGCTGCACGTGGCGCAGCCTGCGCTTTCACAGTCCATCAGCCGTCTGGAGCGAGAGCTGGGGGTGGCACTGTTTCGCCGAGAGGCACGGCGCCTCGCGCTGACGCCTGCCGGCACCTATTTGCTGGAGCGGCTACAGGCGCCTCTTGCCGCCCTTGCCGAGCTGCCGGAGCAGCTGAGGGAAATTGCCGAAGCTGACCGCAAGAACGTGCGCCTGCGGGTGATGGCCGCCACCTCTCTTGTCACCGACGCCATCATCGCCTACCGAGAGCGCCACCCGGACGTGCATTTTCTTCTGCGAAACGCGGGAGATGAGGATTTTGATCTGTCGATCTCCACCTCCGCCACCGAGGAGACGGGAGCGCACGCTGTTTCCTTTGAGGAGCGGATCTTTCTGGTGGTTCCGGCAGAGGGGCGCTACGGCGGCGAGGAGAGCATCCGCCTTTCCGACGTGGCGGAGGAGAACTTCATCAGCCTGGCAGGCACCCGTCTGCTGCGCGGCATCTGCGACGGCTACTGTCTGCAGGCCGGCTTTACCCCACGGGTGGGCTTTGAAAGCGACAACCCCGCCTCGGTAAAAAAGCTGATCGCCGCCCACGCGGGCGTGGGCTTCTGGCCGGAATTTTCCTGGGGGGATCCCGCCCTTGGCGGTGGCGTCAAGCGTCTGGCCATCACGGAGCCGGATTGCCGCCGCCGCATCGTGCTGGCAAAGCCCACACACCGTGCCCTCGATGAGGAGGCAGAGCGCTTTTATCTGTATCTGCGGGAGTTCATCGCGATCCGTTTGGGACAAGGCAAAACCTGAAAAAACAGCCCCTCGCACCTGCGAGGGGCTGTTTTTCTATACCGTTTGGGGGGATATTTCCGGATGTCCTTATGTTTTTTCCAGCTCAAGCCTCAAAATGACGTTCTCGCCACCGTAGGTGACGTAGTGTATTCTGGCGCGCTGCCCGTCCTCATGGATCAAATTTCCCTTACCTCGATACCCCGGTATGCCCGTGGTATGGCCATAGTCGAACACCACACCGTCAAGCTCAAAGGAGCCACGCCCGTTCTTGTAAAAATGAGCGGTATCACAGCTCTCCACCACGCCCTCTGCAATTTGCACGTTCCCTTGCGCATAATTCCCATAGATCTCCCGCGTCATCCGGGTGGCACCTATGAAGGAATAAACGGAAACGAACAAAAATGCAACCGAAAAAAGCATGGCCAGAGCGGGCTCCCACAGGCGCGTATGGGCGGCTGTGCCAAACGTACCGAGAAAAATCGAAAACGCCGCCAAAAACAGGCCAAGGAAGACGCCTGCACCCGCATAGTAATGTATTTTGGAAATTTCGGTTACCTCGAATACGACCTCATATTCCATTGACAGCTCTCCTTTTGATGTCACTCGTCCCCGGACGCATCATCCTGCCGCTTTTTCTGGCTTTGCTTGGGGCGGTGAGGCTTGGGAGCAAAGCCGTCCACGTCGGCACGCTGCAGGGCGCCGAAGATGCGATACCGCAACCCGTCGGACTTGCGATCCAGCTCGTTGAGGAGCTTGTTCATCTCGGTGCGCTCGGTGTTGCCATCGGCGGGACAGGGGGACTTGATAACGGGCAGATGCTCCTTATCCGCAAAATAGCGCACCACCTTCTCCGGCAGATACAGCATGGGGCGGATCACCCGCACGCCCACGCGGGAAAGGTCGGTGACGGGCTGAAAGCAGCCGATGCGTCCCTCGTAAAAGAGATTGAGCATAAAGGTATCCACCACGTCGTCGTAGTGATGCCCCAGGGCCACCACGTTGCACCCCAGATCCCGGGCGGAATTGTTCAGCACGCCCCGGCGCATTTTGGCGCAAAGCGCGCAGGGGCTTTTTTCCTTACGCACGTTGAAGATGATGTCGTAAATGTCGGTTTTGATCACGTGATAGGGCACATCCAGCTCCTCGCAAAGCCGCCGGATGGGCGTGAAATCCATACCGTCAAAGCCCATATCCACGGTAATGGCCACCACCTCGTATTTTTGAGGATAGAAGCGGCGCATCTCCGCCAGGGCGCAGAGCAGCGTCAGGGAATCCTTGCCTGCGGAAACACCCACGGCAATTTTATCTCCCTCGCGGATCATATCGTAGTCCTCCGCAGCGCGGCGAACGTAGCTTAACACACGGCGCAGATCCATCAGCCCTCACCTCCCAGCAAAAAGCTGCGGGCGGCGCGGTATTCCGCCATGGCCCGCTCCCGCTCGGCAGTGGCCTTATCCGCATCGGGGCGGCGCAGGGCGCGGAGCATCACGTTTTTCGGTGTGTCGTCGGGGTCGATCAGCTCCAAGGCCGCCACCCGGTAGCCGTTTGCCTCCAGCAGCTTCAGCCGCAGGGCGTCGGTAGCCGCGTCACAAAGCTTCTGCCGCAGCATGGAATGCTCCGCCACAAAGGCAAGGGCGGGACAATTCAGGGTATGGTTCAGCTCGTGGTGACAGCAGGGGGTGGACAGGATCACCCGCGCCTGCCAATCCATGGCCTTTTGCAGCACAAGGTCGGTGGCGGTATCGCAGGCATGGAGCGAAACCACCAGCTGCGGCGCCTCGGGACTCTCGTATACGGCCACGTCCCCGCAGAGGAATTCAAGACCGGAAAAGCCCAGCTTTTTCGCCACGTCATTGCAGGTATCAACGACGTCCGGCTTCAGATCCACGCCGGTCATGGATACCTCAAGACCCAATACATTGGCAAAATAATGGTACACGGCAAAGGAAAGATAGCTCTTGCCACAGCAAAGATCGCAAATGCGGATGCGCTCCTTGGGCAGATGGGGGAGCGTGTCCCGGATCAGCTCCAAAAACCGATTGATCTGACGGAATTTGGCGCCCTTTTTATCGTAAACGCGACCGTTCTCGTCGGCAACACCCAGCAGCCGCAAAAAGGGCTCGTCGCCCCGCAGGATCCGCTGCTTTTCCTTGTTGTTGCCGCCAACGGAAACAGCGGCAGCCTCCCCTGCCTCCAGGCGACGGCGGAGCTTGTCGCCGCCGAGCAGGGCCTCGTTGCCCTTCTTGTTGCGGCGCCACTCGGCCTCCCCTGCCGTGGTCAGTAAATGGGCGCGGTCAAATCCCTCCGTGATGGCGGCAATGCGCTCTTTTCCCACACCGTTCAGGGGGATATTCTCGTGCCTTGCCTTGTTGTCGGCAAAAAAGGTTTCGATCTGCACGCAAATCTCTCCCCGCACCCGACAAAGGGTGCCCGTGGCGCGCAGCACTGCGGCCTCGCGGGGGGCGGTCAGCACCAGCTTCTTCAATGCGCCCCGCTCTGCTGCCAGCAGAGCCAGCGCGGCATACTGCTCAGTCATGCTGCTCATATCACGCATCGTCCTTTTTCTTATGGAAGAAATAGGTCTTGCTCTCGGTGTGGTTCAACAGCCGCTTGATATTGGCGCGATGACTCCAGATCACCAGTGCCGCCATCAGCAGCGCGAATACCGTGCCCACACCGTAGCGGGGGCCGCTGCTATCAAAGGTATGCAGCAAAATGGGGAAGAAGGCGGCTGCAACCACGGAACCGAGAGAAACGTAATGCGTGCCCAGCACAAGGATCATCCACATCAAAACCACGATGAGGAAAATGGCAGGATTCAGCGCCAGCACACAGAAGGCGGTGGTGGCCACGCCCTTGCCGCCCTTGAACTTGGAAAAGCAAGGGAAAATATGTCCCAGCACGCAGAACAACGCGGCCAGATATACGGCGGTGAGCAGGTGGATGTAATGAATATCGTAAAGCTTGCCGCTGGCGGTTTCGTACACGTGAGCGGGATAGCCGAACACCAGCCCGGCAAACAGCACGGAAACCACGCCCTTCAGCCCATCGCCGAGGAAGGTAAGCGTGGCGGCCTTTTTGCCGTAGGTGCGCAGCACGTTGGTGGCGCCGGCGTTACCGCTGCCGTGGCGGCGGACGTCATCGTGGAAAAAGGCGCGGGAAACCACCAGCGCCCAGTTGACGCTGCCCAGCAGATATGCCACGATCACACAAAGCGCAAAGCCAATGCCACAGAGCAGAGCATCCTGCTCCTCGGTGGCGCCGATGCGCTGACGGATCATATTCAAAATACCGTTTTCGAAAAGATTGTGAAAGCCCCACGTCCAAAAAGACATAAAAAGTCCTCCTTTAATTGGTCGGGTGATGTATTTCTCCTCTGCGGCAAAACCGCAGTTATTTTTATGATATCACAATTTCTCCCTCTCGTTGTTTTTCTGACGAGCAGGCAGAAAAACAACATAAAATCAAGAAAAATTGTGATCAATAAAGCCTTCCTTCACTCGCGCCGAAGGGCCCGCGAATGGTGGGTGCGGCGCACGATTGGTTTTATTATAACATAAAAATGCGGCAGAGGCAAGCCCTCTGCCGCATTTTTTGTTGCGGACACGCCGCAGCTTCAGTTTTCATCCTTTGCCTTCGACCGTTTCAAGCCCTTGAGGAAGGCAATCGGCTCAAAATCCAACGCAAATGCAAACAGGCGCACGTTGCGGTGCCGTTCCAGGAATCCAAAGAGCCATCGGGTGATAAAGAAGGCCGCAAGACCGCCGAGGAAGCCGGAAATGAGGCCGGCCAGCACGTCGGAGGTGTAATGCACCATCAGATAAACTCTGGAGGTGGCCATCATAAAGGGGAAGATCAGCACCGGCCAGATATATTTTTTCCGGCGGGAGGCAAGAAACAGCCCCACCATCGCGGCGGTGGCGGAGGTGGTGTGCCCCGAGGGGAAGGAACGGTCACTCTCCAGCGGCTGTCCTACGGCGATCCACCAATCCTTGACGGTAGCGGCCAAATGCTCCATATTGGCATAAGGGCGCATACGAGCCACCAGTGGCTTCAGTGTCAGATTGGTAATGATGCCGCCGCAGCAGACGGCAAGAAATACGCACACGCCCAGCTTGCGGGTACGGCGGGGGATCATCAGGATCACGCCCAGCGCGAACATGCAAAGCCCGTCGTGGGCAAAAAAGCTGATAAAGTGCATCAGATAGGTGAGAAACGAGGTGATCTCCGGCCCGGCGCTTTCGCCGGCGGCCACGGCCATGTTGTGCATCAGCGTGAAAACACCGAGGTCCATGGCGCTAAAAACGGTGTCAAGCCATTGTGCCATAGTATGCTCCTTTCATGTTCCCTGCCCGGAAAGCAGCTGGGAAAGCTCGTTTTCGTAAATAAACTGGATCACCACCGAGGGGTCTGCCCGTTCAAACACCATGGTGTTGTCCTCATGATCGGGCTGGTAGGTGACGAAGTCAAAGGTATTGGAATAGAAGGTCTCCGCCAGAAGCCGATCCCTGTTGCTTGAGAACTGCAGCAGCAGCGAGGATACCGATGAGGCCGCAATGCCGCCGTAATTGTTCCGCACGGTCTTGGCCACGTAGCCGGAGTTAAAGAGCAAGCGATAATCCACCCGCACGTCGTTGGAAAGGGAGATGGTATGATTCAGCAGCACGTTTTCCAGCCCCGCCTCCTTGGCCAATGATCGCCCCACGGTGTAGTGCTGAAAGAAATCAAGGCTGCCGCGGGAGATCAGGCTTTCGTAATCGTAGGCGTTATCGGAAAAGGAGGCGCAGAGCATGATGTAGGGATAGTAGTGTCCCAACGCGTTGAGCGAATTTTCCGTATTGTTGTAAAGCGGCAGAGAATGATCCTTGAAATCCCGCAGTACGTCGGTCATGTTGATGTAGTTATCGAAGCCATTGGCTTGCAGATAGCGATCCAGCACCGCCAGGCGCGTGTTTCCGCTGATGGCGCCAAGGTAGTGTGGCATATATTCGCTGTAAACGCTCTGCGCGTTGGGCAGGATCACCAACAGATATTGGCAGCCGCGCTCGTTATAGCGCTGCTCCCGACGCTGCAGCTCCGCAAGAATCGCGGCGGACTCTCCGTCGGTGAAGGTATGCATGCCGAGATAGTCCTTCAAATAGTTATACCCGTTTTCCTTGTCCTCTACCTCAAACAGAAAGCCGTTTTTTCCCACGATCACATTGGAGTGATTGACGATGCCAAACAAACGGTATTCAAACCGGCGCACAAAGTCAAGAGAGGCGCTGTTTTGATAGAAGCTGCGATTGAAGCGATCCGTCAGGCCGTCACCGGCAACGACAGAGCCGTCGTAGCAGCGCTCATCCAGTGCTTTGTCGTTATCAAGGCACAGATTGGTGACATAGGTCACGGCAAAGGAAAGCACAAGGCAGATGAAAAGCGCGGCGGTGAGAAGCTGATAAAAGGGTGTTTTTTTCTGCATAGGCCACCTCACAGATAAAAATTCAGATAGGGAAGCTCCGCATACGAGGGAAACTGCGGCAGGAAATACACCAGCGTCAGCAAAAAGCCGCCGAACAGCAGCACCAGCTCCACGTAGCGGAAGGCGACCTGCTTTCCACCCCGCAGCCGACGCTCCCAAAGGCCGCGATAGTAGGAAATGGGCAGGAAAATGGCGGCAAGCAGCAGACTGATGAGCAAATATCGGGTATTCAGCACGGCGCTGAACACGTAATAAAACTGATAGATCTCCACGCCGCTGCCGAGAGTCCCGACCAGCGCGATCAGATCCAACGGCTGCTCAAAGGCAAGCGCCAAAAGAAAGGGAGAAAGCAGAAGGCAACCACCAAAGGCAATCAACACCGCAGTCGGCTTGCGGACAGGACGAGCAAGCTTTGGCCAAACCGTAGCGGGCAGCAAAAAGAGGAAAAGAGGTAGGAGAAATAGCAGTGCCTCCGGCCGCGTGCGGAAGAAAAGGCCGTACAGCGAGAGCAGGATCAATAGCGACAGCACCCGTCCCACCACGCCGCGACAGCGGCGGGAGATGGGCGCGATCACGTAATGCTTCAGATATACATACAGTGCGTGATAGGCGCCAAATACCAGTCGGAAGGGCTCCCGCGTAAGAAATCCGACCCGGTGACTTTTGGGATATGCAAAGCCGTACATATAAGAAACGCCACGGGAAATATCCGAGCAGCCGGCCAGCAAGAACCAAAAGCTGCCAAAGGCAAGCAGCGGCAGCAGCAGTGCCGTCAGATAGTGAAGTCCTTCAGAATAGGCAATGATCTGCGAGAGGGAGCGAAACAGCACCGCCGAAACGGCCAGATACTTGATGGTGCCGCCCATATACAGCCGCACGCCGGTGGCAAAGCGCTCCACGGAGGGGGCTGCAGTGTCCAGCCGTTCCTGAAAATGACGGAAATGCAGGAGCGGGCCAAGAAACAAAAGCGGAAAGAAAAATAGGTACACCGCAAAGTCAAAAACGCTGCGCGGAACATCACATTTCCCGTTTACCCTATCAACGGTAGCGGAAATCGCCGCCAGAACTACAAAAGTGAGCCCATAAGGATAACGGAAGCCCTCGGCACCGTATTCCGCAAAAATGCGGGCAGCCAAAAGCAAGGAAAGTGGCAAAACGGTACCGAAAAAGAGCCGTGTGCGACGCATCAGCTCCGGCCGCGGCAGCACCATGGCATAGGCAAACAACGCAAGCAGGAAAACAGCGGCAAGGCCCCAGGGATTTTCTCTGTTGACCAGCACGTACCAAACGACGGAGATCACCGCCAATGCCTTGGAGCGATGCTTTTTGGGCACCGGCAGCGTAAGCAGAAGCGAAATGGGCAAAAATATAAGCAAAAACGCAGGGGCTGTCAGCTGCATACCGATCTCTCCTCCCTTCACCTCTCGTGGCTGCACCAAACGTGCGCTCTTGACTTTATTGTAGCATAATCGGCAGAATTTTGCAATAGTCGCTTGGAGAATTGTATTTTTTTCTGTTGCAATTTTGCCGCCGGCGTGGTATAATGAGAGAAATAACGGAAGGGAGCGTGCTTACGGTGAAAACCAAATACCTCACTCTCGCCGACTTTGGCGCGGTACTGAAAAAGAACTGGCTGCCGATCCTGCTGGCGCTGCTTCTTCTCTTTGGCGCCGGCGCCGGCATCCGGCTGGCGATCCCCGCCACCTACTCCACTGACGCCACCTACTACGTGCGCAATATGCAGGGGGAGGAGTTCATTAAAAAGAACGGACTCACCACCTCCCAGCTTGCCAGCGTGCAAACACTGTGCAAGGAATACGCCACGCTGATCGAGACCTGCGACGGCCTCTATGACCGTACGCTGGAAAAGCTATCCTCGTTTTATCCCCAAATGACGCGGGAGGAGCTGCGCGGGATGGTCAGCGCCACCTCTGACAACACCCTCATTCGCGTAACAGTCACCCATACCGATCCCGCCGTGGCGGATACGGTGGCCGCCGCCCTGCAGGGCGAGGTGGCAGGCTATATCAACGAAACCGCCTGGCCTCATCTTTCCGCCGAGATGCAATGCGTGACCCTGGCCGGTGCTGCCCTGCCCGCCGCGCAGAGCTCCGCCCATCCTCTGGTGATCGGCGCGCTGACCGGTGTGCTTGGCGCGTTTCTCGCCTATCTCTTTTTCCTTCTCCGCTTCCTCTTTGGCAACACCCTGCGGGATGCGGACGAGATCACCCGCGCGCTGCCCGAGCTGCCCCTGCTCGGTGAGGTACGGCCGGATCGGCTCTTTGCCCTGCGCACCAATCTGACGGTACGGCTGAAAAGCAGCCGCTGCCCCTTGGTGGGTGTGCTGGACGTGGACGGCGCCCCCGGGCTTTTGGCCGGCGCCTTGGCCGGCTCCCTCTCGGCCACGGAAAAAAAGGTGCTGATCCTTGACCTAAAGCTGCAGACCGCGGAGGATGCCCCCGGGCTTTATGCGCACCTGGCAGGTGAGGCTCCCTCCCTTGATGCGTTGCTGCGCCATACAGAGGACGGCGACGTGATGTATCTTGCCGGCGGCACCGGCAAGGCACCGATGGATCTGCTGGCCACCGACCGCTTTGGCGCGCTGCTCCAACAGCTGAGTGAGGTGCTGGATTATATTGTAGTGGATTTCGATGACCCCGATGTGGCAGCACTGCTGTCAGCGCATATTTCCGGCTACGTACTGGTGGCCGCCACCAAAAAGACCGGCGCGCGGGAGCTGCGCCGCGCACACGACGTGCTGCAATCCGCTGACGCAAGGCTCCTTGGCCTTGCCATTGAGGGCACGGACAGGCGTCGCGACGCTTAAATTTGTCAAATATTTATTGCGGGCGATCCCCGCGAAAGGAGAAATATATGAAAACAAGTCTTGTGATTATGGCCGCAGGCATCGGCTCTCGCTTCGGCAAGGGCATTAAGCAGCTGGAGCCCGTAGGGCCCGGCGGCGAGATCATTATGGATTATTCCATTCACGATGCGCTGGAGGCAGGCTTTGACCGCGTGGTCTTCATCATCCGCAAGGATCTGGAGGAGGACTTCCGCGAGATCATCGGCAACCGCATTGAGAAGGTCTGCCCCGTGGCCTACGCCTTCCAGGAGAAGGACAACCTCCCCGCAGGCTTTACCTGCCCCGCTGACCGCAAAAAGCCCTGGGGCACCGGCCAGGCCGTGCTTTCCTGCAAGGGCATCGTCAACGAGCCGTTCCTTGTGATCAACGCCGACGACTACTACGGCAAGGAGGGCTTCCGCCTCGCCCACGATTTCCTCGTAAAGAACGCCAACAAGGGCAACGCCTTCTGCATGCCCGGCTTCATCCTCAAGAACACCCTCAGCGAAAACGGCGGCGTGACCCGCGGTGTATGCCGCGTCAGCGCTGACGGCTATCTCACCGGCGTTACCGAAACCGGCGGCCTTGTCCACGACGGCGAGGGTGCCGCTGTGGAAAAGGACGGCGTCAAGACCCCCATTGATCCCCAGTCCATCGTTTCCATGAACATGTGGGCGCTGACCCCCGCCTTCTTCGACGAGCTGGAGCGCGGCTTTGTGGAGTTCCTCTCCGGCCTTACGCCCGAGGATGTGAAGGCCGAGTACCTGCTGCCCGCCGTCATCGACGGTATGATCCAGAAGGGCGAGGCCACCGTTGAGGTGCTGACCACCCACGACCGCTGGTTTGGCGTCACCTATCAGGAGGATAAATACGCCGTGATCGACTCCTTCAAGGCGCTGCACGCTGCAGGCGTCTATACCGAGCCGCTTTACAAGTAAAAGCAAAAAAGCGCTGTGCCCGCGGGCACAGCGCTTTTTTCAGTTCCAGAACAAAAGCAGCAGCAACAAGGGCAGGAGGTCGTTTTCCCCATCCTCCCGAAGCAGCAAAAGCAGCAGCCCCAAGGTCAGCAGATCGCTGCTCCCCCCTTCTCTGCTCCGCCGCCGGGGCGGCAGAAGGGAGGAAAGCAGCGGAACGCGTGAAAAAAGGCCGCCGGAGGCAGGGGCTGCCTCCTCCGCAGGCGACTCGGCAGTCGCCGGAGCCTCTTCCGTCAAAGGAACGCTCTCCTCCTTTACGGCAGGCATCTCAGCCGCTTCCGGCGCCTCCGATGCACGCTCGAAGGCGCTGCCACTGTAGCCCTCCGGCACGAAAACGGGTTCCCCCCTCCCCCCACGGGCAAAGGGCCCCTCGGCTGCAGGTTGTACGTACATGCACCCTCCTTTACTGCAGCGACCGCAAAAGATCGCTGATCCGACTCATCCGAATGAGATACTCCACCATGTCGCACCGCTCCGGGGAAAGATAGGGCTTCAGCGCCAACAGCAGCGCCTCGCGCCGGCTGCATTTTCCGCCACCCTCTCCGACCTTACCGCCCAGAATCCCCCGCAAAAGAGGCGCTACGGTGCCAACGCTTTCCATCAGCGCGGAAAACTCCGCCTCATCAAGGCCACCCTCCGGCGGCAGCTGCTCGCTCACATTCGCCGCCTCCCCTCGCCCATCTGCGTGCGCAGCTGCAGCAGCTCCTCGTCCGTGGCGGTGCGCAGCGCCTGCCGCAGGCTTTCCATGTTGCCGGGACTGACGTGGAACTGCGAAAGGTCAAGCCCGTATTCCTCGGCAAAGCGACGCACCACCGCCTCCAGCTGCTTATCGTTCAGGGACAGCAGCTTGTTTAGCATATTGCGATCCAGTTGCATCCGATCACCCCTTTCCCTTTTCAGTATATGAAAACGGCAGCAGGGGGTGAAAACCAAAGGAGGGAGCGCGATGGCTTCTGCCATCGCGCTCCCTCTTTCTATTTCAATCCAACAACCCGTCCACGGCCAGCACGCACTGCAGCAGCACGCGCACGCCGAGGAAAAAGCCCTCGATGTCGGCCGCCTCATCCCGCTGATGCGCGCCGCCGTGCCCGGCAGGCATGGCAGGGATAGGCTGGCGGTCTGCGTGGAAGAGCGCGGTGCCCACCGGGAAGGCGTTTTTGAGATAGCGCCCGTAGGTGCCGCCCCGCATCCGATAACAATTCATTTCCTTGCCGGCAAGCTCCTCCACCACTGCCTTCAGCACGCCGGGCACAGGACTTGTGGGATCGGCCACGTAGCCGCCGCGGTTTTCGAGATACGAAACGGCAAAGCCCTTTTCCTGCCAGGCGCGGCAGAGCCCCTCCTCCAGCACCTCGGGCGCAAGAGAGGTACCGTAGCGCACGTCAAGGCTCAGCTTCAGGTATCCCTCCTCCAGCGCAACCATACCGTTGGCAGCGGTGAGGTGTCCGAAGATCTCGTCCTCGTGGGCAATGCCCAGCGCCTTGCCATGAGGGTCCTGCAGGTAGTCTGCCACCACGGAAAGGATCTGCCGATCGCTTTGGGGCAACGCCTCGCAGGAGGAAAGAAGCGTCGCCATCAGCCAGGTGGCATTTACGGAATCCTCGGGGGAGGCTGCGTGCTTTGCCACGCCCCGTGACTGCAGCAGAATGCTGCTGTCGGCGGCAATTTCGACGCTGTAGCGTCCGTCACCGGCACACCGCTCCCTCAGCTCGGCGGCCAAGGCGTCGTTTGGCTCCAACACGGCATCCAACTGATCCAGCACGATGTTGAACGCATCGCCGCCCTCCATGGAGCGCACGGCGGCAAAGGGTATTTCGCATTTCACCCACATCCGCAAAATGCCCTTTTCCCCAAGGCCACAGGGATAGGAGCTATCCGGCACCAGACTGACGGCGGGCATTTCCTCGTGCTTGACGTAGGCCTCGATATCCTTCATACCGCTTTCCTCGTTGGAGCCAACGAACACGCGCAAGCGGTTCCTGAGCGGCACGTCAAGCGCTTTCAGCATGGCCGCCACGCACCAGGACGCCATAATGCCGGATTTGTTATCCGAGGCGCCGCGGCCGATGAGGCGCCCGTCACGGACGATCGGCTCGAAGGGCTTGGTATAGAGCCAGCCCTCGCCCACGGGCACCACGTCGCTATGACCGAAGAGCCCCACGCACTGCGCGCCCTCGCCCACGTCCGCAAAGGCGTAGCCGTCGGCGCGACGATGTACCACGGGCAGCCCCAGCGCGGCAAGATGGGAGGCGGATCTCTCCAGTGCCGCAGCGCAGGCGGCCCCAAAGGGTGCCCCCGGCTCTGCCGGAGCTTGCACCGAGGGGATCCGCACCAGATCCATCCACATCTCTAAAATCTTCTCTCTATGCGCCGCAAGCCACGCAGTGGCCTTTTCATCCAGCTGTCTGTTGATCATCCGTCGTTCCTCCTTGGCAAATGCCATGATACTGCCCTCATTATATCACGGTGCGCAGAAATATACAATCCCCCATCGGATATTTTGCAAATAAAGCGGAAGCGGGAGGAGGGGGCTTTTGCAAAAGGCCCCTCCTCCTGCACCTCCACCCCAAAAATCTGAAGCAAAGAGATCGGGCGTGTTCATAGCGAACACCGCCTGGCTTCAAATTTTGATTTGTCGGTGAGGCGCACTTACTACGGAAGGCTTCCCCTTGAGGGGAAGCTGTCACCGCAGGTGACTGATGAGGTGTAGCCGCCGAAGGCGGC
>SVTA01000058.1 GCA_015064005.1 Oscillospiraceae bacterium
ATCTGCTTGCTTATCCACTGTAGGATGATTTTCTCACTCATTTTATCTTAGCGAAGCGTACTAATTTTAGCCTTCCCCAGTGGGGGAAGGTGGCAGCCGCTTGTCGGCTGACGGATGAGGTGTCAAGCTTTAGCATTAACAATTTATTGCCGGATTTGATATCATCGCCGCATGGCAACATCAGACTCCACGCCCACTTTTTCTTTGACACCCGAGGCGCAAAGAAAAAGTGATCAAAAAGAAACGCCCTTTTTGTGGGCGCTGCCCACACCCGCAAACTTTTGAAAAAGTTTGATCAAAACTTACCACAAAAAAGCTTGTGCGCAAAAAGTGAACAATTAAAATTTGGCGTTGATTGGCAATATAGTTATCTCTCCCTCCGTCGCCTACGGCGCCACCTCCCTCGTCAGAGGGAGGCATTCGTTATGCGTAACATTGCAAGTAAAAACAGAACACGGGAAAGAGGTACAGTGCGACAGATATCGTCAGCTTCCCTCTGACGAGGGAGGTGGCTTGCGTAGCAAGACGGAGGGAGAGAATCCCGCTCCTCGACAAATCAAAACTTATCATTCCGTCTGCCCGCGATGTGCGTTGTCCCCTTTTTTGAAGGTTTTGGAGGTGGAGGTAGTGAATTTCTTTGCCCCGATGGGGCAAAGAAAGAGAAGGAGGAGGGCGCTTTTGCAAAAGTGCCCTCCTCCTTCTCCGATGTGATTCCTTCCCCGCTTATGCCAACGGGAGCGGAAGCGGAAGTGAGATGATACGATCCATATTCACGTAGACGTTTTCCGGCTTGACGCCGATTTCCTTCATATACACACGGGAGCGAATGACGCCGGTGTTGTGGGTGTTTAACCCTTCCCCGCTCTCTCCGTACCAGAAGCGCGGGCCGATGGGCCAGAGATAGGCGGTGGCGCCGATGGCCTCGTAGCACTCGCGGGATACGTTTCCGCAGCCGTGGTGCCCCACCTGCACCACGTCGCTCTTCAGACTCTCACGGCAATTTTCCAGCAGGTCGTTGCTGCACACCCATTCCGCATCGCCCAAAAACAGCACCGACTGCCCGCCGCAGGTCATTTTATACACCACGCTGGAGTCGTTCATGTTCATTTTGGTGGCAAAGGCCATATCCGGCACGTGGATCACCTCAAAGGAGATCTCATCAAGCTCGATCACGTCGCCCTTCTGCACCGTCACCACCTCGGCGCCCACGGTATTGGCAGATTCCAGCAGCAAACGGCGCACGGCGGCGTAGCCCTCCCTCGCCTCCGGCGAGAGCTTGGTATAAAACTCCTCCGGCAGCAGGTGGCAGTAGAATTTTTCTACCCCAAGCCGCGCGCGGAGCGCCTCGTTTTCACAGAGCGTCCGATATACGCCGTAATGATCGTCGTGCAGATGGGAAAAGAACCACGCGCTGACGTGGGGCTTTTTGCCGCCCGCAAGATGCTCCAGTGAGCGAAGCAGACGCTCGGTTTCCTCCGGATGGCCGCCGTCAAAAACGATCAGCTTGCCTGCCGCCGTTTGGATAATAAAGCTCTGATTGTTCCAATCCAGTCGCTCGGAGCACTGCAGGAAATGCAGGGCCGCTCCCTCCATCTTCTGTGGCAGCTGACGGCGAAAGGCGGCACGCGTAAAGGAATAGGCATACTGCTCCGGCATCTCCAGCGCCTCGTTTTCCGGGAAAGCGTCAAAGGTAGCATACACAAACTGATAGCCGAGAATATCCTCCACGAAATGATAAGCGGCCAGCACCGTGCCCACGCAGCCGTCATCCAGCTTGCGGTAAGCGGAGGTATAGGGCGGCTCCACCTCCGGCGCCACGCCGAGGCCGGTCAGATACAGACGCTTGTTCACCAGGCGCAGCTCATATTCCCACACCCCCTCGCGGGAACGGGGAAAGGACACGCCGTCCAGCACCTCACGGCTGGTTTTACCCACCACGATCTCGCAGGGCACGGGCGCGGCGCTGTCCTGGCGGATCTCCGGTGCTTTGCCGCAGACCAGCTTGATGTTTTCACGCAAGAAGGAGGCCGCGCGACGCTCGTTGGTGGTGGCGGCAGCAGAAATGACAATGACGTATTCCGTGATTTTGTTCATAAGGCACCTCGCAAAGCTATATTTGTCTACATTATAAAGCGAAGGATCTGCTTTGTCAAGCACATTATCCTCCCGCTCGTAAAAAATCCCCCGCGGCACAGGGTGCCGCAGGGGATCTTCAGATTACATAAACAGGGGCGCGAATACCACTGCCACAATGCTCATCAGCTTGATGAGAATATTGAGGGAGGGGCCGGCGGTATCCTTGAGGGGGTCGCCAACGGTATCGCCCATGACGGCCGCCTTGTGGGCCTCGCTGCCCTTGCCGCCGTGGTTGCCCTCTTCGATGTACTTCTTGGCGTTATCCCAAGCGCCACCGGAGTTGGACATAGAAATGGCAAGCAGGATACCGGTCAGCGTCGCGCCGATGAGCAGACCGGCCAGCGCGATCTTACCCAGCAGGAGACCCACCAGCAAGGGGGCTGCAATGGCAATAACGCCGGGCAGGATCATTTCGCGGATGGCAGCCTTGGTGCTGATATCCACGCACTTTTCGTAATCGGGGGTCTCGGTTCCCTCCATGATACCGCGATGCTCCCGGAACTGACGGCGCACCTCGTTGATCATATCGTTGGCCGCGCGGGAAACGGAATTGATGGTGAGCGCCGAGAACAGGAAGGAAAGCATGCCGCCGATCAGCAGGCCGCCGAGGAAGTTGGCGTCCAGCAGATCCACCTTGGTGCCCAGATCCACGGCGCTGCCGTAGGAGGCGATCAGCGCAAGGGAGGTGAGGGCCGCAGAGCCGATGGAAAAGCCCTTGCCGATGGCCGCGGTGGTGTTGCCCACGCTATCCAGATTATCGGTGATCTCACGCACAGAGGCGTCAAGGCCGCTCATCTGCGCAATGCCGCCTGCGTTATCCGCAATGGGACCATAGGCATCCACGGAAATGACCATACCCACGGTTGTCAGCATACCCAGCGCCGCAAGAACAACACCAACGCCGCCTGCCATACGGTAGGAAACGATGATGGCAAGCACGATCACCAGCAGCGGCAGCGCCGTGCTCTTCATGCCGGCAGCGTAGCCGGAAAGGATGTTCGTGGCGTAGCCGGTCTCACCGGACTTGGCGATCTCCTTCACGGTCTTGTAGCCGGAGGAGGTGTAGATCTCAGTGATCTTACCGATCAGCACGCCTGCCACAATGCCGGACAGCACGCCGAAAAAGATCTTGATATCCTTGAAAAACAACAAAAGCGAGAAAATGACCAGCAGCGCCGAGGAGGTGTAGGTGCCGATATTCAGGCCGAGGGCTGCGTTCTTCACCTTCAGCAGGCGAACCAGCACAATGCCTACCAGAGAAGCGAACAGACCGCCCGCAACCAGCAGCATGATGTGCGAGCGGCTGACGCCCATATCGGGGGTCACACCCACCAGCAGCATGGCTGCCACGATACAGCCCACGTAGCTCTCGAACAGGTCTGCGCCCATGCCGGCCACGTCGCCTACGTTATCGCCAACGTTATCGGCGATCACGGCGGGGTTCTTGGGGTCGTCCTCGGGGATGCCCGCCTCTACCTTACCTACCAGGTCTGCGCCCACGTCGGCGGCCTTGGTATAGATACCGCCACCCACACGGCAGAAGAGCGCAATGGAGCTGGCACCGAGAGAGAAGCCGGTCAGCACGTTGGTGTTATCGGTGAGAAGCGAAAGCAGCGCAATGCCGAAGGCGCCAAGGGTCACCACGAAAATGCCCATCACCGCGCCGCCGGAGAAGGCCACGCGGAAGGCAGCGGAAATGCCATTACGCGCCTCGGCTGCGGTGCGCACGTTGGAAATGACGGCGGTACGCATACCGAGATAGCCGGCCACCACGGAAAGCACCGCGCCAAACAGGAAGGCTCCGGCAAGATCAAGCCCCAGCCCCGGTAAAAAGGCCAAAGCACAGAACATCACAACAAGGAAAATGGCAAGGGTGCGGTATTGGCGATAGAGATACGCCATAGCGCCCTTTTTGATATAGGAGGCGATCTCGTTCATCCGGTCGTTTTCCACACGGACGCGCTTGATGCCCCAGATCAAAAAGCAAGCGAGCAAAATGCCAATACCGCAAAGCGCAAGCACGCCGGGCTCGGCATAATCAGAGAGAAATGACAGCATGATAATCTCCTTTGTTGCATTGTGTTTGTTATTTTTTTAACACTTTTCACTTATTGTATCACACGTTTCTCAAAAATGCAAGTGTTTTTCAAAAATTTTTCAAAAAATCGCAAAAAAATATCAAAAGTTCCGCAAAATTCGCAATATAGTTCAAAAGCATGCAAGAAAAACGGCGCCGTTTTGCAAAACGGCGCCACTTTTTATGTTTCGACGGGGCGAAAGAATTGATACAGGTCACAAGGGATCATGCCGTTGTAGAGCCGCTTTTTCTTATCTGCGCGACGGCCGTAAAAGCGCTCCAGCTGCGGGTGTGAGGTCAGCACGTAGACCTGCCACGGCGCAAAGCGCGTAAATGTCTTGCCGATCTCGCGGTACAGTGCCTCCACCTCCCGCAGCTCCATCATCCGCTCGCCGTAAGGCGGGTTGCAGATCAGGGTGCCGCGGCGGTCGGGCTTTTCAATGCGGCGGGCATCCGCATGAAAGAAACGGATGCAGTCAGCAACGCCCGCACGCTCTGCGTTTTCTCTTGCATATTGCAGCACGCGGTCGTCGATATCGGAGCCGAAAAGCTCCACCGGCTCTCCCCTTCTCTCCAAGTCCCTCGCCTCCTCGGCAGCAAGCCGCCACATCCGATGGTCGAGGCAATCGTATTCCATTGCCGCAAACTGCCGACCGAGGCCGGGGGCGATATTCCGCAGGATCATTGCACCCTCAATGACGATGGTGCCCGAGCCACAGAAGGGATCCCACAGCAGCGTATCGGTGCGGGGGCGGGTGGTCAGCGCCAGCGCGGCTCCCAGCGTTTCCCGCAGGGGGGCGGCACCGGCTGCGGGACGGTACCCCCGCTTATGCAGCGCCACGCCGCTGGTGTCGATCATCAGCGTGGCCTCGTCCTTGAAAATGAAAAATTCGATCTGATACTTGGCGCCCTCCTCAGAGAACCACTGAATACCGTAAGCGGCGGAAAGTCGCTCCACGGCGGCCTTTTTCACGATGCTTTGACAGTCGGGGACGGAAAACAGCGTGCTTTTGATGGCGTGCCCCTTGACGGGAAAGGCGTCGTCGGGGCCGATGTAATCCTCAAACGGCAGGGCACGGACGCCGTCGAAGAGCTCGGTAAAGCTGCGAGCGGGAAAGCTTCCTATTTTAATATAGATACGCTCCGCCAGCCGCAAGCGAATGTTGGCGCGGGCGATATCCGCCGCCTCACCGCTGAAGGTCACGCGGCCGTCCATGGTATGGAGGCGCCGGCAGCCGAGGGCGTCGATCTCCTCCCCCAGCTGCTTTTCAAGGCCAAAAAGGCAGGTTGCCACAAATTCCATTATCCTTCCCTCCTCAGCCATTTTTTCAGATACTCGCCGGTATAGGAGCCGGGAATCTCCGCCACCGCCTCCGGCGTGCCCGTGGCTACCACGGTGCCGCCGCCGTCGCCCCCCTCGGGGCCCAAGTCAATGATGTGATCGGCGGTTTTGATCACGTCCAGATTATGCTCGATCACAAGCACGGTATTGCCTGCATCCACCAGCCGCTGCAGCATCAGAATCAGCTTGGCCACGTCCGCGCTGTGCAGACCCGTGGTGGGCTCGTCGAGAATATAAACGGTCTTGCCCGTGCTGCGCTTGGAAAGCTCGGTGGCCAGCTTGATGCGCTGCGCCTCACCGCCCGAAAGGGTGGTGGAGGACTGGCCAATGGCGATATAGCCCAGACCCACGTCGTACATGGTCTGCAGCTTGCGCCTGATGGAGGGGATGCCGTCAAAGAAGGCAAGCCCCTCCTCCACCGTCATCTCCAGCACGTCGGCAATGGTTTTGCCCTTATAGTGCACATCCAGCGTATCGCGGTTATAGCGCTTGCCCCGGCAGACGTCGCAGGTGACGTACACGTCGGGCAGGAAGTGCATTTCGATCTTCTTCACGCCGTCGCCCTCGCAGGCCTCGCAGCGGCCGCCCTTCACATTGAAGGAGAAGCGTCCGCCCGTGTAGCCGCGGGCTCTCGCCTCCGGCGTTTTGGCAAAGAGATCTCGGATCTCGTTAAAGAGGCCGGTGTAGGTAGCGGGGTTGGAGCGGGGGGTACGGCCGATGGGGCTCTGGTCGATGTCGATGACCTTATCCAGATGCTCCACGCCCTCCACACTGTCGTGAGGGCCGGCAAAGGTGGCTGCCCGATTCAGCTTGCGGGCGAGATAAGGATAGAGAATGCCATTGACGAGAGAGGACTTGCCGGAGCCCGAAACGCCGGTCACGGCGGTCAGCGTACCGAGTGGGATCTCCACGTCAATGCCCTTCAGATTGTTCTGCCGCGCGCCGCGCACGCGGAGGAAATGCCCATTGCCGGGACGGCGCTCAGTGGGCACGGGAATGCGAAGCCTGCCGGAGAGATAGGCGCCCGTCAGAGAGCGCTCGTTCGCCATGAGCTCCTGCGGAGTGCCGGCCGCCACCACCTCGCCGCCATGCACGCCGGCGCCGGGGCCAATATCCACGATGAAATCCGCGGCCTCCATGGTCTCCTCGTCATGCTCCACCACCAGCACGCTGTTGCCGAGATCCCGCAGACGCTGCAGGGTACGGATCAGCTTGCCGTTATCCCGCTGGTGCAGGCCGATGCTGGGCTCGTCGAGAATATACAGCACGCCCATCAGCGAGGAGCCGATCTGGGTGGCCAGACGGATGCGCTGCGCCTCACCGCCGGAAAGGGTGCCGGCGCGACGGGCAAGGGTCAGATAATCCAGTCCCACGCTGATCAGAAAGCCAAGGCGGGAGCGCACCTCCTTGAGGATCTCCCTCGCGATGGTCTCCTCGGTGGGAGTCAGCACCAGCCCATTGACGAAATCCAGCGCGTCCTTCACGGAAAGGTTGCAGAAATCGTCGATATTCTTGCCGCCCACGGTGACGGCCAGCACGGTTTTGGAAAGCCGCTTGCCGCCGCACTCGGGACAGGGGGCATCCTCAATAAATTCGTCGTAATACTCGCCGATGACGTTCATGTTCATGCGGCGCTCGATCATAGGCACCAGCCCCTCAAAGGGCACGATCTGCTCATGCTCCTCACCACCGAAATAGCGGACGATATGGTATTTCTCGTCGCCCGTGCCGTAATACAGCACATTCATCTGCTCCTTGGTGAAGTCCTTTACCGGCATATCCATGGTGAAGCCGTATTTTTCTCCCACGGCGGCAAACAGCGGGCCGTTCCAGCCATCGGCGGCGGTAAGACTCTTGAAGCCGTTGACGGCGATGGCGCCCTTGGAGAGCGAAAGCGTGTCATCCGGGATCAGCTTATACACCGCGATGCGGCGCATCTCGCCAAGACCCGCGCAATGGGGGCAGGCGCCCTGGGGATTATTGAAGGAGAACATCCGAGGCTCCAGCTCGCCAAAGGAAATGCCGTGCTCCTCGCAGGCATAATTCTGGGAAAAGGTCAGCTCCTCGGCTGCCTCCTCCCCTTCCCTCGCTACGGGCGCGATCAGGAGATTGCCGTCAGCAAGGGTGAGAGCGGTTTCCACCGAGTCACCCAGTCTTGCCCGGATATCTCCCCGCAGAACGAGACGATCCACCACGATCTCCACGGTGTGCTTGATATTTTTATCCAGCTTGATCTCCTCGGAAAGCTCATACATATTGCCGTCCACCCGCACGCGTACGTAGCCGCTCTTGCGGGCGTCTGAAAAGACCTTCTCGTGCATGCCCTTCTTGGCGCGTACCACAGGCGCCAGCACCAGAAAGCGGGTGCCCTCGGGCATGGCGAGAATGCGATCCACGATCTGATCCTTCGACTGCTGGCGGATCTCCTTGCCGCAGACAGGACAGTGCGGAATGCCGATGCGGGCATACAGGAGGCGCAGATAGTCGTAGATCTCCGTCACTGTGCCAACGGTGGAGCGAGGATTTTTGGAGGTGGTCTTCTGGTCAATGGAAATGGCAGGAGAAAGCCCCTCGATGCTGTCAAGATCGGGCTTATCCAACTGGCCGAGAAACATACGCGCGTAGGAGGAAAGCGACTCCACAAAGCGCCGATGCCCCTCCGCGTAGATGGTATCAAAGGCAAGGGAGGATTTGCCGGAGCCGGAAAGCCCCGTCAGCACCACCAGCTTGTCCCTTGGAATGGTGACGTCTATATTTTTCAGATTGTGGACGCGAACGCCCTTTAATTTCAGTTCACTTGCCATAATATACTCACTTTTCTGCTTGCAGCGCGCGGATCTTGTCGCGCAGGAAGGCAGCCTGCTCAAATTCCAGCCGCTTGGCCGCATCCTTCATTTCGGCGGTCAGGGTTTCGATCAGCTTGGCCTTTTCGTTCCGGTCAAGTCGTTTGCCGTCCTTCTTTTTCTTCACGTCCTCGGTGGCCTTGCCGATATCGATGATATCGTGCACGTCCTTCTTGATGGTGGTGGGCGTGATGCCGTTGGCTTTATTGTAGGCATCCTGAATGGCACGGCGACGGCGGGTTTCGGAAATGGCCTTATCCATTGCCCCCGTGATGCTGTCGGCGTACATAATGACCTTGCCCGAGGCGTTTCGGGCGGCACGGCCGATGGTCTGAATGAGAGAGGTCTCGGTGCGCAGGAAGCCCTCCTTGTCCGCATCGAGGATCGCCACCAGCGACACCTCCGGCAGATCAAGCCCCTCGCGGAGCAGATTGATGCCCACCAGCACGTCGAATTTTCCAAGGCGCAGGTCGCGGATGATCTCCATGCGCTCGATGGTCTCCACGTTGTGATGAATATAGCGCACACGGATATCGTTTTCCTCAAAATAGGAGGTGAGATCCTCCGCCATCTGCTTGGTGAGGGTGGTCACCAGCACGCGCTCGTTTTTCGCCGCCCGCAGACGGATCTCGCCCATCAGATCATCCACCTGCCCCTCAATGGGACGTACGTCCACCTCGGGATCAAGCAGTCCCGTGGGGCGGATGATCTGCTCCACCACCTGAGAGGAATGTTGCCTTTCAAACTCCGCCGGCGTGGCGCTGACCAAAATCGCCTGGCCGATGCGCTCCTCAAACTCGTGGAAATACAGCGGGCGGTTATCGTAGGCGGAGGGGAGGCGGAAGCCGAAATCCACCAGATTCTTCTTGCGGGCGGTGTCGCCGCCGCTCATACCCCGCACCTGGGGCAGCATCACGTGGGATTCATCCACGATCATCAGATAATCCTTGGGGAAATAATCCAGCAGCGTATAGGGGGTAGAGCCGGCGGGGCGGCCGGACAGAATGCGGGAATAGTTCTCCACGCCGGAGCAGTAGCCCACCTCGCGGAGCATTTCGATATCGTACTTGGTGCGCTCTGCAATGCGCTGCGCCTCGATGAGCTTGTTTTCGCTTTCAAAATACGCCACGCGCTCCAGCATTTCTCCGCCGATCTCGGCAAGGGCAGCCTCCCGCTTATCCTCGGATACCGCATAGTGGGTGGCCGGGAACACGCCGAAATAATGCAGGTCGCGGATCACCTCACCCGTCACGGCTCGAAACTCCGTCACGCGGTCGATCTCATCGCCAAAGAATTCCACCCGCACACCGGTCTCGCCGAGCCCTGCGGGAAAGATATCCACCGTATCGCCCCGCACGCGGAACTTGTTGCGGGTGAAGTTCAGATCGTTGCGCTCGTACTGAATGGATACCAGCCGCCGCGTCAGCTCGTCCCTCGACATTTCCATACCGGGGCGCAGGGAGATCACCAGATTGCTGTACTCCACCGGGTCACCAAGGGAATAGATGCAGGAAACACTGGCCACAATGATCACGTCGCGGCGCTCCAGCAGCGCGGAGGTGGCGCTGTGGCGCAGGCGATCGATATCGTCGTTGATGGAGGCATCCTTCTCGATATACATATCCCGCCCGGGGATGTATGCCTCGGGCTGGTAGTAGTCGTAATAGGAGACGAAAAACTCCACCGCCGCGTCGGGAAAGAACTCCCGCATCTCGGAACAAAGCTGGGCGGCGAGCGTCTTGTTGGGCTCCAGAATCAGCGTGGGACGGTTGACGGCGGCGATCACGTTGGCCATGGTGAAGGTCTTGCCCGAGCCGGTAACGCCAAGCAGCGTCTGATAGCGCATCCCCGCGTCCAGCCCCGCCGTCAGGGCCTTGATGGCCTCGGGCTGGTCACCCGTGGGCCGAAAGGCACTTTTCAGATGAAATTTTCCGTCGCTCATACCGTATCCCTCCCTTTCGAGCGTAAAGCGCATACATAATTTAGTATAACACAATATATAAAAAAAGTAAAGCGGAGCGGTGAGATTTTTCGATGCGAAAGCGTGAAAATCCACAAAACCTACCGCAGGTCATATAAAAAACCGATCCCTTCTTGACACGTCTGCCGAAAAATGGTAAAATGAAGGCAATCTTTTCTCCGGAGGTAACGGGTTATGTATCAGACGATCTATTTTTTGCGCCACGGCGAGGCCGAAAGCAACGTGGGCGGCTTTTTCGGCGGTCAATGCGACGTGCCTCTGACCGAAAAGGGACGTATGCAGGCGGCAGCCACCGCGCCGCTTTTTGCCGACGTTAAATTGGATAAGGTCTATTGCAGCACCCTCAGCCGCGCCATGGATACGGCGGCGCTGGCGCTGCCCGGCTATACCCCCGAATACAGCGACGAAATCTGCGAAATGAACGTGGGCGAGGCGGTGCTGAAGACCCCCGCGCAATGCGCCGCGCTCTGGGGCGAGGAGTTTACCAAAAACCGCGCGGTGGGCAATTTCGTGCCCTTCGGCGGAGAGAACCTCGACATGCTGGAGGCGCGGATGGGAAAATTCCTGGAGCGCGTCCTCCCGGAGCACGAGGACGGGAGCATCTGCATCGTCAGCCACGGCGGCGCCATCAGCGCGGCCACCCGCTATCTGCTGGGGCGCCATCCCATCGGCGGCATGGAAAACTGCGGCGTTTCGGTGCTGGTCCGCACGGGTGACAAGTGGATCATCAAAAAATGGAACGCCACCTACCGGCTTTGAGAAGGCTTTTTACAACTAAAAAAGGATCCGAGGCACGAACGTGCCTCGGATCCTTTTCCGTTACGGCCTCCTGCCGCAACGGGGATATTTTTCGAGAAACCGCTCCGTCACTTGGGTAAGCGGGGCGTCAAGATAGGAGAGCGCCTGTTGCTGCTCCCCCTCCGTCATACCGTAATAGGCCTCCGCCACGCTGCCGCAGATGGCACAGAGCGTGTCGCTGTCACCGCCAAGGGAAATGCCGGTGCGGATGGCGTCCTCAAAGGAGGTGGACTCCAAAAATGCCTGCATTGCCTCGGGCACGGTAGCCTCGCAGGTCTCGTTGAAGGCGTAGGTGGGGCGGATCTCATCTACGGTGCGCGTCATCGGGTAATAGCGCCGCAAAAAGGCGAGGATCTCGGCCTTGGAGGCGCCGTTTGCGGCAAGATATACGGTGCCTGCGGTGGCCACCGCGCCCTTGATACCCTCCGGATGATCATGAGTGACCTCCGCCGTCGCCGTGGCAAGAGCCGTCGCCTCCTCCGGAGAGGTCGCCACGTAGGCTACGGGGGCGACCCGCATGGCGGAGCCGTTGCCGAGGCTGTGGTAGGCTCCCATTTCCGGCCGACGCAGCCACTCCGAAAAGCGTCCGCCGTAGCCGGCATCCGGATAGCGCCGGCCGTACTCCCGCATCAGACGCACCAGCCGCGCCTGCAGCCGCTCTCTCGGCTCGCCGGGGGTGTAGTCCAAAAGCGCCTCGGCCACCGCCACCGTCATCACGGTATCGTCGGTAAAAAAGCAGCCTTCTCCAAAAAGAGGAAACTCCTTGGTTTTGATATTATGGAACTCATAAACAGAGCCCACCACGTCGCCGAACACGGCTCCGAGCATACGATCACTTCCCTTCCTTAAAATCCTTGTCGATCCGTTTGCGCCAGCAGGCACTGTCAAGATCCTCTCCGGCCCGCACGGCGTGAATGGCCTCCGACATGGCCTCGAAGGTCACTCTGGTGCCGCGGCTGTCGGCACGGTAATTCACCGCCCGCTCCGGTCGGATGCCGAGTCCCCCTGCCGTTTCCACCGCGTCGATGTTGGCGCCAAGGAAGATGAACTCCCATCCGCACTCCTCCTGCTTTTTCCGGATCATTTGCTTGACCTCGGCGCTGCCGTAGCGGTGGCTGGCGTTCTCCATACCGTCGGTGGTAATGAGAAACACCGTGTGGGCGGGCACGTCCTCCGGGCGGGCGTACTTATGCACGTTGCCGATGTGGTGAATGGCACCGCCAATGGCATCCAGCAGTGCCGTGCAGCCGCCAACCTGATAGTCATCCTCGGTCATGGGGCACACCGCGTTAACGGGCACGCGGTCGTAGATCACCTGACTGCGGTTATGGAACAGCACGGCGGAGACCACTGCCTCGCCCTCCGCCCTTTTCTGCTTGTCGATCATGGCGTTGAAGCCGCCCACCGTATCCGACTCAAGGCCGGCCATGGAGCCGCTGCGATCCAGAATGAAAACGATCTCGGTTTTGTTGCTTTGCTTCATGATAAAAGCCTCCTTTTTTGTTGTGTCCTTATTGTAACACGAAAAAAAGGAGGCGTGGTCGCTCGTCGGGCGACCTTTATACACCCAGCGTTTGCTGGTCAAACTGGTACAGCGCTTCGTTGACCTCAAAGATGTCCTTATAATTGCCGGTGGTGATGAAATACTCGATGATCACGTCGAATTTGCTGCTCCGCGACAGCGCCATGCCCGCGGTGTTCAGCAGATGCTCGGTTTCCGCCGGCGACAGGCGCAGGGCGATGGCAAAGGAGACCGCCGTCACCTTACTGGGGCGGTATTGCTTGTTGCATTTGATCTTGGAAAAGGTCTTTTTGTCCACATTTGCGCGCTTGTAGCATTCCACGTCGGTGAGACCCTTCTGATCAATGTAAAAAAACAGCGTTTCCGCGAAGCCGCGGTCAAGATGGGCCAGCGCCTCCTCCAGCGTGGGCGCGCCGATGGACAGCTCCTCCGTCGCGGGAATGCCGACGGGGATCTCCTCCGCCTGCATCATGCGGCAGCTGCGGGAATAGCACAGCGCCTCCACGTAGTGATCGTCCACAAAGGCGGTGACCTCTGAAAAAAGTGCCTGGCTGATCTCATAAGCGGTCTTGTCGTAGACCACAATATATACCGTCATTTCCGCATTCCGCAAAAATGCCTCGATCACCTCCGTGGCCACCCGCAGCACCTGCCCCTTGGGATAGCCGAGGGTGCCGGAGGCGATGAGGGGGAAGGCGATGCTCTCGCAGTGCAGCGCCGCCGCCGCGGAAAGCGCCTCGCTGTAGCAGGAGGCCAGCTGCTCCCGCTCGCCGTGGGTGCCGCCCCGCCAAAGGGGGCCGACGGTGTGGATCACATATTTGGCGGGCAAGGCAAAGCCCGGCGTCACCGCCACCGCTCCCACTCGCAGCGGAGCCGACTTGCGGCAGGCAGCAAGCAGCTGCGGCCCTGCGGCGTGATGCAGTGCGGCGTCCACACCGCCGCCCGGCTCCAGCATTTCGTTGGTGGGATTGACCACCGCGTCACAGCGCAGTCTGGTGATATCCTCACGGATCAGCTTCAGCGGCATACGCTCCCCCTCCCTTCATGCTCGGTTCCCGTATCAGCAAAGCGCGACAGGGAGCGCCGTCGGCACCGCCCAGCAAAAGCGGCGCGGCAAACAGGAAATACGCGCCCTCCGGCACCGCGGCAAGCCGCACGCCCTCCAGCAGCACCACACCGGCGCCAAGCAATATGCGATGCACCGCAACGGGCGCCTCC
>SVTA01000059.1 GCA_015064005.1 Oscillospiraceae bacterium
CGGGGCTTTTGAGTCGTTGCTTATATTATAGAGGATACGACGGCAAATCGTCAAGCGGTTTTTGGACATTTTTCTTTGAAAATTAGTCACAGACCGCAGGGGCTTGCAATTTGACCGCGTTTGTGATATACTAAACGGAGTCCGGCGCCACGCGCCATAGAAAGAGATATTGCAATGAAAATTTTAGCACTGGGAGATATCGTGGGGGAAAAAGCTCTCGCGTATCTGGAAAAAACGCTTTGGCCCAAGCGCCGGGAGCTGGGAGTGGATCTGGTTCTTGCCAACGGCGAGAACGTCTGTGACATTCACGGCCTTTCCCCCCGCGCCGCCGACGCGCTGCTCTCCGCCGGGGTGGATCTCATCACCTCCGGCAATCATATTTTTGACCGACGGGATATCCACACCTATCTGCAGGATAGCCCCGCCGTCATCCGTCCCTGCAACTACCCCGGCGCCTGCCCCGGCGAGGGCAGCCGCATCATCACCTCCCCGGAGGGGTGGCGTGTGCTGGTGGTGAACGTTTCGGGCTCCGTGTTCATGGACGCGATGGACGATCCCTTCCGTTCCGTGGAGCGGGAGCTGCAGCAAAACGCCCGCCGCTACGATCTGGCGGTGCTGGACATCCACGCCGAGGCCACCTCGGAGAAGCTGGCACTGGCCAGATACTTTGACGGGCGCTTCGCCGCCATCTTCGGCACCCACACCCACGTGCCCACCGCGGATGCCAGAATCCTGCCAAACGGGGCGGGATATCTCACCGATCTCGGCATGACGGGCCCCGTGGAGAGCATCCTGGGGGTGACCCCTGCCGACGTCATTGAAAAAATGCGCACCCACATGCCCCACCGCTTCACCGTGGCCGACGGTCCCATCCGTGCCGAGGGCGCGATTTTTGACATTAACCCCGTAACGGGGCGCGCAAACGCGGTTTGGCGCGTGGAATTTTAAGGGGGATCCTATGGAAAAAGTGAAATTCAAGGGCGGCGCTATGCTGGCTCCCGTCCCGCCGGTGATGGTCACCTGTGGCAGCGGTGACGACGCCAACATCATTACCGTGGCCTGGACGGGTATTCTCAACACCCAGCCGCCTAAAACCTACATTTCGGTGCGCCCCAGTCGCCATTCCCATCATCTGATCAAAGAGAGCGGCGAGTTCGTGCTGAACCTGACTCCCTCCACGCTGGTGCGCGCCGCTGATTTCTGCGGCATGTACACCGGCGCCAAGGTGGATAAGTTCGCCAAATGCAAGCTGACCAAGCACACCGTGGAGGAGGTTTCCGTCCCCCTCATTGCGGAGTGCCCCATGTCCCTTTGCTGCCGCGTTACCGAGGTCGTGCCGCTGGGCACGCACGATATGTTCATTGCCGACATCGTGGCGGTTTACGCCGACGATGCTCTGCTGGACGAAAAGGGCAAGCTCCATATGAGCCGCGCCGGGCTCTGCGCCTACGCCCACGGGGAATACTTCGCCCTCGGCCGCCGCATCGGCGGGTTCGGCTTTTCGGCCAAGAAAAAACGGAAATGACGTGAGGGAGAGGAGGTGCTTTTTTGCAAAAAGCACCTCCTCTCCCTCTTTTTTGCCCTCCCGGGCAAAACATTCACCCTCACCTCCGCAAAAACCTTAAAAAGGACAAAAGAGTTCATAGCAGATAGCCGCCAAATAAATTGGGAGTTATCGCACCTTGAACACGCCGCACAAGATAGCCTTCCCCAGTGGGGGGAAGGTTGAAGAACGCAACGCGTTCTTTATGGGACACGCCTTTGGCGCTGGATGAGGTGTAGGATGCGCAGCATCCATTGATAGTAAGGAATTACGCCGCCTCCTGCGGCTACACCTCATCAGTCACCTGCGGTGACAGCTTCCCCTCAAGGGGAAGCCTTCCGTAGTAAGTGGCCTCACCGACAAATCAAAATTTTTCGCCCCGTTTAGGGGCTTTTTGCGTTACCGACACCTTTTTCCCCTTCTTTTTTGAAGGTTTTGGGGTGAGGGGTGAGGATATGCTCGCCGGCGGCGAGCATAAGGAGAGGGGAGAGGGACTTTTGCAAAAGTCCCTCTCCCCTCTCCTTCCCGTTCTCCTTCCGCGTCCTATTCTCTCAACGCCGCAAGGGCGGCGGAAAGACCGCCCACCTCGTCAATGAGGCCGATGTCAACCGCCTCTCTGCCGTCCACGATGCTGCCCACATCAGTAGCCAATGCATCAGGCTTCATCATCAGCTCCTCCAGCCGTTGCCGATCCACACGGGAATTGCGACAAATAAAATCCAGGATCCGGTCCTGCATATCCCGCAGATACCGGTAGGTCTGCGGCGCCCCCACCACCAGACCGTTGACCCGCACGGGATGCAGCGTCATGGTGGCGCTGGGCACGATGAAGGAGCGCTTTGCCGCCACCGCCAACGGCACGCCGATAGAATGCCCGCCGCCCAGCACCAGACTGACGGTGGGCTTTTTCATGGAGGCGATCAGCTCTGCCAGCGCAAGCCCCGCCTCCACGTCGCCACCCATGGTGTTCAGCACAATCAGCACACCCTTTGCCGTCGGATCCTCCTCAATGGCGACCAGCATCGGGATCAGATGCTCGTATTTGGTGGCCTTTTGGTTCTCACCCAGCATATAATGCCCCTCCACCTGCCCGATCACAGTCAGCACGCGGATGGCGTCATGTTCCCCACCTACCGTGACGCTGCCGCTTTCCTTGATCTCCTCCGCCACCGCACCTGCCTCGTTTTTCTCTTTTTCCCCGTTCATAGCCGCTCCTTTTTTCGTTTTCTTCTTATTCTGCCCAAAATTCTTTCTTTTTTGCATTTACTTTTTCAAAAAAGTATGTTATAATATGTGGTGGCGAAAGCCCATTTGAATTT
Source organism: Oscillospiraceae bacterium (assembly GCA_015064005.1). Classification (GTDB taxonomy): domain Bacteria; phylum Bacillota; class Clostridia; order Oscillospirales; family CAG-272; genus Firm-07. The sequence continues at coordinate 2,863 of SVTA01000059.1, forward strand.
TACTTTACAAAAAGGGGTAAAAAATGGAAAAGAAATTTATCGTGGAAACCTCGGCTCGCCACATTCACGTGACCGCCGAAACGCTTGCCAAGCTTTTTGGCGCTGATGCAGTTCTGCACAATAAGAAGGATCTCTCCCAGCCCGGCCAGTTTGCCTGCGAGGAGAAGGTGACCCTGGTTGGCCCCAAGGGCGAGCTGAAGGTCAGCATCCTTGGCCCCACCCGCCCTGCCGATCAGGTAGAGCTTTCCTTCACCGACGCCCGTACCCTGGGTCTGAAGGCCGTTCCTGTTAAGGAAAGCGGCGACGTGGCCGGCACCCCCGGTCTCAAGCTGGTTGGCCCCGCAGGCGAGGTCGATATGGCCGAGGGCACCATCATTGCCAAGCGCCACATTCATATGACTCCCGCTGACGCGGAGGTCTTCGGCGTTGCCGACAAGCAGATCGTCAAGGTGAAGCTGAACACCGCCCGTCCTCTGATTTTTGACGACGTTGTGGTGCGCGTTTCTCCCAAATTTGCTCTTGCCATGCACATTGATACCGACGAGTGCAACGCCGCCGCCGCCTTCGGTGAGGTATACGGCGAGATCGTATAAGGAGCTTACCCATGAGAATTCTGTTTCAGGGCGACAGTATCACCGATGCCGGTCGCGATAGACGTGATTTTCACAACCTCGGCAACGGCTACCCCAAGTACGCCGCCGAGCTGATCAAAAAAGAGCATCCCGACGCCGAATTTATCAATCTCGGCATCAGCGGTAATCGCTCCGGTCAGCTGTTTGACCGCAGCACCCCCGACCTCATTGATCTGCAGCCCGACGTGGTTTCCATCCTCATCGGCATCAATGATATCTGGCACCGCCACAACACCTCCTCCGTGCCCACCACCGATGAGCAGTTCGAGCTGAACTACCGCACCCTTCTCACCGAGATCCGTAAGCGCACCGGCGCCAAGATCATGCTCCTCAGCCCCTTCCTTTTGGACGATGAGGCAAAGGAGGCGTGGAGAGGTGAGGTCAACCGCGCCATTGCCATCGTGCGCAAGCTGGCCGCCGAGTTTGCCGACGTTTACGTTCCCCTTGACGAGAAATTCGAGGAGGCACTGAAGACCCAGCCCGAACCGAAATTCTACTCCGCAGACGGCGTGCATCCCAACCCGAACGGCTCCGCCTTTATCGGTGCCCTCTATGCCGAGGCCATCAAGCCTCTGCTGGCTTAATCAGACACTCACCGGTTTCCGGCGTGTATAAATCAAGTTAATCTAAAAAAGGAGATAAAAACATGAGCAAAGTTAGCCAGTGCCCTTACGCCATGAGCCTTGAAGTGCAAGAGCAGATCAAGGTCAACAAGGGCTGCGACCACGGTCCTGCTCCCCTGCCCGAAGAAGGCAAGTGGATCCAGGCAAAGCAGATTTCCGATATTTCCGCATACACCCACGGTGTGGGATGGTGTGCCCCCCAGCAGGGTGCGTGCAAGCTCTCCCTGAACGTGAAGAACGGCATCATTGAGGAGGCTCTCGTTGAGACCATCGGCTGCTCCGGTATGACCCACTCCGCCGCTATGGCCGCTGAGATCCTGCCCGGCAAGACCATTCTGGAGGCGCTGAACACCGACCTTGTATGTGACGCCATCAACACTGCTATGCGCGAGCTGTTCCTGCAGATCGTGTACGGCCGCAGCCAGTCTGCCTTCTCCGAGGGCGGTCTTGTGATCGGTGCCGGTCTTGAGGATCTCGGCAAGGGCGCACGCTCCATGGTGGGTACCATGTACGGCACCAAGGAGAAGGGCGTTCGCTACCTGGAGATGACCGAGGGCTACTGCACCCGCATGGCACTCGATGAGAACAACGAGGTTTGCGGCTACGAGTTCGTTTCCCTCGGCAAGATGACCGACTTCATCAAGAAGGGCATGGAGCCCAACGAAGCATACGAGAAGTCCAAGGGTACTTACGGCCGCTTCAAGCCCGAAGACGGCGTTGTCAAGTACATTGACCCCCGTAAGGAATAAGGAGGTACGTGAAAATGGCACAGTTTGAAGGAAAAGAAAGAAGAGAGGCGAAGATTCTCGCCGCTCTCGCAAATTACGGTATCTCCTCTATCGATGAGTGCAAGGAGATCTGCGACAAGCAGGGCATCGACCCCTACAAGATCGTAGAAGAAACCCAGCCCATCTGCTTTGAGAACGCAAAGTGGGCATACGTTGTGGGCGCCGCCATCGCTATCAAGATGGGCTGCAAGAAGGCCGCTGATGCCGCCGCCGCTATCGGTATCGGTCTGCAGGCATTCTGCATTCCCGGCTCCGTTGCCGAAAACCGTCAGGTAGGTCTCGGTCACGGTAACCTGGGCAAGATGCTGCTGTCCGACTCCACCGAGTGCTTCTGCTTCCTGGCCGGCCACGAGTCCTTCGCCGCCGCCGAGGGTGCAATCAAGATCGCTCTGAACGCCAACAAGGTTCGTAAGAAGCCCCTGCGCGTCATTCTGAACGGCCTTGGCAAGGACGCCGCTTATATCATTTCCCGTATCAACGGCTTTACCTACTGCCAGACCAAGTTTGATCCTTACACCGAGACCGTCAAGGTGGTTTCCAAGAAGGCCTTCTCCAACGGTCCTCGTGCCGACGTAAAGTGCTACGGTGCCGATAACGTGCCCGAGGGCGTTGCCATCATGAAGAAGGAGAAGGTTGGCGTTTCCATCACCGGTAACTCCACCAACCCCACCCGCTTCCAGCATCCCGTTGCCGGCACCTACAAGAAGTGGTGTGTTGAGAACGGCAAGCAGTACTTCTCCGTTGCCTCCGGTGGTGGCACGGGTCGTACCCTGCATCCCGATAACATGGCCGCAGGTCCTTCCTCCTACGGTATGACCGACACCATGGGCCGTATGCACTCCGACGCGCAGTTCGCAGGCTCCTCCTCCGTGCCCGCACACGTAGAGATGATGGGCCTGATCGGCGCAGGTAACAACCCCATGGTTGGTATGACTGTGGCAGTAGCAGTAGCTATTGAAGAGTCCTACAAGTAAGATTTATTATGTGAGGAAAACTTTTTGCAAAAAGTTTTCCTCACGCTCCTTTCAAAAACACAAGAAAAAAGGACACATCATTTTGGAGTTTTTCCTATGTGATGTGTCCAATTAATTTTTTATATAAGGAATGGTTTTACAATGAAGAAATTAAAAATGGCGGCAACACAATCGTTGACTTTCGAGGATGGAGAAAACATTTGATAGCTCCACTTAACCAGACTAATATTGCATTTATGCTGTAATTATAAAATGTTTGGAGTTGCAAGCTGTCTATATGTATACCATAGAAATCTCGTGCCAAATATGGGCTTGGCATCAGTGTCGCTTCTGCCGTCAATTAGTAGTCTTGTCTCCTCAAGTTCCTCAATTCTGTCTATGCGACCGTTGAGGTAGTCTTGTATTCGTTCCTTCGTCGTTTCAAATCTTGCAATAAGGCCACCATAGCGAATATCGTGTATTTCCCAGCCAAGTGCCTTGTTGTATTCCATCCAAGCGCGCTTGTGTGTGTCCTTAAGATGCTTGATCTTTTCAATAATAAGCTCACACTCAGACATTGCCGCGGAAAGCATCTCGTTATCCTTGGCATCGTATGCTGCTTTCAGTCTGACTCCGAAGCTCGCTTTATTTTCGAGGAGTGACGAGAGTGCCTCTACAGTTCTATAAGCGGGTGCGAGGAAGCCGACGGCGTCCTCCGACGCTGCTAAGAGCCTTGTGGTCTCACTGTAATAGCTATCGGTTTCACATTCGCGCAGATGACGGTCAACAATTCCCATTAACGGATCGTTATATAGCAACGCTCTTGTAACGCTGAGCATGTTTCCGTTGTTATCCAACGCAAATTCGGGTTTATCGCAGTTAATTACGGCATCGTAGGATAATCCTGTGGCGAATTTGAAGCACTCCTTGGCGCTCTCAAGATCAAATCCTCCCTTATAATCGTAATCCGCATACCAGGCGAGACCGGCAAGAGCCATAATCGGCATACTTTCTGCGCCATTGTGCCACACGGTTGCAACAACCTCGCGAACATGGCCTTTTCTACAGGCGTCGAGTGCGGGAACGGTAAAGGCGAGCGAACGGGAATACAGAGGGCAATGACCGCTCCACATCCAGATGCCGCCGGCAAAGAGTGAATCGTCTCCGAACAAGCTGTGGTGCTTTTCGATATTAGTCCTGTAAAATTCCTCGTCCTGATGATAATAATCCCAGAACACCTGCTGAATTCCATCGGGAATCTTACTGATCACCTCGTCGGTAAATTCAACGTCGGGGTGATAATCGTAGAAATTCGGGATATTACGTCCTGCAAGCTTGAAGAACATATCGCTCCACATCATAGGTTTGAAGCCATATTCGCGACAGAGAGCAACAACCCTTCCAAGATGCTCGAAGTAGATATCCTGTCTGTCCTTGTATCCGTTGATATCAAGGTATCTTCCGGTTCCGAGGTCGTGAGTTTCGTCCATACCCACGTGGATTCTTCTCGAGGTGAATGCCGAGGAAATAGAGCCAAGCATAGCTCGCATAAGCTTTTCGGTTTCGGCAGAGCCGACGAGAAGAGCTTTGGCAGTATCTTTATATTCGGACGACGCCGCCCAAATAAGATGAGTTGCGAGGTGCCCAAGCATCTGAATGCAGGGAATAAGCTCGATTCCTAACGCCAGAGCATATTTATCAAGCTCACGTATCTCGTCCTTGGTATATCTTCCGCGCATATAGCCGAAGTAAGGGTATTCCTCTATTTCATAGGTGTCTTCAGTATAGAGCATAAAGGTGTTAAGTCCCATAAGAGCCATTTTTCGAAGCAAAAGCTTAACAGTATCAACCTTCATAACTGCATTTCGCGACATATCAAACATAGCACCGTTGCTCTTAAATATCGGATCCTCAATAACGGTCTTTTTTCTTTCTCCGTTCTTAATCCAAGATGCGAGGATTGCAAGTCCGCGCAAGAAGCGTGGAATACCGTCGCCGTAGGTAATGCTTGCCGCGTTGCCTTCAAGCTCAACCTTAACAATCGGCTTGTCGGTTTCTTTAACGGTTACCTCGATGTCGTGCTTATCGGCATCACCGATTTCTATACCTATATCCTCTTTAATAATTTCTATGCCGGAAATGACCTTTTCCGCTCCAACGAATTTCAGTTTCAAAACAATACACCTTCCATTTGTTATTTGTAATTATTATGCCACGCATTTTGCCTTTTGTAAATACCTATTATACAGTCTGAATATGCTAATTAGATTAAGTAGTAACTCCGAGAAAAAGGGTATCAAGGGGAGAGGTGCCTTATGCTCCTCGTCCTTATTGTCGGATATAGTATCCCCTGTACAAGCATTTTTCGCATTAAAATATCAAATTATAGTTCGACTCTTTCATTATATCATAATGAAGACATTTTTTCAATAGTAATGGCAATATTTAGATTGTAACTATTTTTGCAAACTCTTTAGCCTCATCATTTACGGAAACACCAAAACGCGTTATAATGTTTTCAGGAAATACGCAAACGATGTGTTCGACAAATGTGATTTCATGGTGTAAAAGCTTCTTAAGTCTTATATAATAAGACTTTTTCGAAAGTCTCCCCGCTCTGAAGCTCTCACAAAGCTACTGATGCGTAGAGATGATGGGCCTCATCGGCGCAGGTAACAACCCCATGGTAGGCATGACTGTGGCAGTAGCAGTAACTATTGAAGAGCCCTACAAGTAAGATCAACCATGCGAGGAAAGCTTTTTACAAAAAGCTTTCCTCGCGCTCCTTTCAAAAGCTCAAACAAAACAGGGCACGCCATTTGGAGTCCGAGCTCCAAATGGCGTGCCTTTTTTATCAAAATATCGCAAACACCCCTTGACAGGCCCGCGACGGTGTGATATAATCATTTTCGCAAATTTGAAATTGAGAAAAACTCAAAAGGAGGATGTATGAAGCAAAAGCTATTGCGAGAGCTACGTTCTAACCTCGACTATATGAGCAACGTGGAGCGGCGGCTTGCCGAGGTGATCCTGCAGGATCCGAGGCGGTTCGTTTCCTATTCCCTCGGGGAGCTGGCGGAGCTGGCACAGGTTTCGCAGGGCAGCATCATCAACTTTGCCAACAAATTCTGCGGCGGGGGCTTTCCCGCGCTGAAAATGGAGATTGCCGCCTCCCTGCCCGACGAATCCGACACCCCCTTCAGCGTGGTCACCGATGAGGATTCACTCAAGGAAATGCTGCAAAAGACCACGGAAAGCATCGGTGACGCCTTGAAAAACACCTCCGTTCTGAACGACGAGGAAACGCTGCGGACGGTGGGTGACCTGATCCTCGGCGCCAAAAAGGTGGAGATCTACGGCATTTTCCGCTCGGCCGTGGTAGCAACCGACTTTTACTTTCAGCTGATCCAGCTGGGCATTCCCGCCACCTTTGTCAGCGACGTGCTGACCTGCGCGGTATCGGCCTCCATGCTGGGCGAGGGGAGTCTGGTCATCGCCATTTCCTCCTCGGGGCAAACCCAGGATGTGATCGACGCGGTGCGGCTGGCAAAGGCCAACGGCGTACCGGTGATCACCATCACCGCGCACAAGGCATCCCCTCTGGCACAGCTGGCCGATCGGGTGCTGATCGCGGCGCCCAGCGGCAACGCGCGCAGCGCAAACGCCAACGAGGTGCGGCTTTCCCAGCTGGCGCTGACGGATGCGCTTTGCTCCTATCTGCGCACGCGGCTTGACGCAGACGGGAACAACCGTTATTTTAAAATGAATGAAATTTTAAGCTCACATAACGTAAAGGATTGACAATGATGAAACTCAGTGAAAATGCAAAAAAAGCGGTCTACATCGGCACACTTTGTTCGATTTCTTACCTGGCAGTCTATATCGCCAGAAACATTTTAAGTGCAGTTACCCCGCAGATGGTGGAGGGTGGCTATACCGAGGCGTATATCGGCAGTATTTCCTCCCTTTATTTCATCTTCTACGCTTTCGGCCAGCTCATCAACGGTGCCATCGGTGATAAGATCAAGGCAAAATGGATGATCTGCATGGGCCTGTTCGGCGCGGCGATCACCAATTTCGTCTTTTCCCGCATCACCCTGTTCCCCAACGCGGCCATGATCGTTTACGGCCTCACGGGCTTCTTCCTTTCCATGATTTACGGCCCCATGACCAAGGTGGTTTCGGAAAACACCGAGCCGATCCACGCCACCCGCTGCAGCCTCGGCTACACCTTCGCCTCCTTCTTCGGCTCTCCCGCAGCAGGCCTTCTGGCCTCCTTCCTTGCGTGGCAGGCAGTGTTTGCCGTCAGCAGTGCCGCGCTGATCGGCATGTCCCTTGCAGGATTTTTCTTCTTTACCCTCTTTGAGCGTCGCGGTATCGTCAAATACGGCCAATACAAGCCCGAAAAGAAGGGCGCGAAGAACATCGGTATCCTCTTCAAGCACAAGATCGTCAAGTTCTCCCTCGTGTCGATCCTCACGGGTGTGGTGCGCACCTCCGTGGTCTTCTGGCTGCCTACCTACATCGCCCAGCACCTGGGCTTTTCGCCGGAGGCCTCGGCGGGTATCTTCACCGCCGCCACGCTGGTGATCTCCTTCACCGCCTTCATTGCCGTATTTATCTACGAAAGATTGGGACACGATATCAATAAGACCATCCTGCTGATGTTCAGCAGCTCCACGGTCTTTTTCCTTCTCACCTATTTCATTTCCCAGCCGGTGCTGAACATCATCTGCATCGTGCTGGCCATTATGGCCTCCAACGGTGCGGCATCTATGCTGTGGAGCAGATATTGCCCCAGCCTGCGGGATACGGGCATGGTGTCCTCCGCCACTGGCTTCCTTGATTTCCTCAGCTACATGGCCGCCGCAGCCGCCAACCTGGTGTTTGCCAATGCGGCAACCGCCATCGGCTGGGGTGCCCTGATCCTTGTGTGGGCCGCACTGATGGTCGTGGGCGTGATCATCGCCCTGCCCTACGATACATTCAAGGGGCGCAAGGCAAAGGCGGAGTGATTGAGATTGAGAAAATCGGGGGTGTCAATATGCTGGACGGTCAATATAAAATGAATCTGATCAAAATCGGACTGAACATTGCATATTACAGAAATTAACCGATATTGAGGATTGAGCAGACAGCACGATCTGCAATGTCCCAAGACAAATCGACCGCGGCATCGGGTTTCCCGATGTCGCGGTCGATTTGCTGTAAAAATATGCTCACACCCCGTCCACCAAGCGGCGCACGCGGCAGGCGGCGTCGTAGGCACGGGCAAGAAAGGCGGTGGCGGTCATGTCCTTGTAGATTTCGTGTGCGTTGCCGACCTCCAACATCAGACTGCCCTTGTAGCCGTATTTGTTCAGCCACATGGCAACGCGCTCAAAGTTGACCTTGCCATCAAAGGGCAGGATGTGCAGATCCTCGTTAAATACCGCGTTATTGTCCTGCACGTGGGTGCAGATGAGGCGCTTCCCGAAAAGGGGCATAAATTCAATGTCGGGGGTGGCGCAGGCCTCATGCCCCGTGTCCCAGCAAAAGCCTACGTTGTCGGCATCCTTGAATTCCTCGAATGCCCACGCAATATTATACAGCTTGCGCTGGTTTTCAAAGGCGATTTTCACGCCCCGTTTGGCGGCATATTCCACAAGGCTGATATAACGACCGCGGCCGATATCGTTGATCATCGGGGGCGTCCAGCCCGAGGAAAGATGCACGGTGGCAATGGGGGCATCCAATGCCACACAGCAATCTATCGCATCGGTGAGGCGTTTGTACATGGCATCACCCACCTCGCCCGCACTCCACATATGGTTGATGCCGTCAAAGGGAGCGTGAAGCTGGTCAAAAGCAAGTCCTGCCCGGTGGACGATTTTTTCTGTTTCCGCCATTTTTTCGGGAGTGGTTGTGTCGGAAAAGGTGCGGGTAAAGCCAAGGGCTACGATCTCCTTGACGTATTCCTCTAAGGTGAGCCCGCCCGCGGCGCGCAGATTGATACCGATTTCTCTCATGATAAGCCTCTCATTTTGATAGGATTATTCATCATAGCCTGTCGCTTTGATGTTTTCAGCACCATTATAGCACTTTTGGCGCGATATTTCAAGGCATTTCACAAAAAAGCAGCATCCACCGTGCGGTGGATGCTGCTTTTTAATATGCGGTTATCAGCCCTTAGGCGTGTAGCGAGAGGTGCCCTCCCACTCCTCGGCGGGCTCGCACTCCAGAAGTGCTGCCACGGTGGGGGCAACATCCTTCAGGGATGCCTCGGGCAGAACCTTGCCCTCCTCGAAGGCAGGGCCCCAGCAGAAGAAGGGAATGGTCATATCCTCGGGCATATCGGTGCCGTGGGTGCGGTCATGTCCGCCGTGGTCGGCAACGAAGATGAAGTTGTAATCCTTGGGAATGCTGTTGTAAACCTGCTCGATGCAAGCAACGGCGTCGTGAGCGTCCTTCATATACTCGGGGCCCATCCAGCCGAGGGCGTGACCGGTGTTATCGGTGTCAGCCAGGTACAGGAACAGGAAATCGGGCTGCTGCTCGTTGATGTATTTGATGGCACGGGGCGTGATGATCTCGTTCACGTCCTTGTAGTTGTAGCAGCTGAGGTAGTCGCACGCGTCAAGCTTACCCGGGCGGCAGCAGTCGCGCAGCTGATCCCAGGTAATGAAAAAGGCGCATTTTTTCTTGCCCTTTTTCAGCACCTCAACGATGCCGTCAATGGGGCGCACCTGAGGGGTGTAGGTATTGGTGGTGGTGCCGTGACGGGAGGGATCCACACTGTGGAACAGCGACACGTGGCAGGGCAGCGTGACGGAGGGGAACACCGTCCGCGCAGACAGAGAGTAGGTGGCAATCTCGGTCATCTTGTTTACGAAAGGATGGCCGCAGGTCATCAAAGCATCGGGACGCATACCGTCAGCAAGAATCAAAATTACTTTTTCAGCCATAATAAAAAACCTCCGTGGCTTTGTGGTATCATCATTATAAAACAAGCGTTTCCAAAAGTCAAGCCGTTTTGCGGAAAAGATGATCGAAATATTACTATCCAAACGCAACCGAATGCGCCAAAGGAAAAGGGAGGACGCTTTGCAAAGCGTCCTCCCTTTTTTACGCCTTAGCCAGCTCGTCAGCAAGAGCATCAAGAGCGGCATAGGTTTCCGCATTGGGCGTGGCAAGTATCTTTACCGCCGTTTCGGCGAAGGCGATATCCTTACTGCCCTCCAGCATACCGCGCATCACGCGGGCAGCCATGGGCCCCCAGCTGCCGTTCTCGATCAGTGCCACGGTGCGATTCTGATAGTTGCGCTCGGTCAGATGATCGATAAAGGTACGCATAAAGGGGAAAATATCGGTATTGTAGGTGGTGGTTGCCAGCACCAGCTTGCTGTAGCGGAAGGCATCCTCCACCGCCTCTGCCATGTCGTCGCGGGCAAGGTCGCTGACCGCCACCTTCACGCCCCTCGCCTCCAGCCTTTCCTTTAGCGCCAGCACCGCCTTTTTGGTGTTGCCGTAGACGGAGGTGTAGGCAATGGCCACGCCCTCCTCCTCGGGGCGATAGGCGGACCAGGTATCGTACAAATGGAAATAATAACTGAGATTTTCAGTCAGCACGG
>SVTA01000060.1 GCA_015064005.1 Oscillospiraceae bacterium
CCTCGACCTTGGCAAGGTCGCGCTCTACCAAATGAGCTAAATCCGCAATGGTGCCTCCGGTCGGAATCGAACCAACGACACGGGGATTTTCAGTCCCCTGCTCTACCAACTGAGCTACAGAGGCAAATTGGCGACCCGGATGGGACTCGAACCCACGACCTCTAGCGTGACAGGCTAGCGTTCTAACCAACTGAACTACCGGGCCAAAGCGCCACAGGAACGGTATTCCGAACCGGCGACGCTTGATATTATAACACAAAGCAAGGTGCTTGTCAACACCTTTTTTCAAGTTTTTTCATTTTTTTTGAAAAAACCTTCAATTTCTTTTTTGGGAAAGAGATATTTGGCGTCGCAGAAATGGCAGCAGACCTCCAATTCCTCGGGCTTGCCCTCGGCACGCTGCTCGGCCATCAGCCGCTCCAGCTCCGCTTCCCCGATGGAATGCAGCGCCCCCGCGATCCGCTCTCTTGAGCAGGTGCAATGATATTCCACCTCCAGCTCGTCAAACACGTCGTATTCGATCTCCGCCAGCGCAATATCCGCAATGTCTACAAGGCTCTTGCCCTGCTCCAGCAGCGAGGAAATATTATGAAGCGAATTAGCATTCTTCTCCAGCTGGTCGATCACCTTGTTATCGGCAAAGGGCAGCAGCTGCACCATCACGCCGCCGGCAGCACGGCAGCTGCAGTCGGTATCCACCAAAACGCCCAGCGCCAAGAGCGTGGGCACCTGCTCGCTTTCCGCAAAATAGGAGGTGATATCCTCGGCAATTTCACCACTGACAAGGGGCACTGTGCCCACGTAGGGCTCCTTGCCGCCCAGATCCTTCACCACCGTCATGGTGCCACGGCCAACGCCCGCGCCCACGTCCAGCTTTCCGTTCTTCTTGAGAGGCAGATCGACCTCCGGATGCTGCACGTAGCCCCGCACGTTACCCATATAATCGGAAACGGCGATCAGCTTCCCCAGCGGCCCTCTGCCGCTGACGGTCACGGAAACCGTATCCTCTCGCTCGCCCAGCAGGCTGCCCATCATGGAAACGCCGGTGAGCAGCCGCCCCAGCGCTGCCGTAGCAGTGGGGGCCGTATGATGAATGCGGATGGCCTCGTTCACGATCGCTCTCGAGTCCATCACCAATATCCGGGCGCTGCCGTCCCGTGTCATTCCTCTTAAAATTCTTGCTTTTTCCATACCGTTTCTACCCTTTTTCATTTTCTGCATTTGGCCGTGACAAACCAGCGCTCGGTTGTTTCCCCCGGTGCCTCCATTGCGGTGCTACCGTAAAAGCGGATATCGCCAAAGCCCGCTGCCGAAAGCGCGGCTGCCAACTCCTCCGCCGTGTAGCAGCGCTCGGTCTGCTCCTCGTCAAAGCGGCGGTAACGACCGTCCCCATCCTCGGCAAATACCGAAAGATAGAAGCGGCAGAGCGAGGTTTTCTCGTCGTATTCGTTCTGCCACCCGCAAAAGCAGGCGCCATCCTCGTCCTCATCCTCCAATATGTAGGCCTGATCGCCAAACACGTGGCGGAATTTATAGGGCGTATTCACGTCGAAGATAAAAACACCATCCGGGTCGAGATAATTATGCACCAGCGAAAAACACCGGGCAAGATCCCCCTCGTCGGTGAGGTAATTGATGCAGTCAAGCGAGCTGACCACCGCACCCACTGTGCCGTACAACTCAAAATTCCGCATATCCTGCTGCAAAAACAGCACCCCTGCGGCGCCCTCCTCGTACTTGCGCTGATAGGCCCGCGACAGCATTTCCGCGCTGCCATCCACGCCGATCATATCGTATCCGCGTCGGGCAAGCTCCAGTGTCAGGGTGCCGGTGCCGCAGCCGAGATCCAGCACCAGCTGCGGGGCGATTCCCTCCCGCCGGAACACGGCCTCGTAAAGATCCGCAAAGGCCTTGTAATCCACATCCGCATTCAAGCGGTCGTAAACCCTTGAAAGCGCCTCGTATGCCTTCATCATCGCACCTCCCCTGTTCTGATCCCCTCTATTTTACCCGATTTCTCCTATAATGTAAAGTCCTTTTTGGAAAATTCCCGGAAAATCCCGTCGATATCGCCCGCCCCCATCACCAGCAGCAGATCCTTCGGTGAGAGCTCTGCCTCAAGCTGTGCCGCCAGCGCCGGCAGCGTCGCATGATAGGTAGCATGCGTGCCCACCGCGGCAGCAAGACGCTGACTGTCAATGCCCGGCAAGGGTGCCTCTCTCGCGGCGTAAATATCCGCCACCAGCACCCGATCCGCCCGCCGCAGCGCCGCGCAAAGCTCCTGCCAAAGGGCGGCGGTTCGGGTATAGGTGTGAGGCTGAAATGCCGCAAAGAGCCGCCCTCCCGCCGGCACCATCTCACGCGCCGTCCGCAGGGTTGCGGTGATCTCATCCGGGTGATGCGCATAGTCGTCAAAGACCCGGGCACCGCAGAGCCGCCCCTTATATTCAAAGCGACGGGCCGCTCCCCGAAAGCGACCGAGCCCCGCGCCAATCTCCTCCGGGGAGAGCCCGCAAAGCAATGCGGCTCCGGCGGCAGCAAGAGCGTTATACACGTTATGCCGCCCCGGTATTTGCAGCTTCACATCGACCACCTGCTTCTCCTCAAAAGCCAAAGAAAACCGCCCCATTCCCCCACTAAATACAATGTTCTCCGCGCGAAGCATAGCGGTGGAGGAAAGTCCGAAGGTCACCCGTCGCCCCCGGGCGTCGGCGGTTGCCTCCATGGCTGCCGCATCATCGGCGTTTACCAGCACCCGCTCACTTTGCCCGGCAAATCGGGCAAACGACCCCTTGACCGCAGCCAGATCCGGAAAATAATCCGCGTGATCATGCCCCACGTTCAGCACCACGCCAAGCGTGGGCGCGAGACACAGAAAGGAATCCCGATACTCGCAGGCCTCAGCCACAAAGATCTCCCCTCCGCCCACGGCAAGGCTACTGCCGCAATGGGGCATTTCTGCGCCGCACAGCACCGTGGCGGAGCGCTCCGCCAGCAGCTCTCCCAGCATTGCCGTGACGGTGCTTTTGCCGTGACATCCCGCCACGCAGATCCGTGTGGAGGCATCGGCCATCAAAAAGCCAAGGAGATCCGCCCGGGAAAACAGCGGTATTCCCCGCCTCGCTGCAGCCCGGTAGAGCGGATCCTCCGGCGAAATGGCCAGCGTATATACCAGTGCATCCGCCGCCTGCAGAGCATGCAGCGCCTCCTCCCCGGCTCCGATGATGACCGGGATACCGGCAGCACAAAGCCGAGCCGTGCGTTCACTTTCCTGCCGGTCAAAGCCTGCCACCGAAAAGCCCCTCGCCCGGGTCAGCATCGCCAAGGCCCACATCTGCACCCCGCCCACTCCGAGGAAAAAAATATGCCGCACACCGCGCATGACCCGCCGCCGTTCATCGACGCTGCGACACGTATTGGGCAAAAACATATCACACCCCTCCCTATTTTCGGTTTTTGTGGCGAAAAAAGCGATTTATTTCTTGTTTTTTTCACAAAATACACACAATGCCTTTGAATAGCCGCCACAAAAACAATTTATACTAAAGATGAAGCAGAAATACCACCAACGGCAAAAAATACAACGGAGGCAAGAAAATGCAAATTACCGACATCAAAATTCGCAAGCTGTTTGACGATGGCCCCATGAAGGCTGTCGCATCCGTCACGTTTGACAGTCAGCTTGCCGTGCACGACATCAAGGTGATCCATGCACGTGATCGCTTCTTCATCGTGATGCCCAGCAGAAAGAATCCGGATGAAACCTATCGGGATATCGTACATCCCATCAACGCTCAGTTCCGCGCTCAGCTGGAGGAGGCCGTGATCGCGGCCTACGAAGAGGCTCTGGCTGCCGCTGCCGAGGCCGAGGAGGCCCCCCGTTACACCGAGGAGGAGCTGGCCGAGGGCGTGAACGCTCCCCTGCTCTGATCCCCACCCATTTTCTTTGACAAAGACACCCCCGAGGGCGCTGCTGTTGAGGCGCCCTCGGGGGTGTCTTTATGTGTTACAGCTTGCCAAAGCCGGCAAGAATACCGTTGTCGCGCAGGGTAAGGGTGGCAAAGGTAGGCTCGCCCCGCTGGGGCTCGCCAACACTGCCGGGGCAGACCACCAGCAGCGGCCTTTGCAGCGTGCTGCCGTCTGCCAGCGGCGTGCCGGCAGGCAAGGTACATTCATAGGGCACGTGGGTGTGACCGTACAAAAGCACGTCCGCATCCGCCCGCGCGGCGGCAAGCACTGCCGCCCCGGGGCCGCTTTTCACGGAAAAGGTGTGACCGTGGGTGAGAAAAACGCGATATTTTCCGAAAATTTCAAGTCGGGTCAGGGGTACGTCTCCGGCACCGAAAAAGTCACAGTTTCCCCGCACGGCGCGCACCGTCATGGCATCGGGCAGCACAAAAAGATCCCGCAGCCCGTCGCCGAGAAACAGCAGCACGTCGGCACCGGCGCGGCGTACCGCCTCGCCAAGGCGGTCTGCCCTGCCGTGGCTATCCGAGGCAATCAGAATATTCATCAGATCTCGATCAGCTCCTTGGGGCTCTTTGTAAAGTTGCGGATGCTGCCGTCGGCGTTGACGGCGATCATATCCTCAATACGGCAGCCGTATTTACCGGCAATGTAAATGCCGGGCTCGCAGGAAACCACGTGACCGGGCAGCAGCACCGCGTCACCCGCGCTTTGGGATACGCGGGGAGATTCGTGCACGTCAATACCGATACCGTGGCCGAGAGAGTGGCCAAAGCACCCCTTGTAGCCGGCCTCGTCAATGATGCTCCGCGCCACGCCGTCCAGCTCCTTGCAGGACATACCGCCGTGCGCCGCCGCCAGCGCCGCCTGCTGCGCGGAAAGCACGGTATGGTAGAGGTGCTTCATGTCCGCATCCGCTTTGCCAATGACCACGGTTCTGGTCATATCGGCGCAATATCCCCCAAAACGGGCGCCGAAATCCATGGTCAGAAAGCCGTTTTCCAGAGGCAGATCACGGGGCACGCCGTGGGGCAGCGAGGAGGCAGAGCCCGAAACCGCAATGGTGGAAAAGGCCAGTCCCTCCGCACCGTTTTTGCGCATAAACATTTCTAACTCCAGCGCCACGTCGATCTCCCGGATGCCGGGGCGCAGATAGGTGAGGATATGAGAGAAGGCCGCGTCGGTCAGCTCCTGAGCGGCAGCCATGGCGGAAAGCTCACGCTCCTCCTTGATGACGCGCAGCTCGGCGAGCAGCGCCGTGGCGCCGGAAAGCAGCTCCACGCCGGGCAGCCTGTGCTTCAGCTGCTCCTCCAGACGGATCGTGACGTCATTTTCCTCTAAAAGCAGGGATTTTGCACCCCGTTTGGCCAGTAATTGCTGTACCGCATCCAGCATGCCGCCCTCCGGGCGCAGCACGGTAAAGCCCTCGGCAGCCTGCATTTCTGCCGCTTCAAAGTAGCGAAAATCGGCCAGCAGATAGGCCTCGTCGGGGAAAATCAGCAGATAGCCGTCATCATATTTGAAATGGGAGAGATAAAACTGATTCTGCCAGGAGGAGATCAGTGCCGCGTCGGCGGTCAGCTTTTTCTGAAGCGCTTCAAGATGTGTCATAATATATTCCTTTCGTGTGGTAGCTTTGTGATGTGTTAAGCGCCGTCGGCGCCGAAATCCAGCCATTCCGAAAGAATGGCGTTACTCACGTACATGCCCCGCTCGGTAAAGGCAATCCGCCCATCCTGCCGAGCCAGCAATCCCGCCGCCTCCAGGCGCGCGGTATCGCCGTAGACCTCGGTGAAGGAGGTGCCAAAGCGGGTGCGAAAATCCGCTTCATCCAGCCCCTCAAACAGGCGCATGCGCAGCATCACGTATTCGTCCTGTGCCTCCTTGCCTACGATGGGGTGAGGCTCGCTTTCCAAAAAGTCGGTATCCGCAGCCGCCACCGCCGCCATATATCTGACGGTATCCCGGGGCGTTTCAAAGCGCACGCCTTTAAAATAGGAATGAGCCCCCGGGCCGAAGCCGAGATAAGAGGAGGAGAGCCAGTAGCGGAGATTGTGGCGGGAGCGATATCCCGGTCGGGCATAATTGCTGACCTCGTAATGCTCGTAACCCGCAGCCGCCAGTGTTGCTGCCGTCTGCTCCTGCATATCCGCCACCGCATCCTCATCCGGCAGAGAAAGTGCCGAAACGGTATCGAAAAACCGTGTCCCCTCCTCCACGCGAAGGCCGTAAGCAGAGAGATGCTCCGGTGCCAATGCCGTCACACGGGAAAGTGTTTCGGCAAGAGACGCTGCCGTCTGCTCCGGAATACCCAGCATCAGATCCACGCTGATATTTTGAAAGCCTGCTCCACGCGCCGCGTGGTAGGTGGCGAGAAAATCCTCATAGGTGTGCAGCCGCCCCAGTGCCCTCAATTCGTGATTGTGTGTGCTTTGGAGCCCGATACTCAAACGATTGATCCCCGCCGCAAGCAGCCCCTCAAAGAGCCCCTCGGTGTGGGTAACGGGATTGCACTCCACGGTGACCTCCGCCTCCGGCGCCAGCACGTAGCATGCCCGCACGGTATCCAGTATCGCCGCGATCTGCGCCGTATCCAGCACCGTGGGTGTGCCGCCGCCAAGATACACGGTATCCACCGTATACCCCGAAACGGTATGGGATCTCTGCCGCAAATGGGCACAAAGCGCCGCCACGTAGGCGGCGCGGTGTGCGGCATTGGAGGGGCCGGAATAGAAATCGCAGTAATGGCATTTTCGCAGGCAAAAGGGGACGTGGATATAAAGCCCCAACGCTTTTTTTGCCGTATCAGTCATCGTCATCCAGCTTGAGCACCGCCATAAAGGCCTCGGGGGAAACCTGCACCGAGCCAAGCTGGCGCATCTTCTTTTTGCCCTCCTTCTGCTTTTCCAGCAGCTTCTTTTTACGGGTAATATCACCGCCGTAGCACTTGGCCAGCACGTCCTTGCGCATGGCCTTGACGGTCTCACGGGCAATGATCTTGGAGCCGATGGCGGCCTGGATCGGCACCTCAAAGAGCTGGCGCGGGATGTTGTCCTTCAGCTTCTCCGCGATCTTGCGAGCGCGGCCGTAGGCCTTTTCCTCATGTACAATGAAGGAAAGGGCATCCACCTGCTCACCGTTGAGGAGGAAATCCAGCTTCACCAGCTTGCTCTCGCAGTAGCCCTCCAGCTCGTAATCGAGGGAGGCGTAGCCGCGGGAGCGGCTCTTCAGCGCATCGAAAAAGTCGTAAATGATCTCGTTGAGGGGCAGACGGTAATGCAGCTCCACGCGCTGCTGATCGAGATATTTCATATCCACAAAATCACCGCGCCGATCCTGACAGAGATCCATCAAGCCGCCCACATAGTCGGTGGGGGTGATGATGGAGGCCTTGACGATGGGCTCCCTTGCAGAATCGATCTCGGCGGGATCGGGGTAATTGGTGGGATTGTCGATGCGCACCATTTCGCCGTCCCGCTTGACGATCTCGTAAATAACGCTGGGGGCGGTGGTGATGAGATCCAGATTGAACTCACGCTCCAGGCGCTCCTCAATGATCTCCATGTGCAGCAGCCCAAGGAAGCCGCAGCGGTAGCCAAAGCCGAGGGCCACGGAGGTTTCAGGCTCGAAGGAAAGTGCCGCGTCGTTGAGGCGCAGCTTTTCCAGCGCATCGCGCAGATCGCCGTAACGCGACCCGTCGGCGGGGTAAATGCCTGCATATACCATAGGCTGCACCGCCTTGAAGCCGGGCAGCGCCTCGGCGGCGGGGGCATTTGCCAGAGTGACGGTATCACCCACACGGGTATCGCCCACGCTCTTGATAGAGGCGGTAATGTATCCTACCTCACCGGCGCGCAGTTCCTCCTTTTTGGAGAGACCGAAAGCATCCATCACGCCCACGTCCACCACCTCAAAGGTGCGGCCGGTGCTCATGAGCTGAATGGTATCGCCGCTCTTCACTGCGCCGTCCACCACGCGCACGTAAACCACCACGCCAAGGTAGCTATCGTAGTAAGAATCGAAGATCAGGGCTTTGAGAGGCGCGTTCTCATCCCCCTCGGGGGCGGGAATATCGGTGACGATATGCTCCAGCACGTCGGGGATATTCAGTCCCACCTTGGCGGAAACTGCCGGGCAATCCTCAGCAGGGATGCCGATGACATCCTCAATCTCACGCCTCGTGCCCTCAATGTCGGCAGAGGGCAGGTCGATCTTATTGACCACGGGCAAAATTTCCAGCCCCGCATCCACCGCGAGGTAGGCGTTTGCCAGCGTCTGCGCCTCAATACCCTGGGTAGCATCCACCACCAGCAGCGCACCCTCGCAGGCATTCAGCGAACGGGAGACCTCGTAGTTAAAGTCAACATGGCCGGGAGTGTCGATCAGGTTGAGCACGTAATCCTCCCCGCTCCCCGCGGTATAGGAAAGCCGCACGGCTCTTGCCTTGATGGTAATGCCGCGCTCCCTTTCCAGCTCCATATTATCCAGCACCTGCTCCTCCATATCTCGCTTGGCCACGGCCTGGGTGGCCTCCAACAGGCGATCCGCCAGTGTGGATTTGCCGTGGTCGATGTGGGCAATGATGGAGAAATTGCGAATGTGCTTTTGTCTTTCCGAAATGGCCATAAACACCTCTGTGTGCAAAAATAAGATATAATTATCTATATTATAGCATATTTCTGCCCCCGCGCACAACACTTTTGCGAAATTTTGTGCCAAGGAATTTTAAAACCGCGTTTTGCGCAGGAAAGAACGCAATTATTGTCTTGTTTAAGCCCATTTATGACTTGCAACCGCACATTTTTCGTCTTATAATAAAGCCAAATGGACAAAATTACTCTTTTTGCCGACTGAATGGCATTGCAATATGGGACTAAATGGCTTATGATAAGCCCAAGTTCCCCATACGAAAGGAAAAAGACTATGAGTGAAAAGAAAAGATGCGTTGTTGTCGGCTACGGCGGCATGGGTGGCTGGCATACTCGCCACATTTTAGAGGCCGGCGCTGTAGAGCTGCTGGGCATTTACGATATCAAGGCTGAGCGTTGCCGACTGGCCGAGGAAAACGGCATTCACGCCTACGCCTCCTTTGAGGAGGTCCTCGCCGACCCCCGCGTGGATTTTGTGACCATTGCCACCCCCAACGAATGGCACAAGCCCCTGGCCATTGCCGCGCTGCGTGCCGGGAAGCACGTGATCGCGGAAAAGCCCGTGACCCTCACCGTGGCAGATCTCAAGGAGATCATCGCCGTTTCCGAGGAAACCGGCTGCCTCTTTACCGCCCATCAGAACCGCCGCTGGGACTGCGACTACCGCATGATCCGCACGGCCTACCACAGCGGCAAGCTGGGCAAGATCACCTCCATCGAATCCCGCTATCAGGGCTCCCGCGGCATTCCCGGCGACTGGCGCGGCAAGAAGGAGCACGGCGGCGGCATGATCTATGACTGGGGCGTGCACCTCATTGATCAGATGCTGGGCATTGTGGACGACAAAAAGATCGAAAAGGTCTACTGCCGCTGCGATCACATCACCAACGACGAGGTGGACGACGGCTTCAAGCTGGATCTGTATTTTGAGGATAGCATCACCGCTCGCATCGAGGTAGGCACCACCAACTTCATCGCCCTGCCCCGCTTCTATATCACCGGCGTGGACGGCTCCGGCGTGGTCAGCGACTGGCGCGACGAGTGCCGCCTGGTGCTGTGCCGCTCCTGGGAGGACAAGGACGTTGCCCCCGTGGTGACCGCCGCGGGCTTCACCAAGACCATGGCGCCCCGTGATGAGAAAACCACCTACGAGGAGATCATTCCCCGCCCCGAGGTGGACGTGCACGACTTCTACCGCAACTTTGCCGCTGCCATTGACGGCAAGGAAACGCAGATCGTCACCCACGCGCAGCTCATCCGCTCCCTCTCCATCATGGAGGCCGCCTTCCACTCCGACGAGCTGGGCGCCCCCGTTGCCATTGAGGACGCACCCACGGGCGACCGTACCATGTAACAAAAACAACCCCGACCTCCGTGGAGGTCGGGGTTTTTCATACCGTTCGCCGCCTTTTTGGCGAGGAGCACCTGATGTTCCACATCAAAAAAGGAGGCCGGAGCCTCCTTTTTTGATGCCGGTCAGTTGCAGCAGCAGCACAGAACGATGAGGGCGATGATAATGATCCAGCAGCAGTTATCACCAAGCAGATGGCCAAAACAGTTGTTCATAACAGATCCTCCTTGCAAAGCCTTGACGGGAGCTTTCTCTCCCTCGATATCATTGTATGAGAAAACCGTCGAAGGGTGCAGAAAAAGAAGATTTTTTTAACCGTTTTGCCGCCAAATGCACCCGTGCGCCAGCATGGGGTAGCAAATGGGCGCGGCACCGTCCAGCTCTTCGCTCCACAGCTCCACCGACACCACGCTCCTGCAATGGTAGGTGGTATAGTAATAAATGCCTCTTGAGGCATTGCAGCAGGAGGTATATAGCGTACGGTAGGGCGCGTCCTCGTCGGTACGGCAGCAGCCTGCCACCTGCTCCACCGTGCCGAGAATATGAAGCATCTGATGAACGCTTTCCTCCGTATTCTTCCCGGGCAAGGCATATTGTCGGGTAAAGGCGGCGCGCACAAAGCGAGAGGGAGAGGTGCCGTCACCGGGCAGTCCCAACGCGCCGGCACCCCATTCGGGCGCGGGCAAGCTCTCTCCAAATCCAAGGCAGCAGGACGGCGTCTCTGCCGTCAAATGCCGATAGCGCGCAAAATACCGCAGCATTTCCGGGAAGGCTGGCTCGTTGGTCAGCACGCCTGTAGGGTTGTCATAAAGCCGGAGCCCCTCCCGCACCGCCTCCACCACCAAGCACTCCCGCCCGTCCGCCAGCATAAAATGCAGCGGCGCCGGTGGCAGCTCCCGGGAAAAGCCTTCGTCCGTGACGGTAATATCCTCCAATAGCCTCCGCGCCTCGGCCACCGTGGCGGCGCCGGCCAGCACATACGGAATCAGCTCAAAGCTTGCCACCGTGCCTGCCCCCCGTGCCTTACTGTAGCAGGCGCTCCGCGCAAAGCGCAGTCCCGCCGCGCAAAGCCCCTTTTCGTTTACCGCGTCGTAGTAAAGAGGCGTTTCGTCCTCCGTGTGCGCCACGCCGATCATGGCGTAATGCTCACGCAGCTCGGTGCCGCAACGCCACCGGAAGGGATACCGTCTTGGTGTGATCACCACCGCCTCCCCGTAGCCACAGGCGTAATCCAGCGTCCGCCCAAAATAGTGATCTCCCGATAAAAAGCTGACTGCCGTACACATAAAAACCTCCAAAATCTACCCCGTTTGCCCACCTATTGACAAAAGCTGTTTCTTGTGCTATAATGGTTCTGTTCCCCGTACATCATCACCACACGTTTATTATACGCCATAAGGAGATTCGTTATGCTTTGGGGCACCTTTGGACTTACGCACATTCTTTCCCTGCTGCTGGCAGCAGGCATCATCATCGGACTATATTTCATTCTAAAGGGCAAAAGCCCCCGCACACAAACGCTGGTGCTGGGCGTGCTGTCCTTTGCCGGCATTGCCGCCATCATCTTTAACCTTGTCGCCTGGGATTCCCCTCTTGAGTATCTGCCCTTTCGCCTCTGCTCGCTGAACGCACTGGTGCTGCCCTACGCGGTATTCAGCCGTAGCAAGGCCGCCAACAACCTGCTGCTTTTGTGGGCGTTGGGCGCGGTATTCGCGCTGGTGGTCAACACCGCCCAAGCGGAGTATGAGATCCTCAGCGCTACCTTTGCCTTTTATTATTTCCCCCATGTGCTGGAGCTGGGCATCCCGATTCTGATGTTCACGTTGGGACTGGTCAAGAAGGATCCCCGCTGCATTGTCTCCACGCTGCTCATTACCCTTGCATCCTATACGCTCATTCATTTCATCAATTTGGGCGTCAACGCCTATGCTGCCGCCAACCAGTGCCTTGACTGGGCCGGCAACGTGATCACCGTGAACTATATGTACTCCCTCCAGCCGGAAAATCCGCTGCTGGACCTCTTCTGGAGCATCATTCCCCACCCTTATTTCTACATGCTGCTGGCGCTGCCCGTAGCAGCGGTGTACCTCCTCCCCGTTTATCTGAAGGACATCCTTGCCGCCATCAAGGCCCGCCACCACCGCTGAATAAGAAAAAGCCCCGCAAGGGGTGTCTTCCATAAAGCAGGTTTTAATCTCCCTGCGAGATCCGAACGGCGTTGCCGTTCGCCCTTCGGGTTTCGACTGCGTCCGCCCGTGTCATTCTGAGCGAAGCGTAGCGGAGTCGAACTGCGAAGCAGCACCGAGCAAAGCGAAGGTAGAATCTCGGGCGGACTCCGCTCAAGATGACACGCAGGGGGCAACACCTTCCGAAAAAATAACAAAAGGAGTACGAGCAATTTTGTTCGTACTCCTTTTCACACGCCTTGCCTGCAAGGTATAGTGTGTTACACCTTATTGGTGTACTTGTCGGGTGGCAATAAGCCTCCCTTGTGTAAAGGGAGGTGGCTCGCGCAAGCGAGACGGAGGGATTGTTAAAATCAAAATGATACCGAAAACAATCCCTCAGTCACCTTCGGTGACAGCTCCCTTTACACAAGGGAGCCTTTCTTTATGTTCATCTATGCCTTGTCAATTTTCCTGACAACTACTGACTTAATTAAAGACATATTTTCTTGTAATACGAAATCCCGCCCGTGTCATCCTGAGCGGAGCGTAGCGAAGTCGAACTGCGAAGCAGTGCGAGGCGTGGCCGAGCAGGATCTCGGGCGAGAGTATCATCCCTTCCCCTCGTAGATCCCGATGCTACGCATCGCCCTACGGGTTCGGCTTCGGGCTTCGCCCTCCGCTCAGGATGACACGAGGGGGATACATTGCCTCCCGGAAGGTAGCAAAAAGCACTTATGGAAATCACTTGCCATAAGTGCCTTTGCGTTACTTTTGTCACTCGTTTTGTAGTCTTTAATTAAGGCATACGAAGCACTGCTTTTGTGGACACAAAAGCGTTTTAGCATATATAAAAACAAGAAATTAACTCAACTATAAAATAGATTGCGGATGCAGTAGCTGTAACAATCATTAAAGCTGATACAATCCAAATCAATACTTTTATCCACTTCGGCTTTGTTTCTTTCGTTGAATTTATCATTGACATCGCAATATAATCTATAACTGAAACAAATAGTATTAAAATAGCAATGGCAGATATTTTATCATTAAGAGTATTCGCATAAACAATAAATTTATTTGTTTCTATTCCCCAAGGTTCAATCGGCATATCCGGAATGATCAAGAAAACGATGTTTGTTATTAAAACAATTCCTATGCCGAGATAAAAAGGAATGCCACAAAAAGACATCTTGTTTTTGTCTTTCTTCAGGCGTCTGGTTCTTCCGTAAATCGACATACTGTCTAACAAAATAATACTTAAAACGGTATTTTTGATGGAAATATATTTTCCTTTTTGAAAACGGCTATCATATCCTGCCA
>SVTA01000061.1 GCA_015064005.1 Oscillospiraceae bacterium
TTTTTGCCGCTTTTTTTTATCAATCTACAAAAAAAAAAAAAAAAACAGGGCTTTTTGCAACCATGTACACAAAATTGAGCAAAACCTATTGCAAACTACCCTTCTCTGTGCTATAATTGTTCCACTAAATGCGGAGGTATGCTCTCCGCTTTCATTTAATCCATATTGTAGTGTTCGCTACAATATTACAAAAATTGTAGCTTGCAATGGAGGTGCCAGATGAAACACGAGGCATTGATTCGCGAGTTTTTTATCGAAAACACCATTCATTTGATTGCCCTGGGCGGCTTTGAAATGGCCACCACGAGAGCAATCGTGCACGAAAGAGCGGCACTGGCCGAGGTGAAGCTGAACGAGGCGTATATCTACCGCCTATTCGGTGGCAAGGATCAGCTGTTTGCCGCCGTCTTCGAGCAGCTGGATCAAGAGCTGACCTCCTTGGTGCGGTGCAGCCTGACCGCATTTCGGGAAGCAGGCATCCCCTTCCGGGAGCGGGCGGAGCAGTTGTTCCGTTCCGTGTGGGATTTCCTGCTCTCCGACGAGGGGAAATGCCGCTGCTACGTGCGCTATTACCACTCCGTTTACTTCACCAAATATTCCCATGATGCCCACATGCGCGCCTACGGCGAGATCGCCGAGGCGGTGAGCAGCGCCTTCAAGCCCAAGGCGGATGTGATCTCCCTTTTGCATCACACCCTGACGGTGATGCTGGATTTTGCGGTGCGTGTCTATAACGGCGACCTTGAAAACAGCGAAACAAACGCCGAACACATCTTCAACGTCATATACGCCGCGTTGCTCCCTTATCTGAAAGAGACCACCACTCCAACTCTCGTTTGATCCAATAAAAGCTGCGTTCCCCTATTATATATAAAGAGGTAGCGATCGTGAACATCAAGCAATTTTTTAGCTTTGAAACCAAAAAAGACAAGATATTGACCATCACGGGTCTCGTGCTGTGCATTATTTTGATTCCAATGCTGATCATCAACTGTACGTTGATCATCAAAAGCTTCGTCAACAAGGACGAGGTGCCCAGCATAGGCGGCGTTATGCCCTTTATCGTTCTTTCTCCCTCCATGGAGCCGGATATTATGACCGGCGATATCATCTTCTGCAAAACCATTGATGGCCAGGAGCTGCGGGAGGGAGATTACGCCTCCTTTTTTGATCCGGCCAGCAGCGGCTCTGCCGTGGTCACCCATAAGGTGGTGAAGCTGATCTACGACGACGACGGCAAGATCATCGCCTTCCGCACCCGGGGTATCAATAACAACGACGAAGATCCCTCTACCGTACCCATTGATAATCTGGTAGGTATTTACACCAATTTCCGTATTCCTCTGGTGGGCCACGTTGCCATGTTCATGCAGTCCACCTGGGGCCTTATTCTGTGCGTGGTCGTACCGCTGGGCGCCTTTGTCGCCTACGACGTGTTGCGCCGCAAGAAATATGAGAAAAAGGAAGGCGCGGATATTGACGCGCTGAAGGCAGAGCTTGCCGCCTTGAAGGCCGAGCGCGAGGCCAAGGCGGTCGAAAAGGACGACGCCGACACCCCACCGGAGGGAGAATGATCCGGCACCGTAACATCATCCCCATTTCTACATTATAATTAACACCTCATCCGTCAGCCCGTCTACTCCGCTTCGCTTCGTAGCACGTTTGCTCCGCAAACGTTGCGGCTGCCCCCTTCCCCCACTGGGGAAGGCTAAAATTAGCACGCTTCGCTATGATAAAGTTAAAATTATCCCGGGCGGACAGCCAAACGGTTTCTATCTTAGCACAAACATTTCTGAAGCCTTCCCCAGTGGGGGAAAGCTGAAGAACTCGTTTTCGAGTTCTTCTAAAAGAACGCAACGCGTTCTTTATGGGACACACCGAAGGTGGTGGATGAGGTGTTTGCCGCAAAAGCGCGAGGCATCGTTTAGAACGACCCACGAGCCGCTGATTTTGGCCACGCATCACTCTGCATTGATTTTGTTATTCTTCCCTCGGAAGCCACGTCCGGGGATGGAATATAAATTGCCGCGGCATCTGCCGCAATGGACTTTTGAAAGGCAAAAGCCCAACAAAACTCCGGCACTGCCGGGCAACCGTTCTTTCCCCGCAAGGGAAGAATTCCATACCGAAAGGTAAATACAACAAAGGAGAAACACAATGAAGAAAAACAAGATGATGAGAGTTGCTTCCGCTCTTCTGGTAGCAGTTCTCCTGACCACCTGCGCCATTTCCGGCACGTTTGCGAAGTATGTGACCACCGTTTCCGGTTCCGATTCCGCTCGCGTTGCTACATGGAACATCGGCTACAACTTCGCGCAGATATCCACCTTTAATAAGACTTATGACTCCACCGTTGACAGCGCAGAGCAAGTCGTTGCTCCTGGCACCAGCGATTTCGGTACCTACATCCTGACCGGTGCTCCTGAGACCGACTACAAGGTAACCTTCAACTTCACCACTCAGAAGGAAGTTTTCCTGGGAGCCCACAACTATGACTACGAAAACGAGGCCTACACTGGGATGGATCTCAACCTCGCTTCCAATTACATCCCCCTGACCTGGAAGGTAACCCTGACCACTCCCGTGGACGATGCAGATATTACTGCGATTGGTAGTGGCTCCTGTCTTAGCAAGGGAGATGGGAACACCTTCGCCACCATGTCTGCAATGGCTGCTGCTATCAACAACACCCAGATCAGCTACGATGCCAACGAGGCCGCCGAACTTACCATCAAGATCGAGTGGAGCTGGGCTATTGGCGGCGACGACAAGGCCGACACCATCCTTGGTTATCTTGCCAACGATGTTGACGCTACCAACGGAATGCTGAAAGTCGATGATCCCGACCAAACTCTGGTTGCTGACACCGACTTCTGCACTAACGTGGGCTACACGTTCTCCATGACTGCCGAGCAGGTCGACTAATCTCTACCTGTCCCGTTGATGTTTCATCAACCGTCTCCCCACCGCCACGTGGCGGTGGTGGGGAGGCGAAGGTTTTCCACATCTGCGCTCTGCATTGACTGACAGCGGGAGCAAGCCCCTGCCCTGCCGTTTTGAGATTCATTCTGCACGCTGCATTCCGCTTCCCCCTCTTTCCTCTTTCCGTGTACCGGAGCCGTCTCCGATCCGCCGAAAGGTGAAAGATCACCCGCTCACCCCTTCCGCTTCTGTATGACCAAAAGGAGGTCACTTGTGAACAATTCCACCGTACAACAGCCCCGGGAAAACGAAAACGACCGCGGCGCCTTGATGCTGACCGCCAAAAAGATCTTTTGGGCGGCCATTGCCATCCTCTTCTGTCTTTTGATCCTTTCCGTTATTCTGCTTTCCTCACGGCTGTATGAATACGCCAAAACCGACGAGCGCGTGGTACAGCTGAAATCCAATATGGACGACGTGCTCCACATCTTCTCCGTGCAGTACACCAACGCCTCCGGCGAGATCACGGTCTCCGGCGCGGATGGCCAAAAGGTCATTGCCCCCGGCACCAGCGCGGAATACACGGTGCGCCTGCGCAACACGGACAAGATCGCCCTGGACTACACCCTCGCCCCCGACATTCTCTTTACCTCCGAGCATAAAATTCCGCTCCTGGTGCGGCTCATTGGCTGCGACGGCAATTATCTGCTGGGCGACGCCAAGACCTGGGTTCCCGTAGAGCAGCTGAACACGCTCACCGACGTCAACACCCTTGGCCGGGGGGAATCGGTGGAATACGTATTCCAATGGAAATGGCCCTTTGAATCCGGCGACGACCAGACCGACACCAATCTCGGCATCCTGGCAGGAACAAGCGACGTTGGACTAACGATCACCTTTGCGCTCCATGCCGAGGCCAATACCAGCATAGAGGATAACGGCGGCTTCTTTGGCTCCGGCAGATTCGAAAACGTGGCTCTGCTGATCTTCATTCTTGCCCTGATCGCAGCCATCGTCATTCTGCTGATCTCGGTCTTCCGGCGCGAGCAGGATCAGAAGGATCCCGACTCCAACGACGAGGGATCCGACGACACCGCCACCGAGGCATGACCCACGATGAAGAAAGCAACGCAAACCAAGCGTACCGTCACCCGCATTGCGCTGGCGCTGGTCATCAGCCTGGTGCTGGGCGTCGGTATCTATACCGTAAACGCCAAAAGCCTCAACGGCAACACCCTGCCCATGCCCTTTGGCGTGGGCGTGGCGGTGGTGCTTTCCGGCAGCATGGAGCCGAAGCTCTCGGTGGATGACGTCATCATCGTCCGCGCCGCCGACAACTACGATCTCGGTGACGTGGTCGTCTTCCAGCAAGGGGGCGATATGGTGGTACACGAGATCATTCACAAGGACGGTGACATGGTCACCACCCAGGGACGCGCCAACAACACGCTGGACGATCCCATTCACGTGAAATATATCAAGGGCCGCGTGGTACACGTTTTTGAGGGCGCCGGCGCCTTCGTCAATATCGTCAAATCTCCCCTGTTCACCTTCGGTGTACTGGGCGTGGCGCTTTGGCTGCTGATCCGCTCCTATCGCACGGAAAGATCGGCAGAGCAAGCAGAGCTGGACGCGCTGCGGGAGGAAATTGAAAAGCTGAAGCAATAACCCGGGAAAGGAGGGGGCTTTATGAAAAAATTGCATAATAGAGCACCGCTCCTGTTCCGGATCGCTCTGGCTCTGCTTTGCCTGCTGCTGGTCACCTCTCATTATACGGGTGGACTTTACGCGCGCTACGTCACCGTCGCATCCGGCAAGGATAGCGCCCGCGTGGCCAAGTTTGCCGTTTCCAGTAATCTCAACGGTGCGACGCCGCTGGTGCTTTCCGGCCTGGAGGACTTGACACCGGGCGCCTCCAAAACCTATGATTTAGAGGTGAAGAACGACAGCGAGGTCAGCGTATTCTACCGTTTTGAGGCCAGCTGCCTCGGCAATCTGCCCTTGAAGTTTGAGATCACAAGCAGCGGAGCCGGTACGCTGGCTCCGGGCGCTGCGGAGGCCGTGCATACCTTGACCGTCACCTGGCCGAGCAGCGCAAAGGACGTTTCCCTTGCGGGCGAAATCGATATCGTCACCGTCACACTGACCTGCACGCAGGTGGATTAACGGGAGGTTTACGTGAAAAAGCATCTGTTATATAGATTGACCTTGACCGCGTTGCTGCTGGGCACGCTGCTTTCCGTTGCGGCGGTTTGCGGCGTGCTTGCGCGCTATACCACAAAAATCACCGGTAAGCCCGGCATTGCCGGGGCACAGGAGATGTTTTTTGAGTGTGATTATGAGGACGGCGGCCTGTACCTGATCCCGGCAAACGGCGACGCTTTCACCTTTACGGTGCGGAATTACGATTTTTTGGATAACTACTCCCAAAGCGACATCACCTATTCCGTCACGCTGGACGGCATCCTCATTGTAACGAATGCCAAGCTGAACGGCGGCAATAAATTTGATGACCCCACCAACATTTCCGCCTCCAGCCTTGCAGTAGGCAGCACCTACACCATTTCCATTACCGCAACAGAACCCTATGAAAAGACCATCTCCTTCCGCATTTCCGTGGTGGATGATTTCATTGACAATTACTACAGTGTGAAGGACTACGGCAACTGGGTGCAGCTGGATCTGTACGTTGGCACCACCGCGCCCACCGCGCTGGAGGTAAATTACGAGGGGCTTGCCCCCGACAGCACCCACGACCTGATGCGCACGTGGATGACCGGTGATAACCAAAACGCCCTTGTGGGGCTGCAGTCCTATTCTCACTACACGCTGATCTTTTTTGGTGACAAGGACGTTGCCAACGTGGAAAAAACCGAGTTGCCAACCGGCATCATAACGCTGAATTAAGGAGGAAAAAATGGACTTGAAACAAACGTGGCGTCGCGCCGTTGCGCTGACGCTGGCTTTTGCTATGGTGCTGGCCAATTTCCTCTTTCTTCCCGTCCTCGCGGAGGAGGGGGATACCGGCGAGGTCGTTACGACCACGGTAAACCTATCGGAATATATCGTGTTTGATCTTGATGGTGGCAATATCACCATCAAAGGTACGACCTACACCGGAACCGTGTGGCAAAAGAATGCAACCACCGGCCAATGGCAGAAAAATGCCGTTACTAACTACGCGCGCGCGAGCACGGATAAATTCTATATCTATCAAAACAGCACTAAGCAAACAGTCGAGGTGGATCAGAAGACCGGCATCCTCACCATGACGGCGCTGGATATTAACAACAATATCATGGTCAATAATAAAGACATTGATAACGTTGTGTCTCGCTGGGCAGATGCCGCCGAGCTGGGAGGCCGTAAGTCAAACAATTTCTTTATCAGCGTTCCCGGTGCGGCGGGCACCTATGATATCACCTTGGACGATATCTATTCTACCTATCAAACCTCCCACTCCAGCTTTTCCGAAACCACCCCCACGGGCGGCATTGCTCTGAATCCTGCCGGTACTGTCGGAATGGAGATCACCCTCCGGTTGCGCGGCGATAACCGCCTGGCACGTCTCTTTTATGCTTGCGAGAATAACACCAGCGGCATGACCATTTGTGACGATACCTCTGACGGCGAGGGACGCATCGGCTCGCTTACCGTGATAGGAGACAAAAAGTTGGTAACGACTTCTACCGGTCAAAGTAACTACCGCGGTGGTGCCGCTATCAATAACTGGAACTCCGTTATTGGTGCAGGCGACTCCGGCACCGGCAACGTATATAATCTGACGCTGACAAGCGGTGTGATCTATGCCGGCGCCAACCGCACGGAAAACTGCACCGCCATCGGTGGCGGCGGCAACGGCGTTGGCGAGATTACCGTTACCGGTGGGCAAATTACCGCCGTGACCTACTCCACCGGCGCGGCGCTGGGCGGTGGCATTGCCCATACGGCTGTTGGCGGTAACGGATATGTTACGATCAACGGCGGTGAGGTCTATGCCTATAACTTCGGTCTTCCCGCCTACGACCGTGTAGCAGACGGCTCCTATGGTACAAACGACGCCAATATCAAAAAAGCCTCCATGCACATCCCCGGCACAGCCATTGGCGGTGCAAGCTCTATTATGAGCAACGGAGCGAACGGCTCTATTGTCAACATCACGAACGGCTACGTTTATGCGGAAAGCTGGGGCGGCTCCGGCATCGGCGGTGGCAACACTGTCTGCGGTGTTGGCGGCGGTGCCACTGTGAATATTTCCGGCGGCAAGGTCGATGCCAGAAGCGTTGCTCTTAGCATGACCTTTGATCGGGATGACTCCACATTCAACGTTAAGCAGGGCTCCGCCATCGGCGGTGGCAGCAGCACGTTCAAGGCCGGTGGCGAGGCGACCGTAAATATCACCGGCGGCACTATCAATGCGGACGGCATTGGCGGTGGCAACAGCACCAACGCACAGGGCGGCAAGGCGACCGTAACGATCACGGGCGGCAACATGAATTCCTCCAGTTTATCGGCGGCGGCACCAGCGTCAAATCCACCGGCGGCACCGCCACGGTCAAAATGACTGCCGGCACCGTCGTGGCCAAAGCCATCGGCGGCGGCAATAGCACCGAGGCAAAGGGCGGCGATGCCGATGTGACCATTTCCGGCGGCAGTCTGAACGTCACCGGCACCATCGGCGGCGGCAACAGTGCCAACGCGGAGGGCGGCACCGCCACGGTCACCATGAGTGGCGGCACCGTCGTATCCGACGGCATTGGCGGCGGCTTCTCCGAGGCCCTCGGCTACTCCACCGGCACCGTACAGGTGGACGGTGGCAGTCTGAACAGCGCCATGGCCGCCATTCCGAAAAACCAAAAGAACGAAACGCTGTACCTCACCCGAATCTCCTTCTTTGAAAATACCAACACCATGGCATATCAAAAGGTGGAAAAGCTGGTGTATCGTACGCAGACGGATTACAAGATCTACGACGTCTTCACCGACGGCATCGGCATGATCTACCTCTGGCTCCCGCTGGACGTTGCCATTACCGGCGGCCAGCTTACCGAAGAGACCTCGTTTACCTTTTCCGCAAAGAACGAGGCGGATCTGGACGTGGATGCCAACGCCATAGGTGCGTTGGTCTACGAATCCACCGTTCCCCGCTATATATTGACCGTGGCCGGAGGCCCCGGCTATTCCCTCTTCCTTGACGAGACGTTGCAGGAGGCGCTCTTTGGCTCCGCCATCGTAGAGCAGGGCGTGTTCTCCTACTACGTAGACGTGCAAAAGGGCTATACGATCTCCCCCTACACCGGCACCACCAGTGCGGATGGCAGCAAGGTCATTACGCCGATGGATGGCGCCATGAAGCTTCTGCGAAGTGACGAGGATTCTGACGTATATCTTTGCTCCGCTTACGTACAAAGCGATACTGCCGTTTGGTATTACGTGAAAAACGAAAACACAGGCGAAAAGCGCTTCGTCTTCGACCTGTCTATTGGCAATCTGACCATCACCGAGGAGGCCAACGGCACGCTCACCATCGAGCAGAACGGATACACGCTCTCTCTGACCGATCAGGACGTGGACGTTTATCTGACCACCGCCGGCTACCCCACCTCCAACACCGTAACGATCAACTCCAACATGACCACGGGCAGTAGCATTGATATTCTGGCAGATGAGCTGAATCTCAACTCCGCCGATGCCGCGATCACCATCAACAGCGGCAATGTCAATCTGCGCTTTGGCGAGTACGATAACATCATTAACGCCAACGGCGATTCTCCCATCCGCATCCATGATAACGCCGCGCTGAATCTTTCCACTCAGGGCAAGGAATCGCTGAAGCTTTCTGCCTCCACCAATACGGTGCCGATGATCGTCGGTGCCGGCGCCCTCAACCTGGATAATCAGGACGGCTTCCTCTCCATTCAGGAAACGGCGGAAAACGTTTCTCAGTTCACCGTCGGCAAGTTCAACTTTGAAGGACAAAACGACATGTTTTCCGCAGAGCTTTATCGCGGTGACTACAAAAACTACACCGTTGTGGGCTTTATGCAGGACGAGGAGCTGAAGTCCCTCGACGAGAAGCCGGCAGACGAGAAGCAATTCTCCGCACGCGGCATCGTGGAGCACTATAACAGCGTCAAATCCCAGTGGACAGTGAGCGGCGGCTACTTTACCACTACGCTGACCGTAGATCCCAATGATCCCTCTGCTTCCTTTATTGGATATTACAAAATCACAATGGAGGACGGCACGGATATTACCGCCATGCTGCAGGACACGGGCTGCATCACAGAAATCACCTCTGCCATGCGATCCTCCAACATTACGGCTGTGGAGATCAAAATCAGCGGTGAATATTTCCGCAACGGCAACGTCATCCTCTACGCCGCTGCCGACAACAAGATCCCGTATACCGTTGTGCCCGAGGCAAATCTTGCCTACAACGCTTCGATGCATAAGGGCTTCGACGTGCTGGTGGATAAGGAGTTTTTCGAGGTCTTCTACAGCACGACAGGCGAGATCACCGAGAGCAATCTCGGCCAGGCTGTCACCACGCAGCCCACCTTTTTGAACAAGGGCGAGTACACGGTGTATTTCTATATCCGCGAGAAGAGCGATTCAGAAGACCCCCGCGATTACACCCCCGTCAGCGACTCCTTCACGTTCGAAATCACTAAGGGCACCAACGAATGGAAAACGCTCCTCTCCTGTCCTAACATCATCTGCGGTCAGGACCCCCATCCGCAGGCCGTTTCAAAATGGGGAACGGTGAATTACACCTATTACGTGGATGATCAAGACGGCGATTATACCAATGACGTGTTGATCAACGCCCCCGCTACCTATTTTAAGGCCGTTGACAACGACGCTGCCTTCTACGTGGTGGCAACCGTTGATGCCAGCGATCCCGCCGACAACTACGACGCTCTGACCTCCGACCGCATCCACTTCAAGGCACTGAAGCTTTCTGCCTACGCACAGCCTGGCAGGCAGCTGGATCGCATTGAGGAGGGCGTAACCGGCGCGTTGCCTATCGCCAGCAGCGGCGTGTTTTCCGCCTATTTCCGCACCACCAGCATCGGTGCCGCTTCCTCCCTGGTGATCAGCTGTGCACTCCCTGTGGACACCAAGATCACCTTTGCCACCTTGTCGGGCAGCACCGCGCAATACTATTACTACTACGTTCAGGAAAGTGACGTGTCCGTGGAGACCACCACGCTCATACTGAATCAGTTCCTTCTGATGGGAACGGATTCCACCACGTTCTCGCCCTCTAATGGTGAGGGTGTGGAATATCAGTTCTGCATCGAGTACCACAATATGACCGGAACCCCCGACTTCTCTCTTTGCTTGAACAACGGTTCGGATGATAACAGCCCCAAATTTACCCGCCGCCTTTCCTGGAACGAGCAGCTACTGGCCATTGAGGCTGCCCAAAGCGAGAAAAAGATTTCCGTGGAAGCGGGCGAGGGCTCCATCACCGTCACCGTCAAGCCGGAGCTGCAAGGTGCAGGCTACAAGTTCCTGGCCTTCCATATCACGGGCACCTACACGCCCATCCCCGGCGGCGAAAGCAAGCCGTTCTCTCTTGTGAATATGGATGCTGCGCTCTCCGTTCTGGTAGATGACAGCAGCAATTCCGCCACACCTGTGCCTGTGGCCGCTTCCGGCGATTTTCTCCTCTTCCGCATCGGTGAGCCGAAGGAATCCTCCATCAGCAAGGCCTATAAGCTGGTGATCACCAACGTGCCTAAAGGCGACTATCATCTGAGCATCACAGCCGATGTACGTATGAGGGAAATCGACGTCAATAACCACTATGCCATGGAGGGGATCACCGGCAACAATCGCGTTTCCATAACAGAAACGGTGAAAGTGACGGACAAATCCTACATACACGTTTCGGGCTCTCCCGATAATCGTGTGATCACGGCCGAAACCGAGCGGTTGAGCTTTGAGGTGAAGCTTTCACCCAGCGCCGACAGCGCCACCGTACAGATTGCCATTCATCAACAGGACGGCACGCTGATCATCCAGCCACTATCTATGACGATTTCGAATAACCAGCTCACCGTACCGCGCGTCCAGACGCTATTCGCCAATGTGCCCAACGGCACCTACCTGGTTAAATTCCATTACGGCGAGGCAGTTTCCACCATGACCGTGATCGTGTCAAAATAAAAAGCAGCAGGCAGGGGAAAATCTCTTCAAGCCCTGCACTCAAATCAAACAAAAGGGCGAGAACGACATCGCCCTTTTTGTATTCGTAAAAAATTACGTGTTTTTTCTGCCCCAACACCGCATAGACTATTGACAACCAACGGGCGTTATGCTACAATGCGATTGCGCAAAATGAAACATGAATAGGAATGTGTATGGAAGCAACGTTACTCAAAAAAATCAATTTTACCCCCTTCACGCTACAGGATAAGGCATTGTACGAGCAGTATCTCGCTGAGGAAAAGGGGCGCGGATGCGAATTTTCCTTTGCCAATCTCTATCTTTGGGGACGGCAGCGCTTTGCCGTTCAAAACGGACATATCGTGCTGTTTTCCCAATTCGATCGTCGCAGCGTTTACCCATATCCCCTCGGCACGGGCGACAAGCGGCCGGTGCTGGACGCCATCATCGCCGATGCCAGAGAGCGGGATATCCCCTGCCGCATCACCGGCCTTACCGGAGAGGCAAGATCCACGCTGGAGACCCTTTATCCGGGGCGCTTTCGATTTCACGCCGATGAGGGCTCCTTTGACTACGTCTACGATATTAACGATCTGGCAGACCTGAAGGGCAAAAAATACCACGCCAAGCGCAATCATCTGAACCGCTTTGCGGAGGCGTTTCCGGCGCACACAACCGAGGAGCTGTGCGAAGACAATCTCCCCGCTGTGCGGCAGATGCTGCGGGAATGGTACGAAACGCGACTGGAAGAAAGCCCCTATGTGGACTATCATATGGAGGCAGCGGCGCTGGAGAAGGCCTTGCGGGATCACAAGGCGCTGGAGCTGGAGGGCCTGGTGCTGAAAAACGGTGACGAGGTACTGGCCTTTACGCTGGCCAGCCGCCTTTCCGCCGATACCTTTGACGTGCATTTTGAAAAAGCACGCACCGATGTGCAGGGCGCCTATGCCGCCATCAACCGCGCGCTGGCCTGCCATATCCGGCAAAAATACCCCGAGGTGCGCTATCTCGACCGTGAGGAGGATATGGGGCTGGAGGGGCTTCGTCGGGCAAAGCAAAGCTACTACCCCCACCATCAGGTAGAAAAATGTTGGGCGTGCCTGCTGGAGGACGGCTATGATTATTGATACACCGCAAAAAGCACACGCCCCCGCCCTGCGAGCGCTGTGGCAGGAGGCCTTTGGCGACAGCGACGCCTTTCTCGACACGTTTGCCAAGACCGCCTTTTCCCCCGCGCGCTGCCGCGTTCTTTTGCTGGATGACGCGCCGGTAGCAGGGCTGTATTGGTTTGATTGTCTGTGCCGCGGGCAGCGGATCGCCTATCTGTATGCCATTGCTACCGCTAAGGCATTCCGCGGCCGGGGCCTTTGCCGGGCGCTGATGGAGGACACGCACCGCCATCTGACGGCGGCAGGCTACGCCGGAGCCGTGTTGGTGCCGGGCGCGCCAACACTCTTTCAGCTGTACGAGAAAATGGGATACACCGTTTGCTCCTGCGTGGCTGAAATCGCGCCGCAGGCGGCAGTGGAGCCCGCGGGGCTGCGTGAGATCGACACTGACACCTACGCCGCCTTGCGGCGGCAATTTTTGCCCGAGGGAGGCGTGCTGCAGGAGGCCGAGAGCCTCGCCTTTCTGCAAGCGCAGGCCTCGCTTTACGCCGGTGAGCATTTCGTGCTGGCCGCCCGCCGGGAGGGTGCCTCTCTGCGCGGGCTGGAGCTGCTGGGAGATCCCGGCGCCGCTCCTGCCATTCTCACAGCGCTGGGCTGTAGCAAGGGACACTTTCGCACCTCCGGCAACGGTCGCCCCTTTGCCATGTACCACCCGCTGGATGATGCCGTGCCACCGCCCACCTATTTCGGGCTGGCATTTGATTAACGCAACGGCGGCCGCCAACGGCCGCCGTTGCGTTTCCCCGTTTTCAGATTTATTCCGCATTTATTTTGCCCAAAGGCATTGACAAGAAAGCTTTTTTGTGCTATACTATTTTGGCAAAATCACCGACATCCACCGCAACAGGCTTTCCTTACGTCCTTTTGCTATCATACCAAAACAATTTCATATCGAGGTGTGGCTCAGCTTGGGGACGTTTGCGAGCGCTGCCTGTGGCAGAGCAAGCGAGCAACAAGGAGTGGCAGCGGTCGAAATTTGGCGAAGTGAACAGCGAGCAACAAATTTCGGGCACCGCAACAGGCTTTCCTTCCGTCCTTTTGCTATCATACCAAAACAATTTCATATCGAGGTGTGGCTCAGCTTGGTAGAGCGCTACGTTCGGGACTCAATCACCGTTCTCGGCGTAGAATTTTCGAGAAGAGCCGAAAACCCCCACAAACACTGACTTTTTCGGCTCTCC
>SVTA01000062.1 GCA_015064005.1 Oscillospiraceae bacterium
GTATGACATACACGTGTACATGCCCTCCTTCAGCGCGGGAGCATCCTCTGCGAGCGTCATTTGGTACAGACCGTTCCCCGCAGGGATCAATCCCGATCGGGCAACCGAATATTCGACGCCCTCGGACACGACGTACAGCTCCACAGCCACGCTGTGGTTGGAATCCTTGGGATTGCGGAAATGCATTTTGATCTTGCCCGTCGAAAGCGTCAGCTCGGCGTTCAACGTATAGATCATCGACACCGTACCGCCGCCGTCCTCGGGCGCTGCGGCATTGCCGCCGCCCTCCTCGGGCACCAGTCCCTCATCAATGGGAGGGAGCGGATGGTCGGGATCAATCACGGGCGGCTCCTTGGGGCCGAGCTGGCCGATCAGAATCGCCACCGAAACAGCCAGCGCCGCCAAAAGCAGCAGCAGAATGATCAGGAACGGCACGCGGCTGACGCACAGCACCACGTAGCGGCCGTCTGCCAGACAAATATATCCGGCTCTTTTGTATCCTATGCGCAAATGCGATCCCGCCGCCACAACACCAAGCAAGCGGCTGCCCAGAGGAAGCTTGCTCAAAAGGGGCTTTTTCTTGGCAGCGCGCTCCTCATCAAATTTTTTGGGAAGCAGACTTGCCTCCAAAAGCGAGGAAAGCTCGACGTCGGGGTGCAGCTCCTTCATACGCTTGGCGGAATAGCACAGTATGTTTTCGCCGCCGATTTTTACCTTATGGTCGTAATCGTTTTTTACGACATAATGAAACAGCTCCATACGTAACCTCCAAGCATCAGGATTTGGGGGCAACGGTCACCTTGACCGTGCCGCAGACGGCACTCTCGCCGCCTGTCATGGATTCGGGGATATCGCCCTCAAGCCAAACGTAGCGGGTATCCTCTCCGCCGTTGGCCTCCAGGTCCATCTGTGAATTTTTGCGCGCGTCCCTCTCATCGGTGGCGGTGAAATAACCGTCGATCGACTCATAGCCCGCCGCCATGGTGTAATGCAGCGTGGCAACGATATCGGTCGCATCCGAGCTGTTGGTTACCGTTACCGTATTCTCGCCCGCCTTATCGGGGTCAAAGCTCGTTTCACCGTAGACAAGCCCCTCGGGATCCCACGCGCCCGGCGTCGCGGTGTATGTCAGCGTTCCCCAGCTCACCGAGACCGAAATGGCATCGACCACGTCATTGACGTAATAGGTGAAGGTCAGAACCAGGTTCTGCGCGGGGATAATGCCGGAATACTCGCCCGGCGTTGCGGTGTAGCCGGAAAGTGCCGGGGCGGTATAGGTGTAGGTATCACCGTATTTGTAGGTGTCAAGACGCTCCTCAAAGCCATCCAGCGGGATGGGCGTGCCGTCGGCCAGCTCATAGCGCACCTGTACGGTAAACTCACCCGCATCCCACTGCGCGCGCAGCGTGATCACGCTGCCGTTTTCGGCATCAAGCGTCACGGTATCGGTTTCCTTGATCATCGTGACGGGTGTGACATCCGCCTTTGCCCAGCCGAGGAATTCCGCGCCGACCCGAATGGCATTCGGCAGACCCTCGTAGGTGCCATCGTTGAAATTGTACGGCATACCGTACACCACCGTTCTCTCGCTCACGGCGCAAGAGCCGCCGTCGGCATCCAGAACAAGGCGATAGCGGTTGGCCAGATAGTCTATCTGCACCGTCTGACCGCCGTTTTGGGATAGCGTGCCCGTCAGCGTCGCCGAGGCTGTATGGTGACCGACCACGTGCGGCAGCGTCACGGTGTAGGACACCGCATCCGCGCCAAAGCTTGCCGTCACGCCGTAGGTGTAGCCGTTCGGGCTTGTGACGGTGTAGGTCGAGGTGCCGAAATCAAACCGCACCTTGGCGCTGTCCGCCACCGTGCCGTTCTCCAGCATCAGCTGGAGGATCAGTTCGTTTTGGATCGAGGTATACACCACCTCGACCGTAACCGTATCGCCCACCGCACCCGCAATCAGCGCGGCATCCACCGTGGCCGTATAGGCCGCAAGTGCGGGCGTATAATGATCCACACCGGGCGAGATCACGTTGACCGTATCGCCAAACGCATAGGTCGCGCTGTGCGAGGGTGCGAGCGTGTTGCCGTTTTCATCCACATAGCGGATGACGACGGTGTAGCTGTTGGGCGTAAACCGACCAAACACCCACCAATCCTGGACGGGCATGACATCGGGCGGCGTTTCGCTGCCGTCACCCCAGTCCCAGCGGAAGGTGTGACCGACGATATCTGTGGAAATGCCGGCCATGGCAATGGCTGCGGCACAATCGGCATCGGCATTGATGGGATCGCCCGCCCACATGGGTACGGCATACTCCACGTAGCCGTTTGAGGGCAGACCGTCCTCGAGGGTCTGAACGATATAGTGCAGCGTGTACTGGTCGGCCGTGGTTTCGGCATTGATATACAGCTCGTCGGTGATGACGGCTGCGGGGATCACAATCTTTTCCGAGGTAACGCTGTAGGTATAGTCGCGATCCTGCACCAGCGTTTCGCCGCCGCTGCCGCCACGCTTGACCGTTACCGTGTCGGGAAGTGAGTAATCTCCCGCCGTGACCTGAAGCGTCACCTCATAATCCTTGCCGACCTCGGCAATGTAGATGACGGGCAGATCGTCGGGATAATCCTTGTCAAGATCCTTGACGGTCAGAGAATTGTGCGTGATATGCGCATCCAGATCATAGGTCACGCGGTGCGCCGCATAAATGATCACGGTGCCCGCATCCACCACAGGCACTGCCTCCTCCACCACATCGGCATAGTAAGAGGGGGTCTTGGGATAGACGCCGATAGACAGCGTATAGGTTGTGGTCACCTCGGGGGCAAGCTTGGTCTCCGAATCCGTCTGTGCCGCGACGCCGCTGCCGTCCGTAATGACAGGACCCTTCAGCTCCGCGTAGTCGGCACGCCAATCGGTGGGGAATGCTGCCTGAATGGCGCTCCACGCATCCCCATCAATCCTGTACAGCTGGCTGAGCGAAACGGGATCGCTCTCGTCCACCAGATGCACCTTGTTCCGC
The DNA here is from genome assembly GCA_015064005.1 of Oscillospiraceae bacterium. GTDB lineage: Bacteria > Bacillota > Clostridia > Oscillospirales > CAG-272 > Firm-07. The sequence continues at coordinate 3,021 of SVTA01000062.1, forward strand.
GTTGTGAGAACGCCCTCGATGGCGGGCCAGTTGATGGGCACGTTGACGTAGTCGGTGCGGCTGTTCTCCAGCACGTCAAAGGTATCGCTCAGCGTAACCTCGCCGTCGCCTGTTCCCTGCTTGATCACCTGACCGAAGCGCATGCCCGTTTTCAGTCCGGTGCCGGATACGGTCGAGGGGGTGACGTCAAGCAGCATCACGTCATTGCCGCCGATAAACTCACTGTGCGGCTGCACGTGCACGTGAATGGTGAAATCCACCGATTTGTAGGTATCACCGTTCGGGAGTGTATACTCCTTCTGGGTCGGATGGATATTATCAAATTCAATGTGGGAATAATTGGGGTCATCCGACAGCATCTCAGCACTGACGCCCTCCAGATTCAGACCGCTGTAGTGATCCACCACACGAACAGCGGTTTTCGCGTCCGCGGGGAGGGTGAAATATTTCGCCAGCGCCAGCTCGATCTCATAGCCCGCAAGGGATTCGGCGCGCTGGCCGTCCGGCGCGGTATCCAACTGGATATAGGTCAGATGGAAGGCACCGCCGCCTGCGTTGGCGTAGTCGCCCGAAACAAAGCCGCTGAGGTTAACGTCCGAGGAAAGATCATTGTTTTCTCTCGGGTCGTTTTGGTTAAAGATCGTTTTGTCGTAGGCGTTGACACCCGCGGCAGCGGAGCCGCTGGCGCCGTTCGGGCCGGTGTTACCGCTGTAATTGGCAATCACGGCCTCCAGGTTGCTGACGGTGGATGGGATCTCATTCTGAGTGGTCGTGGGTGCCAGACCGGGCGAGGACTGGAATCCCCAGCCGCCCGATCCACCCGAGCCACCGCCCGCGATCAGAATATATTTATCAACGATAGGCTCGTTATTGGCATCAGTGAGAACAATACCCGTCTCGGGATCGGTCTTCAGCAGCGCGACCGCCGAGGGCTCACCACCCGTGCCGCCCTTTCCTGCGGCAAGGAAGCCTGTGCCGTTGTCACCGTCGGTACCGTTTTTGCCAATGTGGACGTGCAGGACCTGCCCCTTTTGCAGATAGAAGTAGCCGCCAACGTAACCGCCGTCACCGCCGTCACCGCCCGCCGAACCAAACCACGCGCTCTGACCGCCCTTGCCGCCCTTACCGCCCCAAAGCTGGAGATAGTAATAGCCGCTGTATTCGATCTCGGTGGTCTGCACCTGAGTGGCCGAGCCCGCGCCGCTCGAAGAAAAGTTGAATTCGGGGGGCTGAGGGATCTCCTCTAGGTTGCGATTGGTATCCGACTTGACGCGGAGCGTCAGACAGTACATATTCAGCTCTTCGCTGTAATCGATGGATTTGTAGTAGGTGACCCAGTTGCCGTTGAGCTGCTCGATATTCGAGCCCTCGACGGTAACCGTAGCCACGTCGGTGAAGTGGGTCACCGCAACGGGCGTGCCCACCGCCGCCACGCCCTCATTCTTGGGCGTGACCGTAAAGCCGACGATGTATTTGGTGGTCTCGGTGGGCGCGACCGTGCCCGAAAGCACGTTGCCATGCAGGTCGGTCACCGTATATTCACCGATCGAGGCGATGAAATCATACTGCCAGTGCGAGCCAAGATCACCGCGTACATCGGCATAATCGTCCTCATACAGCTCCTTGACGGGATGCTCGTGGCCTGCGTGGTTGGTGTTGTGGTTGATGGGACGAACAGTAAAATTGAGGGGCACGTTGACGTAGGCGCATTCCTCATACAAACGGATCGCACCCTCGCCGTGGGCGTTATTGTCGGGCGTGCTCACGTAGATACGCTCGTGGGCAAAGATGGGCACGCGGTTACCGCCCGCGAAATCCGCCATCGGCTCAAAGATGAAATCAAACTCAACAGGCTCACCAATGAGCACAGACACACCGCGGAAGACGTACTCCGAGTCGCCCTCAAGACCGTCGGGCACCGCCTCGATGACGGTACTGTCGCTCACGCGGCGAACCCTTGCATCCAGCACGCTGAAATACTCGGTCGTATTGAAGCGGAAGGTCAGATCGCTCAGATAGGAGATATCCTCTTCCTCCAGATAGGTGATGCACACGGCGCCGCCCGTCGTGGAGGTGTTGGTATGGACAAGAGCCGCCTGCTCGGTGGCATTGAGCTCATAGCGTACAAGCTCAGAGAGGAAGGAGGAGCCGCCGCCACCGCCGCCAACGTCGGTGGGCACGATGAAGCTGGCCATCAAGCCGCCCGAGCCGCCACAGAAGCCGGCACCGCCCGAGCCGCCGCGCAGATTACCCGCGCCGCCCGCGCCACCCGCTAAATTGGGGTTATTGGTTCCCTTCCAGTCGTTGGGCTTCTCGCCGTCCGTCAGCCCCAGAATCGAGCCCTCCACACGGCCGGGCACGTTGGTGCCACCGCGACCGACAAACGAGGTCGAGTTACCGCTGGACATTCCGTCGTGGCCGGCAAAGAAGGTGCCCTCCACGTCATAGGCAGAGCCCGACAGTACGCCTGACGTATCTCCGATGCTTCCGCCCGCGCCGCCGTTGGGCAGACCCGTGCTATCCATGGAATACGCGCCGCCGCCACCGCCGCCGCCCGCGATCATGATGTATTTGGAAATACGGTCGGCCTCGGTGATCGAATCCACCTTCATATCGCCATTTGCGTCAAGATAGGCCTTCTCAAATTCGTCACCCTCGTAGAGGAAGACGGCAGAATAGCCGCCACCGCCACCGACCGTGGTGTTGCCCGCGCCGCCGTGGGTGCCGCCCGAGCCGTTGACACCGCCGCCCACGCCCACGACGTTGGTCTTCTGACCGTTGCCGCCGAGCGCATAATACAGCACGTCACCGGCCTGCAGATTCACAATACCGTAAACACGGCCGCCCTTGCCGCCTGCGCCGCCCGAGCCGGGAGCCGAGCCCGCGGGAGAGACGGTGGCACCGTCGCCGCCCCAAAGCTCAACGAGATATTTGCCCGCTTTTTCCGCCACGTAAAAGCCGTTTTCGGAAAACAGCGAATGCCGGTTGGTATCCTCCATTTCGAAGGTCGTTTCAGCACGCACCTTCAAGTGGTAGGTGCCGTCACCCACCTCGGTCAGTACGTTGTCATAGTTCAGATGTATGCCGTCCAGTGAAACGTATCCGTCCGACCGCGCAGAGGTTGCCGCGTGCGCCTGAATGGGCGCGAGCACAACGCAAGAAAAGACCATGCAGATGGCCAACAGCAGCGAGCACGCACGGTTCTTCAGCTTCATGGGAACGCCCCCTTTCTTTCGCACTTGAATATTTGAATATATTTTACACGGCGTGAATAGTTTCGTGGTTCAACTATAGCACATACTCGTTGAAAAGTCAATATTTTTCTAAAAGATCTTTTTATAAATAAAGCGCGAGCAGCCGTCGCTGATATGCCTCCGCTCACAGCTGACTGTGTCGAAGTGTTTTTTCTGCCCTCATTCATAAAGCTGTACCGTTCCCGTATTTCCCGCTGCTTCTTCTGCATCATTTTACCTTCTATAATTATGTGGCGCATCGGCCAACGACAGAGCACACGGAACGCAGCAAGCAGCCTTGCGTCCCCCGCTCAACCATCAGCGCTTTATTCAGATTTTTGTATATACCGCCGTGCTGTGTGGATCAGCAATTTCGCGGCGTTTTGCCGCAAAACGGTGCTTTCCGCCTCAAAGAATTCGCCATTTTCACAAAAAATCGCCCGTTTGATATAAATTCGTTCGCTTTTGAGCACAAAACGTACAAGGTAGCGGAAAAAAACCTTTAAAATGATTGACAGAAACGGCGGCAAGTGATATAATCAATATGTAAATTCGCGCCATCCGGCGCGGGTGCTTATTGCCGGCGCTGCCGGCAATAGCCGCAACACTTTTCAAGGTTCATTGAATTCAATACAACGGAAAGGAAAAAACGTATGGCAACCGTAGTCATCATGCCCCGTCAGGGGCAAAGCGTTGAAAGCTGTATCATTACCGCCTTCAACAAAAAGGTGGGCGACACCGTGGAAAAGGGAGATGTGCTCTTCTCCTATGAAACCGACAAGTCCTCCTTCGACGAGCCCGCTCCCGAGGCAGGCACCATTCTGGCAATCTTCCGCGAGGAGGGCGACGACGTTCCCTGTCTTGAGAACGTGCTCGTGATCGGCAAGGAGGGCGAGGATGTCTCTGCCTTTGCTCCTGCCGCAGCCGCCCCCGCCGCCGAGGCTCCCGCAGCTCCCGCTGCCGCTGCTGAGGCTGCTCCCGCAGCACCTGCAGCGCCCGCCGTTGCAGCTGCCGCTCCCGCCACCACCGAGGGTGTTGGCTCCATTTCTCCCCGCGCCCGCCTGCTTGCTGAAAAGACCCACGCCGACCTGCTGAAGGCTGTGCCCACCGGTCCCAATGGCCGCATCATTGAGCGCGACGTGCAGAAGCTCCTGGATCTGGGTCTGACCGTTTCTCCCGCTGCCCGCGACGGCTACACCGCCGCTACCGAGGGCACCGGCATCAACGGCAAGGTGGTTCTGGGCGACCTGAACGCACCCGCAGCTGCTCCTGCTGCTGCCGAGGCTGCTCCCGAGGCTGCCTTCGAGGACGTGAAGATCCCCAACATCCGCAAGATCATTGCCAAGCAGATGTGCGCATCCCTCACCACCATGGCTCAGCTGACGCTGAACACCTCCTTCGACGCCTCCAAGATGATCGCCCTGCGCGGCTCTCTCAAGGCCGGTGCCGAGAAGATGGGCCTTGCCAACATTACTTACAACGACATGATCCTGTTCGCCGTTTCCCGCGTGCTGCTGAACCACAAGGTGCTCAACGCGCATTACCTGAACGACGACACCATGCGCTACTTCAAGACCGTAAACCTCGGCGTTGCCGTGGATACCGAGAGAGGCCTGATGGTTCCCACCGTGTTCGGCGCGGAGAAGATGTCCCTCAATCAGCTGGCCAAGAGCGCCAAGTCCGTGATCAGTGACGCCCAGGGCGGCAAGATCAACCCCGACCTGCTGAAGGGCGCGACCTTCACCGTTTCCAATCTGGGCTCTATGGGCATTGAGTCCTTTACGCCCATCGTTAACCCGCCCCAGACCGCCATTCTCGGCGTGGGCGGCATCACCAAGCGCGTCAAGGAGGTGGGCGGCGAGGACGTGACCTACTCCGCCATGAGCCTGTCCCTGACCATCGACCACCGTGCCATTGACGGTGCCGACGGTGCCCGCTTCCTCAAGGAGCTGTGCTTCGCCCTTGAGAACTTCGACCTGCTGCTGACCAAGTAAGGAGGCTGACGACGATATGTATGATCTGATCATTCTGGGCGGCGGCCCTGCCGGCTACAACGCTGCTGAGCGTGCCGGCCACGCCGGTCTGAAGACCGTGGTGATCGAGGAAAGAGCTCTTGGCGGCGTTTGCCTCAACGAGGGCTGCATCCCCACCAAGACCCTGCTCTATTCCGCTAAAATTTACGACTACGCAAAGCATGCCGCCGATTACGGCGTCACCTTCGGCTCTGCCTCCATTGACCACGGCTTCGTGGTGGAGCGCAAGAACAAGGTGGTCAAGCAGCTGGTCTCCGGCGTAGGCGCCAAGATGAAGAAGTGTGGCGTAGAGGTGGTCAAGGCCACCGCCACCATCAAGGAAAGAAACGCCGAGGGCTTCGTGGTCGTGGCCGAGGGCAAGGAATACGTCGGTAAGCAGCTGCTGATCTGCACCGGCTCCTCCGCTGCCATCCCCCCCATCGACGGCCTTGCCGACTCCCTGAAGGAGGGCTATGCCCTCACCAACCGCGAGGTGCTTGACCTGAAGGAGCTGCCGAAGGAAATCGTGATCGTCGGCGGCGGCGTCATCGGCCTGGAGATGGCCTCCTACTTCAACTCTGTAGGCGCAAAGGTCTACGTGGTGGAGATGATGAACAAGATCGCCGGCCCCGTGGACGGTGAGATCTCCACGATGCTGCAGAAGGAATACGCCGCTCGCGGTATCGAGTTCATTCTCGGTGCCAAGGTGATTTCCATCAAGGATAAGTCCGTCACCTACGAAAAGGACGGCAAGCTTTCTACCATCAAGTCCGATTACGCCCTCGTTTCCATCGGCCGCCGGGCAAGAACCCAGGGCCTTGGCTGCGAGAACATCGGCCTGAAGCTGGAGAGAGGCGCCATCGTCACCAACGAGCTTGGCAAGACCAACGTGCCCGGTGTCTGGGCTGCCGGTGACGTCAACGGCAAGTCCATGCTGGCTCACACCGCTTACCGCGAGGGTGAGGTCTGCATCAACAATATCCTCGGTGGCAAGGATCGCGTCAACTACGCCGCTATCCCCTCCGTCATCTACACCAACCCCGAGGTTGCCTCCGTGGGTGAGACCACCGAGACCGCCAAGGCCAAGGGGCTTGACGTGGAGATCCAGACCGTGACCCTGAAGTACAGCGGCCGTTACATTGCCGAGAACGAGCACGGCAACGGCGTGCTGAAGGTGCTCATCGACAAGAAGCACCGCAACATCGTCGGTCTGCACATGATCGGCTCCTACGCCTCCGAGATCATTTACGGCGCTGCCATGATGGTAGAGACCGAAATGCGCGTTACCGACATCCAGAAGCTGGTCTTCCCGCACCCCACGGTCTGTGAGGTTGTCCGCGAAGCAATGTTTATGTAAAAATTTTATAAAGGAGAACATATAAAATGCCTAAGAGTCAATACGTAGATCCCGGCAAAGCCTTTGAGGCCGGCTATATCCATTTTGAAGATATCCCCGTATGCCAGTACAAGAAGACGCTTGCCGAGGAAAAGAAGATCTATACCAAGGATGACTTCATGCGCATCTACCGCGACATGGCCATCATCCGCGAGTTTGAGACCATGCTCAACGAGGTCAAGGTCAAGAGCGAGTACAACGGCGTCAAGTACAACAACCCCGGCCCCGCTCACCTGTCCATCGGTCAGGAGGCATCCGCCGTCGGTGAGGCTTACTGCCTTGATATCAACGACTTTTCCTTCGGCTCTCACCGTTCTCACGGCGAGATTCTGGCCAAGGGTCTGTCCTCTATCTACAAGCTGACCGACGAAGAGGTCTACGACATCATGAAGGAGTTCCTCGGCGGTGCAGTGCTTGCAGTCGTTGAGAAGCAGATGAAGTCCGAGAACATTAAGGATCTGGCCATCAACTTCCTGCTCTATGGTGCCCTTGCTGAGATTTTCGCCCGTCAGACCGGCTTTAACCGCGGCCTTGGCGGCTCCATGCACGCCTTCTTCATTCCCTTCGGTCTGATGCCCAACAACGCTATCGTAGGCGCTTCCGCTCCCATTGCTCTGGGTGCCGCTCTCTACAAGCGCTCCAACCATAAGCCCGGCATCGTCATCTCCAACTGCGGCGACGGCGCTACCGGTCGTGGTCCTGTGCTGGAGGCTCTCAACTTCGCTTCCATGGACCAGATCACCAAGCTCTGGGGCATGGACGGCAAGTTCAGCGACGGCGGCATGCCCATCCTCTTCAACGTATTCAATAACCACTACGGCATGGGCGGTCAGACCCGCGGCGAGACCATGGGCTTTGACATGGCAGCCCGCCTCGGCGCCGGCTTCAACCCCAGCCAGATGCATGCAGAGCGCGTCAACGGCTACGATCCCCTTGCCGTGATCGACGCTGTAACCCGCAAGAAGAAGCTGCTCCTCGAGGGCAAGGGCCCCGCGCTGCTTGACGTGGTTACCTACCGCGTATCCGGTCACTCCCCCTCCGACTCCTCTACCTACCGTACTCAGGAGGAGATCGATGCCTGGAAGGCAGCAGATCCGATCCTTGCCTTCAAGAACAAGCTGGTCAAGGGCAAGATCGCTACCGAGGAGGACTTCGCCGTCATGCACGAGCAGATCACCGCTCGTATGACCGAGATCATGAAGCTGGCCATCAACGACGAGATCTCTCCCCGTATGGATCTCAACAAGGATCCCGATGCCATCTCCTCCATTATGTTCTCCAACCAGAAGGTCAAGAGCATGGATCCCTCTCGCGAGGCAGAAATGCTGATGCCCAAGGAGGAGTGCCCCCGCGTCAAGGAGATCAAGGGCAAGATCCGCACCGCCAAGGACGCAGACGGCAAGCCCGTCTCCAAGATGAAGATGTACAACATCTGCGACGGCCTCTTCGAGCCGATCATCGACAAGTTCTATGACGATCCCACCCTCATTGCTTACGGTGAGGATAACCGTGACTGGGGCGGTGCCTTCGGCGTATACAAGAAGATGACCGAGGCTGTTCCCTACCATCGCTTCTTCAACTCCCCCATTTCCGAGTCCGCCATCGTTGGCTCCGCTGTAGGCTACGCCATGTGCGGCGGCCGTGCCATCGTCGAGCTGATGTACGCCGACTTCATCGGCTGCGCCGGTGACGAGATCTTCAACCAGATGGCCAAGTGGCAGGCTATGTCCGCCGGCATCCTGAAGATGCCCATCACCCTGCGTGTGTCCGTTGGCTCCAAGTACGGCGCCCAGCACTCTCAGGACTGGACCGCGCTCTGCGCTCATATTCCCGGCCTGAAGGTCGTATTCCCCGCAACACCTGCCGACGCCAAGGGTCTGATGACCTCCACGCTGGACGGCACTGACCCCGTGATCTTCTTTGAGTCTCAGAGAATCTACGGCATCGGTGAGGAATTTATGGCCGGTGGCGTTCCCGAAGGCCACTACGAGGTTCCTCTCGGCGAGCCCGACATCAAGCGTGAGGGTAAGGACGTGACCATTCTTACCATCGGTGCCGTGCTGTACCGCGCACTTGAGGCTGCCAAGATCCTGGAGGAGAAGTACGGTGTATCCGCCGAGATCATCGACGCCCGCACCATCGTTCCCTTCAACTATGAGAAGGTCATCGAGTCCGTCAAGAAGACCGGCAAGATCCTGCTGGTAGGCGACGCTTGCGAGCGCAACTCCGTCATGAGAGATATGGCCTCCAACATCACCGAAATGTGCTTCGATTACCTGGACGGCCCCGCTGTTGTTGTGGGCTCCCGTAACTGGATCACCCCCGCCTTCGAGCTGGAGAAGAGCTTCTTCCCGCAGGCTGACTGGATCATCGACGCACTGCACGAGAAGATCATGCCCCTGCCCGGACACGTGCCCACCAATAACTTTACCGACATCGAAAAGGTCGAGAGAGCCAAGAAGGGCCTGTAATAAACGTTTTCGCAATACATCGGGCGTAAGCCCGATGTATTGCTTTTGGGAGCATTATGAAATTATTGCGCTTACACACCACCGATCCTTACCGCAATCTGGCGGTGGAGGAATATCTGTTCCGGCATGCTACGGAGGAGATCTTTATGCTTTGGCAGAATGACCGCACCGTGGTGATCGGCAAAAATCAGAATCCCTACGTGGAGTTGGATCTCGACTTCATCCGCGCCGAGGGCATTCGTGTGGCCCGTCGGATCACGGGCGGCGGCGCCGTCTACCACGATATGGGCAACGTGAATTTCACCTTCATTTCTCCCGCGCAAGGAGCGAGCGGTATTGATTTTGCCGCCTACTGTGCCCCCATCGTAACGGCACTGCGCACACTGGGCGCGACAGTAGAGCTTTCGGGACGAAACGATCTGCTCCTTGCGGGCAAAAAGGTTTCGGGCAACGCCCAGCACGCCTCCGGCGGTCGGGTGCTGCACCACGGTACGCTGCTTTACGACAGCGATCTCACCGTGCTCTCCCGTGCCCTTCGCCCCGACGAGGAAAAGCTCCGCGCCAAGGCGGTGCGCTCGGTTTCCTCCCGTGTGACCAATCTGCGCCCCCATCTCCCCGAGGTAACGAATACAGAGGCACTGATAGATGCATTATTTGCCGCAATGGACGGCGAATGGATGCCGCTGCCGCAGGACGCTGAAATTGACGCCCTCGCGGCGCGCAACGCCTCGCAGGAATGGTTGTTCCCGGCGCGGGAGCTGCTTTCCCGCTACGCGATCACCCGCAGGAAGCGTTACCCCTTCGGCACCGTTGTGATCGCTCTTGATATGGAGGGAGAAACGGTGCGTGAGGTACATATTGACGGCGATTTCTTCGGCACCGCCCCCGTAGAGGAGCTCTGCCGCCTGCTTTGCGGCGCCACCCGTGAGGTGGCCGCTGCCCGCCTTGCCCCCCTGCCACTGGATGCCTATATCCACGGCATGACTCTCGAGGAGCTGCTCGGGCAGATCTTCGGAGCATAAAAAAAGGCCACGCTTTAGGCTTCTTCTCATAAAGATGTTTACAAAATTGTAGGGACCGGCGTCCTCGACGGTCCGCGACACATAAATTTCGGCAGAGATATTGTTTTCTCTGCCGATTTGTGTTATAATGGGACTAACAAAAAGCCTCCCTTGTGTAAAGGGAGGTGGCAGCCGAAGGCTGACGGAGGGATTGTAAAAAAGCCCAAAATAGCAGGAAACAATCCCTC
>SVTA01000063.1 GCA_015064005.1 Oscillospiraceae bacterium
AAAGCGGGCAAGGAGTTTGCAGACGCCAAATGGCTGTAGCCACAGGGCCTTTCAGAGTCCTTAGCCACTTTTTCTTTGCAGGTGTGAGCCGCAAAGAAAAAGTTATCAAAAAGAAACGGCGTTTTTTTGTGGGCGCCGCCCACACCCGCCAACTTTTTGAAAAAGTTGGATCAAAACTTTCAAAAAAAGAGTTTGTGCGAACAGAGTTGCGCCCTCCGGGCGCATAAACCCCAATTTGCAGATTTCATTATAACAAAAACAAGGGGCTGAGCCACGGTTTGGTGACTCAGCTCCTTGGGTTTATAAAGAATGCTTATTCGCTGCGAAGCGCCTCGACGGGATCCTTCTTCGCCGCAATGCGGGAAGGAATCAGGCCCGCGATCAGCGTCAGCACCATGCTGATGACCACCAGCAGGATCGCGCCCTGCCAGGGCAGGACGGCGCTGATGTTCTTGAGACCGGACAGCGCCTGAATGATGGCGTTGATAGGCAGGCACAGCAGCACGGTAAAGACGATGCCGAAGGCACCGGCTGCAAAGCCGATGATGAGGGTCTCCGCGTTGAATACGCGGGAAATATCCTTTTTGGAGGCACCGATGGCGCGCAGCACGCCGATCTCCTTGATGCGCTCCAGCACGGAAATATACGTGATGATACCGATCATAATGGAGGAAACCACCAGCGAAATGGACACGAATGCGATCAGCACGTAGGAGATGGCATCCACAATGGTGGTCACCGAGGACATCATGATGCCCACCATATCGGTGTACTTCATCCGATCCTTTTCCTCCACGCTGTCGTTATAATCGGAAATAAACTGCGTGATGACGTCCTTGGACTCGAAATCAATGGCGAAGAAATTGATGGCCGCGGGCTTGGCAAGCTCGGCATCATCCAGCTCCTCCAGCACGCTTTCCAGCGTGGCGTCGATCTGGGGTGCCATATTATAGAGTGTTTCCTCCAGCTGGATAAAGGCGGGATCGTCGGCGGTCAGTGTACCGAGAAGCGCCACAAAGATCTCCTTGTTGACCTGCATGGTCTTGATGCTTTCGGTAAGCTGCGTGTAGATGGTCTGCATGGCCGCATCGCCTGCCATCTCAATCAGACCGGGCAAGGGCTCGGGCATCATGGGCGGCGTGGCGGGGATGCCGTTCAAGGCGCCCAGAACCACCTGAACGTCCAGCACAGGCAGCAGTCTGACAAAGTTCTGCGGCGTGATGCTGATGCCGCCGGTGCCCATGCTGAGGACGGTGAACAAGCGATTCAGACCCTCGGTGTTGTTGGGATCTCCTGCGGCTGCAGTCAAAATCGCGCTCACGATCTCGGCGCGCTTATCTGCAGGCAGCAGCATGAACATGCCGAGGAAGGACTCGGTATCGGTGACCTGAATACGGTCGGCAAAATCCGGATTGGTCAGGATCTGCTGGGTCATATAGGCGTAGAACATATCCATGGTGGCGGCATCGATCTTGTCCACCAGCTCGTGGATGGTCTCGGGGGTGTAATGGGTGCGCTCAAAGGGCAGACCGGTCAGCACGTTGACGGTGGGATTCTCCTTTTGCTGGTTGATCACTACACTCTGTTCATTCTTTTTGAGGATATGCTCGGTCAGCCCCTTGGTATAGCCGATAGCGCCGGAAACGCTGGTAGCGGCAACGCCGGGCTTGGGACGGATGATGCCGGAGATCTTCAGCTCCACGCCGTGCTCGGCAACAAAGGCGGCACGGTCGAAATCAAAGCGCTCACGGATATCCTCCCACACGGGCAGATCACCGTTTTCGGTAGGATAGGTGCGGCCGGTGGGGGTGAAGAAATCCGCCGTGGTCAGGAGCATGAACTTGGTGCTCATGATATCCTCAAAGGTATAGGTCTGTCCCTCGGTGGGCTTGTAATTGCCGCCCATCAGGTCGGAAAGCTCCTTTTCAATATCTGCGGGATCCAGCATACCCAGCATATACAGCGTCATTTTGCTGATCTGGTTGTTCTGGTTCACCACCAGCACCACCTCGTTGAAGTCCGAGGGCCAGCTGCCGGAGATCACGTCGTACTGCTGCTCCAGAAGAGCGCGGTTATCGATCATTTCCGAAAAGACGCTCATGTTGCCCATGCCGCCGCTCATTTCCATCAGCTCGGACATGCCGGAAAAGGCACTGCCCATATGGTCAAAGACCACGTTCATACCGATCTCGCGGGCGTCCATGACGGTTTTGCCGTCCTTGTCCACAGCCACCATATTGAAGACCTGCAGCTGGTAGTCGTAAACGTATTGAATATCGGTCACATGGCCGTCGAGCTCATTCTCGTGGGCATCCAGATACGCCTTGAAGGCCTCCAGATTGTTCTCCACCGTGGAGGACATGGCGGACATCATGGTGCCCATGGAATCATCCACGTAAATGAGGCTGTCGTCCCTGTCCTTATTCATTTCCTCGGATACGTTCATCATCGCCGACAGCATGGACTGATAATCCTGCGTGTGCTTCTGAATGGTCAGCGGGTAGGTAGACAGCGTATCCTCCTGCACTGCGGCGATAAAGAGGTTGACGCCGTTGGAGAGGGCAAGGATCAAGGCAATGCCGATGATACCGATACTGCCCGCCACCGAAACCAGGAGCGTGCGGGTCTTTTTGGTCAGCAGATTGTTGAAGGAAAGGGACAGAGCCGTCAGGAACGACATGGATTTCTTGCCCTTCTTGATCTCCTTGCGCGCGGGCGGCTCTGCCTCGGTTGCCTGCTCCGTCTCTGCGGGCTCAGCCTCCACGGTACCTGCCACGTAGGGATTGGTATCCTCGGTGACCTCGCCGTCCAGCACACGGATGATACGGGAGGAATAGGCCTCCGCCAGCTCCGGATTATGGGTGACCATAATGATGAGCTTATCCTTGGAGATGCTCTTCAGGATCTCCATGATCTGCACGCTGGTGGCTGTGTCAAGGGCGCCGGTAGGCTCGTCTGCTAGAATGATCTCCGGGTCGTTGACAAGGGCTCTGGCAATGGCCACGCGCTGCATCTGACCGCCGGAAAGCTGGTTGGGCTTTTTGTGGATCTGATCGCCAAGGCCCACCTGCGTCAGCGCCTCCGTGGCACGGCGGCGACGCTCCTCTCGGGAAACGCCGGAAAGGGTCAGAGCCAGCTCCACGTTGGCCAGCACCGTCTGGTGCATGATGAGGTTATAGCTTTGAAAGACGAAACCGATGGAGTGATTACGGTAGGTATCCCAATCCGCGTCCCGGAACTCCTTGGTGGAGCGACCACCGATCACCAGATCGCCGCTGTCGTAGCGGTCGAGGCCGCCGATGACGTTGAGCAGCGTGGTCTTGCCACAGCCGGAGGGGCCGAGGATGGATACAAACTCGTGCTCTCTGAAATCAATGCTGACACCGCGCAGGGCCGTAACGACCGTGTCACCTGCGGTGTAATTTTTCACAATATCGTAGAGTGAAAGCACAATATCCGCCTCCTTTTAAATTTCAATGAAATAATACATTATTATAGAGCATAAATGTGACGGAATAATGAAATTTGACATGTTTTTTGAAAATTTTTTGCGACAAAAGCCGATTTTTGATACCGAATTACCGCAAAAAGCGACGGATATACCACCAGATCCCCAAAACGGCAGAAAAAATACCGCTGACCACACCTGCGTGAACAGCCGCCCGAGGATCCGGCTCCATCAAAGGCGGAGGCGCCTCCGGGAGCTGCTCTTCCGCAGGCGGCACCTCCTCCGGGGCGGTTTCCGGCAGCTCAGGCGATGCCTCCGGGGGCGTCGAAGGCTCTTCGGGACGCGGCTCCGGCTCGACAGGCAGCACCTCGTATACCGCAGTCAGCTTCAGATCCCCGGCGGGAAGCGCTTCTCCCACGCCGTACCGACGACCGACGGCATCCTCCCAGCCCACAAAGCTGCTGCCCGCGATCTCCGGTGCCGCTTGCGCCGTTTGTATATCGAAGCTGAAGTATTGATCCTCCCATACCTTCTCATCTGCTTGATACTGTACTGTATATTGCAAAGGAGAAACGAAATCCGCGTAATCCAACGAAATATAAGCGGCGCTGCCACCATAGCTGATCCTCCCCCAGCCGGATGCGATCTCTGTCACCGCCACCACCTGTCCGAGAGAAAGACTCCCCAGCTTTTTGGAAGAGGTGGTAGCGGCAGCACGGACGTTGAGAAAGCTGTTGGTCACCACGTAAAAGCCTGCCACCGCATCCTCCATAGAAAGGGCGCTTTCCCCCAGCGCCTCGCCACCGTACCGGGGCTTGCCGTAGCCAACGATGTAGGTATCGGTAAGGGCGTAATCCCGGGCAGCCACTTGATTGGAGGAGTTTCCCTCCACCGTATAAACCCGCCCGTCCTTCACGTAGCGCACCACGCCCACATGATCTGAGGCGCGCCCCGCGCCTGCGGAGCGGAAAAATACAAGATCACCCGGCTTTGGCCGATAGCCGGAGGCGCGGGAGCTATAAAGCCCCTCCTCCCGCAGATGTGCCAGCCACAGTGAGCAGCTGGAAAATCCACCGCCGGCACTGTCACCCGCGCCTGCCACCCGCAGGCACCAGGAGGCAAACACCGCGCACCACGCATAGCCGTAGGTGCCGTCCACCTTGCCGAAGGCGCGTCCATACTCGGTATAATTTCCGCTACCCGCGCTGCCGCCATGAAAGCCGGCGGTGCTGTTTCCCTCGCGGTATCCCAGCTGGGATAGGGCTGCCGCTACTGTATCAAAGGCCTCGTCGCCGGTTTCAGTCAGCTGCGTGAGGTTTTTGTGATATGTAGAATTACGGTAAGCTCCCGTGGCCGTATAGGGCAGCGTCAGCGCCGCCGTGGGCAACGCCGAGCCTGCGATCAGCAGTGCCGCCCCCGTGGCGGCTAGCAGTCGTTTCATTGTTTCATCCTCCTTCTTAAAATCCCTTTTATTTTAACATAGCTCCCCTTCCCTTTTCCACAGGTAATATCTGGCGGTGATGAAAAAAACGCTTTTCACAAAGAAATCATTTGACATTTCGGCCACTTTGTTATACAATAGTAAAAAAGCATTGCACAACAAAGGAGTGTATCAGACAATGAAGGTATATACGATCGGTATTGACTATGGCACGCTGTCCGGTCGCGCCGTGCTGGTGGACACCAGAGACGGTCGGGAGCTGGCCACCGCCGCCATGGATTACCCCCACGGCGTGATGGATACGGTGCTGGCTGCCTCCGGCGCGGCGCTGCCTCCCGACTACGCCCTGCAGGATCCGGCGGATTATCTGCTGGTGCTGCGCCACATTATCCCCGAGGTGCTGAAGGAAGCCGCCGTTTCCCCCGAGGAGGTGGCGGGCATCGGCATTGATTTCACCTGCTGCACCGTGCTGCCCATCCGCGCAGACGGCACGCCCCTTTGCTTTGAGGAGGGCTTCCGACACAATCCCCACGCCTACGTCAAGCTCTGGAAGCACCACGCAGCACAGAGTTATGCGGACCGTCTCACAGAAATAGCCGCCAAACGGGGTGAGAAATGGCTGACTGACTGCGGCGGAACCGTGTCTAGCGAGTACCTGTTCCCCAAGATTTATCAAGTACTGGACGAGGCCCCCGAGGTCTGGCAGGAAACTCACGCCTTTATGGAGGCAGGTGACTGGCTGACCGCGCAGCTGACAGGCAATTATGTCCGCGGCTACCAGTTTGCCGCCTTCAAGAGCCATTACGGCAAAAAGGAGGGCTACCCCTCCGAGGAATATTTTGCCGCCGTGGACGAGCGACTGCGCTTTGTGGTGCGGGACAAGCTTCCCTATCCCGTGGTGCCTGCCGGCACCGTTACCGGCACGCTGCTCCCCGAGATCGCCGCAGCTCTTGGTCTTTCTCCCGATACGGCTGTGGCTGCCGCTACCCCCGACGGACACGTGGCAGCCTGCGCGCTGGATACCTGCAAGGCAGGTGACGCTGTAGCCGTGATGGGCACCTCCGCCCCCTTCTACGTGCTGACCCATGAGAAAAAGGACGTGCCCGGCGTTTGCGGCACGGTAGAGGATGGCGTGGTGCCGGGTCTGGTGGGCTACGAGGCAGGCCTTTGCTGCTTCGGCGACCATTTTGCCTACGCAGCACAGCAGCTGACCTCTCCCGATTACGTGAAGGAGGCCGCTGAGCGAGGCATCCCGATGCTAAAGCTCCTCATTGAAAAGGCTGCCGCCAAAAAGCCCGGCGAGGCAGGCGTCATTGCTCTCAACTGGTGGAACGGCAACCGCAGCACGCTGGTGGACTCCGACCTTTCCGGCCTTTTCGTGGGTATGACCCTGCAAACCCGTCCCGAGGATCTGATGCGCGCGCTCATTGAAGCCACAGCCTTCGGCACCCGCAACGTATTCGAAAACTTTGCCCGTCACGGCGTTCACGCCACGGGTCTGGTGGCCTCCGGCGGCATTGCCCGCAAGGATCCCTTTACCATGCAGCTCTTTGCCGACGTGCTGAAGATGGAGATCCGCATTGCCGAAACCGCGCAGGCTCCCGCCACGGGCGCCGCCGTTAATGCGGCAGTGGCGGCCGGCATCTATTCGACGCTCCCTGAGGCCATTCACGCCATGTCCCGCATCAGCGATACCGTTTACCGGCCAAATGCCGAAAATGCCGCCGTGTACGACGCGCTCTACGCGGAATACAAGAAGCTGCACGACTACTTCGGTCTTGGCGAAAACAACGTGATGAAGGAGCTGCGCCGCATCCGTGCCGCAGCAAAGGGGATCTGATATGGCAAGACCTCGCAAAAGCTACGCTCTTTTTATTGCCGGCGCACTGCTGCGCGCGGCGGTGGGGGGGCTGATCCTCGCTATGGTGCTTTTCCTGCTGTGGCGGGTCTACTTTTCCGGCATGCTGCCGGGCAGCATGAAATCTCTCGCTCCCAACGAGGCACTGGCCAACGCCTATGCCGAAAAGGGAGAGGCACTGGTGCTTTTTGATCAGGTGCAAGGCACCGTGACCCGCAATGAGGACAGCTACGGCTATTTTGGCGTACCCCGATTCGTATTTATCCCGGAGGCCAAGCAGCTGCAGCTGGTATTCCGGTACAACAACAGCACTCTCAAGGCGGTGGCGAAGGACCTGGGTCTTGCAGAGCCTCTGCCCCGCGGAGAGGAGCTGTTCGACGTCTCGCTGGTGCTGCGTCGGGATCTGACCCCTGACGATCTCACCGACAACACAGACCAAAGCGCCACCGTCACCAAAGAGCGCTTTCATCCCACGCTGACCGCGGTGGATACCACGGCACTGTATACCTATTTTCTTTACACCTTTGATGACGTGGAGATCACCGATGCCACCATCGTCGGCTATATCGATATCTATTACGGTCTCACTCCGGACTACACCGAGGGAGCCATGGCCGACCTGCGGCTTTATCATCGGGATGACCCCAAGCGCGAGATCAAGCTGACGGGCAAGGATGAAAAGGCGCTGGCCTCCTTTGGCAAATAAGGAGGGCGCGATGTACGATTACCGCCCGCCTCGCCGTCCGAAAAAGGCCGCCTTCGCCGTACTGCTCCTGCTGGCAGCCTCCGCCACGGCCTTTGCCGCCGCCACCGTGGCACCGCCCACCCCCTATCTGTGGCAATGCCTGGGGCTGCTGCTGCTAATTCCGGTCACGCATCTAATTTCTCGCTACTTTTTGCTGCAGTATCTGTACCGTTTGCGATCATATGAGGACGGGCGCGTGGATTTTGAGGTCTACGCCTACCGTCGGGGCAACCGGATGCAGCTGGTCTGCCGGGTGGCACTTTCCGAGATCGTAGCTGTTACTTCCCACGGCGCCAAAGGCGCCGATGCCGCCACAGATGCCAAGCGCTTTTCCTACCTGCCGGATATTTCCCCCGCCGGTGCGGTGGTGCTTTCGGTGCAGAACGCCGACGGTGCCTCCGAGGTAGCGATCCTGCCCGATGAGGGCATGCGTCGACTGCTGGAGGAGGCAGTTGCCCGCAACACAACACAATGACATTAAAATTACCGGTATTTTTTGAAAGAATACCGGTAGATTTTTAGAAACAAGTGCTCTATAATAAAATTGTCCCCATTCTATGAAAGAAAGGAATTTTTATGATGAATGCAAATCATTGGATCAGATGTGCCACCGACCTCGGCAGCGCCTCCTGCACCTTTCAAAAGGAAATTACCCCCAAAACGGGGCTGAAAAACGCCACCCTGTGCGTTTCCTCCGTTGGCCTTTTTGAAGCACGTCTCAACGGAGAAAAGCTGGGACGCGGTGTCCTCACCCCCGGCTATACCCAATATCATCACCGCACCCAGTATATGACCTTTGACGTCACTGCTCTGCTGGGCGACAAAAACACCCTTGCCATCACCGTGGGTCCCGGCTGGGCCATCGGCCGCCTTGCCTTCAAGGATGGCATTCACACCTACAGCGACCACTGCGCCGCCACCGCCGAGCTCGTTCTCACCTACACCGACGGCACGGCCGAAACCGTTGTCACCGACGAGAGCTGGCAGGTCTTTACCTCCCATATTCTCCATTCTGATATTTATAACGGCGAAACCGTAGATCTGACCGCCGAGATCAAGCCCTTGGGCCATGCCGTGAAGGACGAGGCCGCCGCCAAGGAGTTCCCTCTCGTGCCCCAGCAGGGCGAGGACATTGTGGAAAACGAGCGCCTCTCCCCCGTGGAGCTGATCGTCACCCCCAAGGGCGAGCGAGTACTGGATTTCGGCCAGAACCTGACGGGCTACGTGGAGATCCGCATCAAGGCCGCACGCGGCGAGCGCATCGTGCTTTCCCACGGTGAAGTGCTGGACGCCGAGGGCAATTTCTACAACGCAAACTACCGCTCCGCCACCAATCGCATCGAATATGTTTGCAATGGCGAGGAGAACCTTTTCAAGCCCACCTTCTCCTTCCAGGGCTTCCGCTACGTGCGGCTGGACAGCTACCCTAACGTGGCGCTGAATCTTGACGATATCCGCGCCATTGCCGTGCATTCCGACCTGCGCCGCACCGGCTATATCAAATGCGGCAACGAGAAGATCAACCAGCTCTATCACAACACCATCTGGGGTCAGAAGGGCAACTATCTGGATATCCCCACCGACTGCCCGCAGCGCGACGAGCGCCTTGGCTGGACGGGCGACGCGCAGGTGTTCTGCCGCACCGCCGCCCTGAACTTTGACGTTAAGAAATTCTTCCACAAGTGGCTCGGTGAGCTGCGACTTGATCAGCGTCCGGACGGTGCCATCTGGGGCACCTGCCCGGAGAATTTCTCCCAAATCGATTACCACACCCGCGTTTCTGCCGCGTGGGGCGACGCCGCCACCATCATCCCTTGGGAGCTTTACTGCATTTACGGCGACAAGCAGATCCTGGCCGATAACTTTGAGATGATGAAAAAATGGGTGGACTACCAGCATGGCTTTGGCCCGGAGGAGTATCTCTGGCTGGGCGGCCGCCACTACGGCGACTGGCTGGCAATGGATGCCGGCCCCGACGTGTATATGGGCGCCACCTCCAACGACCTCATCGCCTCTGCCTTCTTTGCCCGTTCCACGGAGCTGGTCATCAAGGCCGGCGAGGTGCTGGGAGAGGACGTCAGCGCCTACCGTGAGCTGTACGCCAACATCCTCAAGGCCTTCCGCGCTTACTTCCTCGAAAACGGCATGACCAAGGAGCAGTACCCCTGCACTCACTATACCGCCAGCGGCAACCCCCACGATCCCTTCCGCCGTGGCCTCACCCAAACCGCCATGGTGCTGATCCTGCACTTCAACCTGTGCCTGCCCGAGGAGCGTCCCGCCTTCGAGCAGAAGCTGGTAGAGCTGATCGAGGCCTTTGACGGCCGCATGACCACCGGCTTTGTGGGCACGCCCTATATCCTGCACGTGCTCAGCCGCATGGGCAGAGAGGATCTTGCCTTCAATCTGCTCTTTGAGGAGCGCAATCCCTCCTGGCTCTTCTCCGTCAATCACGGCGCCACCACCATTTGGGAGCACTGGAACGGCATGAAGGAGGACGGCAGCTTCTGGAGCACCGATATGAACTCCTTTAACCACTACGCCTACGGCTCGGTATTCGATTGGGTCTACGGCGTGGCCGCCGGCATTCGCACCAGCGAGTGCGCCCCCGGCTACCGCAAATTCACCCTGACCCCTCACCCCGACAAGCGCCTTGGGTTCCTCAACTGCGCGCTGGATACCGTTTCCGGCCGCATTGAAAGCAACTGGTACTACAAGGGCGAGGACGTATACTTCGAGTTCACCGTGCCCACCGGCAGCGAGGCTGCCCTGACCCTTCCGAACGGCTATACCGCCACCCTCACCGGCGGCAGCTATTGCTTCACCGTCAAGGGCTGATGCCAATCAAGCAGCAAAAAGCGGCTGTGATACAAACGTATCACAGCCGCTTTTGATTGTCAGAAAGATATTACGGGGTGGGGGGATCATCCGGAGCGGGTGGGTTCTCCGCTGCGGGAGCTGTTGGGGTGTCCGTCGAGGTATCCGTCGAGGTATCCGTCGGGGTATCGGCCGCAGCAGCAACCGCTCCCCCGCCGCGCCTTTTGCGCATGACGAGGTAGGTAACAATCCACGTGCCAACACCGGCCACAACGGCGCCGCACGATATGCACCAAAAGTATGACGCATAGGAAGGCGGTGTGGGTTCGACGTACGTACCCTCTGCACGAGCTGTCAGCTCTGCAATGGCATCGGGCGCTTTGGCGGGATCAAGCAATCTTGAAAGCATCGTTTCCGGCCCCTCCTGCGGGTAGTCGGGGAGGTGATTGATAATTGCCTCCATCGGGTTACACGGCCGAGTATAATCGGAAATTTCAACCCAACAATCCGAAAGGCGGATGCTAATGGAATACAGTTCTCCCTCCGCAGTATATGTGTAGCAACAATTTTGAACAAAGAGTCTCCGCATACTTGTTTGATCAATTTGCCAAGCTTCCCACTCAATGCCCTCGTCGGTGCGTAGATCAACAACGCTTTTCGGGAACTCATGAATCATGATACCGCCGTATGATATATACACTGCCTCCGGCGCGTAAACATCCGCTTCAAAATAATCGTCTCGGGCATCACTGAGCCAATACCTTCTCGCTGTCCCATGCGGTTCATAAAAAGTATAATCTCCAAGTGCATCGATCAACCCTATCGGCCATTCAATGGTTTCCTCTTCCGCGCCGCAAGGCAGGGAGGTGAACACTGTCATGAAAAGTACCAAGAGAATCAGAATTTTCTTTTTCATCGATTAACCTCCTTTCAAAAATGAGCGGTTCGCGTTACGACTCCGGCGGGGTGATGTCTGTCGGGATATCCGTCGGGGTATCGGCCACGGCGTCTACCGGGGCGGCGGCTACAGCGGCGGCTGCGGTAAGCGCTTCCACGCCGCGCCTTTTGCGCATGATGAGGTAGGTGATCAGCGCAGCCACAACGGCGCCGCCAATGGCGGAAAGACAGATGGTGAGCGGCTGCTTGACCGTGTTTTTGTCGCTTCCTCTAAAGCGCATTATTAACTCATTTGCCGCTTCTTGAGACGTTTCCGAAAAGTTCAGCAATCTGCCTACCCAACTATCCGGTGTACATTGAGCGAAGTCGGTCTTAATTGCGCACCATTCTCCGTCATCGAATTTCAAAACGATACGATCTAAATCTCCTTGCCGATCATAAAAATATACAATATTACCGTAACGCCAATCGCTGATATAAAATTCTTTAATTAAAGTATTTTCTACATCATCAAGGCATGTTACAGCCAATAGTGCTTCCATATTCAACTTCAGCATTCCCTTTGTAGCGCAATAGGTGTCCAACCCGATCACAGCTTGCTCCAGCGTAAGGCCTCGTTTCTCGGGCGGAGTGTTAAAGGCTACCTTCAGTTTTTGGCCTTCTGGGGTAATTAACGTATATAGATATGAATTGCTTTCCAAATCCTCGAGGCAAAATGCCGAAAATTCTCCCAAAAAGCGAATGCGATCATAAGGGACAAAGTTGTCCGGCAACTCTTTTCCCTTTAGACCTTCTTTGTATTCTTGATAAGTTTCTGCATAAAATTCAGGAGGCACTGGGAAATATGCAAAGCAGGGCAACGCCAAGCATAAAATCAGCAAATATAACATCATAGACAATACAAGCTTTTTCATTGAGAAACCTCCTTTCAAAAATGAGCGGTTTGCGTTACGACTCCGGCGAGGTGATGTCTGTCGGGATATCCGTCGGGGTATCCGTCGAGGTATCCGTCGGGGTATCGGCCGCAGCAGCAACCGCTCCCCCTCCGCGCTTCTTGCACATAACGTAGTAGGTGACAATCCACGTACCAACACCGGCCACAATAGCGCCGCCGATGGCGGAAAGACAGATGGTAAGCGGTCGCTCCCAGGGTTCTACGTAGGTGCCTTCTATGCGCGCCTCAAATTCTGCCAAAGCCTCCGGTGCAGTGTTGTAATCCAGCAGCCGCGAAAACAGATCCACTTTATGATATGGATACTGCGCAAATCCATCATTTGATCTAACATAAAACTGGAAATATCCCGTAGGGTGCCGAGAATCCTTGCAAAAAACATACCGCAATGCACCCCATCGATAATAATATTTAATATTTTCTGTTACAACAAGCACATGCTCCGTATCATAATAGATCGATTCGTCATTTGCCTTGAAATTTTTTAATGCGCGCATATCCCCGATATCCTCAACATCGTCTATGGTGCGTTGCTCTATATCGTAATTGCCCAAATAGTGATCAAGATCCAGCAAATACCTTAAATCAAGAAACAATTCTTTACCGACCTTCAGTCGATATTTCCAAAGGACTCCGTCGTTGCCTTCAGACGGTGTAGGAGGTTGATAATGCACGAATTCTCCTAAAAAAGACAGACGTTTATAATGAATTCTCGTGCCCCCGTCACTCCATTCCTTCTCATATTTCTCATAATCCTCATAGACTACCGGCCATGATGCGCCGCATGGCAAAAGGAGAGATATCAATATGGTCCATATCAACATAACATACATTACTTTCTTCATTGCGTTACCTCCTTTCAAAAATGAGCGGTTCGCGTTACGACTCCGGCGGGGTGATGTCTGTCGGGGTATCCGTCGGGGTATCTGTCACGGCATCTACTGGGGCGGCGGCTGCAGCAAGCGCTTCCCCGCCGCGCCTTTTGCGCAGGACAAAAAATACGACAACTGCGACAACGACAACGCCGACACACGCAGCAATGGTGATGCAGACGCCGATCGGATTCGTGTGCCACGCCACGCGTGCGCGAAATTCTCGCAACGCTCCGCTCGCCGTGCGGGGATTTAACAGCTCACCCATCAGACCGTCGCCCTCATAGCCTTCAAAATCGCCTTCGGAATTGTACCAATAA
>SVTA01000064.1 GCA_015064005.1 Oscillospiraceae bacterium
CGGGTCCCGCGCCCTCCAGCACATTGGCGTAGCGGAGATAGAGGTCACCCTCGCCTGCACCGATCACCTGGGGGCGGGTAGGCAGCCATAGTGTGCCGATGCCCTCACAGCGGATGGCGTAAGTGGAGGTGGATACGATGTTGCCCTTAACCAGTCGCAGCGAGCCGCCCGAGAGGCGGAGTGCCTCACTCGAGTGGGCCAGCAGCTTGCCTGCGGGGAGGTCGGTTTCAGCGGTGTCGGTCACGGTTACAGTACCGCCCTTCAGCACCAAGGGGGCTGCAAGGGTCAGGGTGTAGCCGTTCAGATCCAGCGTATAGGTGCCGGAGATCTCGCCGCCCGGATCGCTTGTATGGCCGATCAGCTTCACCACGGCGTCGGTGCCGCACACGGTAGCGGCCGCCGAGAGGGAGCCGGCACCAAAGGTGACGTCATCCTCCGTGACGGTGACGGCGGTGGGAGCTGCGCCGATCACGGGGTGATCCGTGCCACGCTGCCAGGGATGGCAGATCGCGCGGATGCGCGCGTCGGTGAGATGGAAGGTGTTCATTTCAATGATCTGCGCGGTGCTTTTCAGCCGTGCGTCGGAAAGCGATGTGGTAACAGCGGGAACGTCCGCTTCCGTGCCGCCAATGCCGGGGGATGCGGTTCCTTCCTTATAATAACAGCCGGCAACCGTGGCACCGTCAGCCATTTGGCCGACGATGGCGCCCTTCTGCTCATTTCCGGCCAGATGGGCCACGTTGAGGCAGTTTTTGAGCACCGTTTGGGGGCTAAGCTCTGCGGCAATGCCGCCGGTAATGCCCGTGCAGCGGGCCACCTGCAGATTGGCGGAGGTGTAGATCTCCGTGCCAGCGCCTGCCAGTGCCACAATGCCTGCGGCCCGGCTCGCGCCGGTCACCCAGCCCTCGTTGCTGCAGTTGGCGATCAGGGTATGGGCGGTGCTGCCGACAATGCCGCCGGCGGCGCCCTCCTTTACGGAGAGGTTGCTTCTGTTTTTGCAGTAATCAATGAGAACGGGAGACTCTGCCGTGCCGACCGATTGGCCGGCCAACATACCCGCTGTGCCTGTACCGCCTACAAATCCGTTGCGGAAAGAGATATCCTTTAGCACGGCGCCGGGGCCGAGCAGGGCGAAAAAGCCGATGCTTTCCGCTTTCATATTGATATAAAGACCGTTGATGTGGTATCCGTTGCCATCAAACGTGCCAAGAAAGGCGATGGGCGCACCCTCCGTATGGCCAATGGGGGTGAAGGGGGTGGGCTCGCCCTTTTTCAGCGTGGTGCCGTCCAGCTCAAACCACCGACCGTCCACATTGAACTTACCCGTGTTAAGGGTAACAGTGGCTTCCTGCCGGAACACGATGCCGGCGGTGGGGCGGCCATTGTTGACATAGGTGGCAAAGGCCAGCAGCTCCTCGGTGGTGGAAATGGTGACGGTGGCACCTGCGGCGGGGGGCGCGGGGTTTGCGGCCACCTCCGTCATTGTGTAGACGGGGGGCACTTCCATATCGGGTGCCGTAGCGCCGACAGCGAGAGGGCAGAGCAGGGGGATACACAGACAAAGGGTCAAAACGATGGCAAATACGCGGTTCATTCGTATGCTCCTTTGATGGTTTGGGGGGATTTTGGCGAATTTCAAAAAATGCCACCCCGCTCCTGCGCTAAATGCGAAAAACACGCATCCATTGCAGTTATTTCCATTATAACACAAATTTCGTAAAATGGGAAGGGTTTTTGCAAAAAAATATGAATAATTTGTTAAAAAATTGAAAACGAATTGTGTTTTTGATGGAAAAACTCACTTTTTCCTATTCACAAAAACTGCAAAAAGTGAAAAAAGGACGGGATACGTGGCTTCATTTTTGAAAAAACGCCGTTTTTTAAAAAAAACAGCGCCGGCCGTCAATTTTTTCTGTTCGGTGAACGCTCATCGGACGATTTTTTCTTAAAAAAGCGCAAAACGGTGCAAAAATGAAGAATCCGTGAACCTAAAAAATCCGCCCCGTTTGCGCACTAATGCAAACGGGGCGGCAAATAAACGCAGATTCAGGGCTTGGTGAAGCCGTGCATGAAGCCGGCGCTGTCTGCAGTGGCGATATCGCCGCCAATGACACGCCCGCGATATACCAGCAGGTTGGCCAGCACCGTGCCGTCGTAGCCCTCATAGCCTTTCAGGCGGTAGGTGTAACGCTCCACAGTACGGCCACTGTAATCGGCAAGATTCAGTCCCTCCCGACGCTGCAGCTCGTTGTAGGCAGCAAAGACCTTATCAAACTCCCGTGGAATGGTAACGGTGGTGCTTTCCACCGGCTCCGCCTCCACCTCCCAGCCGAACTGGGCAAGAAAGGCCACTCGCTCCTCGTTGCTGCGGATCCCCTCGAAATTGACCGTTTCCTCGGCGGCAGCTGCCATGGGCTGCAGCTCCGGCACGAAGGCAATGAGCGTAATCAGCGCTGCCAGCGCCACGCACAGCACCGCGATAAACCGCACCGTTCCCGCTCGCATAGAATAAATGAACATAATTCCCCTCCTTTGGTGGTTTCCCATACCAATATACGCAGGCGGGGGGCAGATTATGATAGAGATAGCGTTTTTGTGCGCCGCAAAGAGGCGGCGTTACGAAAAGCCGTTGCGGGTTCTCGATGCGGTCAAGTCCTTTGGCTCAGATGGTAAGCCATGCGAGGAGACCGCCCTTCCCATGAGGTACCCACGTAGATCGTGCCGCAATGCCGGAACCCAAGGCGCGCCAGGGCATTTTGCATGGTGAGATTTTTTTCGTGCGTATCGATACGTACGTTATCTGCTTGCTGTAATGCAAACGCCACCGCCGCTTGTACCACTCCCTTGACCCTGCCGGAGGAGGCAATGCGGTGAATGACGGCGTAGGGCGCATCGTTGAGCCATGCGCCCTCAATCTCAAGATACGTCTCGTCAGGACCGGATGCCAACAGAAAAACCCCCTCTATGGTATCGTTTTCCGCTACCACGTACAGTCGGCCTGCGGCAATATCCTCCGCGATCAGCTCCTGCGGTGGATACGCCGTGCCCCATTGGTCGGGATTGCCGCTTTCCCGCATATAGGCGCGGGCAATGCTGTAAATTTCAAGACAACGGGCAAGATCGCCTGTTTTGGCTTTGCGAATTGTCATAAAACCTCCATGATATGACAAAAGCGGAAAAATACTTTCCCGCTTTTGTGATGTGATCAATACTGTCTGCCCCAGACCACCATGTGCTTGGCGGGCTTGCCGCAGCAAACGCAGGTGTCGGAGAGCTTTTCCTCGGTGAAGGGGATGCAGCGGGACTTGACGCCGCCGGTCTTGTCCTTCAGCGCGTCCTCGCACTCCACGTCGCCGCACCACATGGCCTTGATGTAGCCGGGCTTATTATCTGCAATCTCCAGGAACTCCTCAAGATTCTTTGCAACGTGGGTCTTTTCTTCCAGGTTCTTGCGGGCGCGCTCTACCAGCTCGTCGTGTACCTGACGGAGCATAGCGGCAACTTCGGCCTCCACGTTGTCGAGAGAAACGAACTTCTTCTCGCGGGTCACGCGGCTGACCAGCACGCAGGAATTGTTTTCGATATCCTTGGGGCCGATCTCCAGACGAACCGGAACGCCCTTCATCTCGTACTGGCTGAACTTCCAGCCGGTGGACTGGTCGCTGTCATCCAGCTTGACGCGCAGGGTGTCGGCAAGGCGGGCCTTGATCTCGTTTGCCTTGTCAAGAACGCCCTCCTTGTGCTGTGCCACGGGAATGATGACCACCTGAATGGGAGCCACGGTGGGGGGCAGAATGAGGCCGTTGTCGTCGCCGTGGGTCATAATGATGGCACCGATGGAGCGGGTGGAAACGCCCCAGGAGGTCTGGAAGGGATATTTTACGGTGTTATCTCTTGCAGTGAAGGTAATATCAAAGGCCTTGGCGAAGCCGTCGCCGAAGAAGTGAGAGGTGCCGCCCTGGAGCGCCACGCCGTTGTGCATCATGGGCTCGATGGTGTAGGTGGCCTCAGCACCCGCAAACTTTTCCTTGTCGGTCTTGCGGCCGGTGATGGCGGGAATGGCCAGTGCCTCCAGATAGAAGTCCTCGTAGACCTTCAGCATCTGCTGGGTCTCAGCCTCGGCCTCCTCGCGGGTCTCGTGCATGGTGTGACCCTCCTGCCAGAGGAACTCGGAGGTTCTGAGGAAGGGGCGGGTGGTCTTTTCCCAGCGCACCACGGAGCACCACTGGTTATAGAGCTTGGGCAGGTCGCGGTAGGACTGGATCACGTTCTTGAAATGCTCGCAGAAGAGGGTCTCCGAGGTGGGGCGGACGGCCAAACGCTCGGTGAGCTTGTTCTCGCCGCCGAAGGTGACCCACGCGCACTCGGGGGCAAAGCCCTCCACGTGATCCTTCTCCTTGGTCAGCAGGCTTTCGGGGATGAACATGGGCATATAAACGTTCTCGTGCCCGGTCCTCTTAAAGCGGGCATCCAGATCCTTCTGGATGTTTTCCCAGATGGCGTAGCCATAGGGGCGGAAGATCATGCAGCCCTTGACGCTGGAGTAATCCATCAGCTCTGCCTTTTTCACTACGTCGGTATACCATTGGGCAAAATCGACCTCCATCGAGGTGATCTGCTCCACCAATTTCTTTTCCTTTGCCATGGTCGGTTCCTTTCTCTTGAAACGGATAGATATATACCATTCTATTATAAACGCTTTGCGGGCGCTTGTCAAGTCGGCGAGGGAATACTTTTTGAAAAAAACAGGGGACTTTTTGCAAATTTCCGTTGAATGCGACACCGGAATATGGTATAATATATACGTTATAGGTATGTCATATTACGTCATGCGCACGAAAGGAGCAATTATGGAACAGTATAAGGAGCTTTATTTAAAATGGAAGGACAGCCCTCTGGTGGATGAGGATACCCGTGCGGAGCTGGCGTCTATTGCCACCGACGATGGTGAGATCTATGATCGCTTTTACACGGCTATGGCCTTTGGCACGGCCGGTATGCGCGGCCTGATTGGCGCGGGCACCAACCGCATGAACCGCTACACCGTCCGCAAGGCAACCCTCGGCTTTGCGCAGTATTTGAAGCAGTATGGCGGCGACGGGGTTGTCAAAAAGGGCGTGGTTATTGCCCACGATAACCGTCGTATGAGCCGGAAATTTTGTCTGGAAACAGCAGGTGTGCTTGCCGCTGAGGGCATTCAGACCTATATTTTCGATAGCCTGCGCACCACCCCCCAGCTTTCCTTTACCGTGCGACATCTGAAGGCGGCAGGCGGCGTGGTGATCACCGCCTCCCACAATCCGCCCGAATACAACGGCTACAAGCTTTATGACGCAGAGGGCTGCCAGCTGATGCCCCGCTATACCGACGTGCTGAGCGGTATGATCGACAGAATCGAGGATCCTCTCGCCATCCGCTCTCTCACCGCAGAGGAGGCAGGTGACCTCATTCAGGTGCTGGGAGCCGACGTGGACGAGGCGTATTACAAGGCCGTGATGGGCATTCGCCTACGCCCTGAGGCAAGTCGCGCGCCTCTCACGGTGGTGTATTCCCCCCAACACGGTACGGGAAACGTGCCGGTTCGTACCGTGCTTGACCGTTGCGGCTACCACGTGGTGCCGGTGGAGGAGCAGTGCTTCCCGGATAAGGATTTCATCAATACCAAAAACCCCAATCCGGAAACGAAGGAGGCCTTTGAGCTGATCCTGGAGTATGCCCGCAGAGCCAATGCCGACATCGCCATCACCACCGACCCTGACTGTGACCGTCTGGGCGTGGCGGTCAAACACGGTGGGGACTACACGCTCCTCAGCGGCAACCAGTCCGGCGCCATTTTGCTGGAGTATATCCTCTCCACCAAAAAAGAGCAGGGAACGCTGCCCCGGAACGCTGTGATGTGCAATACCATCGTCACCTCCACCCTTGGCGACCGGATTTGCGAAAAGTACGGTGTGGCGGTGGAAAAGACCCTCACCGGCTTCAAATTTATCGGTGATAAGATCCACACCTGGGAGCAGAACGGCGCGCATACCTATGTGTTCGGCTACGAGGAGAGCTACGGCTGCCTGATCGCGGATTTCGCGAGAGACAAGGACGGCGTGCAGGCATCGCTGATGCTCTGCGAGGCGGCGGCCTACTATAAGGCACAGGGTAAGACCCTCTTTGACGTTCTGCAATCGCTTTACGCCGAGCACGGCTATTATCTCGACGCCATCACCAACGCCGTACACAAGGGCGCCGCAGGCGTTGAGAAGATCAAGGCGTTGCTGGAGGGGCTGCGGAACGATCCCCCTCACGAGGCCGGCGGCATTGCCGTGGTTGATGTGGAGGATTATCTTTCCGATACCATGAAGGAGAAGGGATTCCCCACCTCCAACGTGCTGCGCTATACCTTTGCCGACGGCAGCTGGCTGGCGGTGCGCCCCAGCGGTACCGAGCCCAAGTGCAAGTATTATTACTGTGTAGTAGGCAAGAGCCCCGCCGAGGCCGTTGCGAAGCACGCTGCCATGCGGGCCGTGTTTGAAAAATAAGGCAAATTTTGACAAAAAACGTCGCTGCAAAACCGCCCTATATGACAGATTGCGAAAAAATGATGAAATTTTCACAAACCTCTTGCCAAGAAGCAAAAAATGCGGTACAATGTATGATGGTCCCATAGGGGTCAAAACCAAGTTGTCCAAAAAATATACTATAAAAACGGAGGATTTTTACAATGTCTGTAAAAGTTGCTATCAACGGCTTCGGCCGTATCGGCCGTCTTGCGTTCCGTCAGATGTTCGGCGCAGAGGGCTACGAAGTAGTTGCCATCAATGACCTGACCAGCCCCAAGATGCTGGCTCACCTGCTGAAGTACGACACCGCTCAGGGCTCTTACTGCGGCAAGATCGGTGAGAACGCTCACACTGTTGAGGCTACCGAGGATTCCATCATCGTTGACGGCAAGGAGATCAAGATCTACGCCGAGAAGAACGCTGCTGATTGCCCCTGGGCTAAGCTGGACGTTGATGTAGTTCTGGAGTGCACCGGCTTCTACACCTCCAAGGAGAAGTCCATGGCTCACATCCAGGCAGGCGCTAAGAAGGTTGTTATTTCCGCTCCCGCCGGCAGCGACCTCAAGACCATCGTTTACAACGTAAACCACAACACCCTTACCAAGGATGACCAGATCATTTCTGCCGCTTCCTGCACCACCAACTGCCTTGCTCCCATGGCTAAGGCTCTCAACGATTACGCTCCCATCCAGTCCGGCATCATGACCACCGTGCACGCTTACACCGGTGACCAGATGATCCTCGACGGTCCCCAGCGTAAGGGCGACCTCCGCCGTGCCCGTGCAGGCGCACAGAACATCGTTCCCAACTCCACCGGTGCCGCTAAGGCTATCGGCCTGGTTATCCCCGAGCTGAACGGCAAGCTGATCGGCTCCGCTCAGCGCGTTCCCACCCCCACCGGCTCCACCACCATTCTGGTTGCCGTTGTGAAGGGCAAGGACGTCACCAAGGAGGGCATCAACGCCGCTATGAAGGCTGCCGCTACCGAGTCCTACGGCTACAACGAGGAGGAGATCGTTTCCTCTGACGTGATCGGCATGCGCTACGGTTCTCTGTTTGACGCTACCCAGACCATGGTTTCCAAGATCGACGAGGAGACCTACCAGGTTCAGGTTGTTTCTTGGTACGACAACGAGAACTCCTACACCAGCCAGATGGTTCGCACCATCAAGTACTTCGCTGAGGTTTAATCCAAAGCGATATCAAAAAGACCGCCCTCGGGCGGTCTTTTTTTGCGTGACGTGGCTCAATAATATTGCTTCTCCAGCGTAGCGCCTGCGGGTAGCTTTGTCTCCAGCGCCATCCCCTTCGGCAAAGCCAGCGTATAGTGAAGCGCCCCCTCTTTTGTGCGACAGCTGGCGGCCACGTAGCCCTTTGGCGTGGGGACGACGCATTCAAATTCCGTCAGCTCTGCCACAGGCGCAAACAGCAGCTTGCCATAGCCCTCCTTGGCGGGACGAATGCCGGCCACGTAGGCGCTGAGCAGATAGGTGCAGCCCGCAGACCAGGAATGGGCGGGGATCGGCCAGCGATCGGAGCCGTTATTATACGTAAACTCCCAGAAGGTCTCCGCGCCCTTCGCAAGCATGGTGCCCCAGCAACGGCGCATCAGCTCCAACGCACCCTTTTCGTCGCCGTGGAGGAATCTGGCCTCAGCCTCGTAGGTGCACATCAGAGGAGAGATAGAAGAAATTCCGCCACGGGTATGTTTTACCTCGCGGCTGAGCATAGCGCTGCCGTAGGGCGACCAGTTATACTTCTCCAGTGCCGCAAAGACCTTGCGGCCTTGCATCTCGTCAGCCACGTCGAACAGCACCGCCAAGGCGTTGCCCTCCTGCGGGAGGATATCGGGCTGCTGCTGATCGTAGTAGGCCTCAAATTGCTCGCTCCACAGCACCTTATTGATAGCGGCCTTCATGCGGGCGGCAAGCTCACGCCATTCGATGGCACGCTTGTCCTGCATCAGGTCGGCAAAATCTGCCATACAGAGCAGACTTTTATAGAACAGCACGTTCAGATATGTCTTTCTGCCCAGTCGATGCTCGGAGCAGGAATATTCCGTAGCGTCAGAGTGAGAGAAAAACACGTCGAAATATACGGGATGCTGATAGACCAGATCGTCGCTGCCGATGCGATTGATCATCCAACGGATCAGCTGAACCATTTCTTTATAATAAAATTCCACGAAGGACCGGTCGCCTGTATAAAGATAATGATTGTGATACATGATCATGCGCCAGGCGGGATAATCCCACAAAGCGGCGTTGCGATCGTGCTCGTCCGGGCGAAGACCAACTGAAATGTAGGGCTCGGTGTAGGAAAGAGAGGCATCCGTAAGCCCCGAATCACCGTACGCGTAATAATCCACCAGCGCGTCCATAATGCCGTCGCCGGAAAAGAATTTCATTTCGTTTCTGGGGCAGCTTTCGTATTCCTGGTGCTTGTTGACCTGCAGGGTGTATTTACCCACCTCCCACATACGGTTCAGCAGCTCGTCCTCGCATCTGAACCAGCCCTTTTGCGCCGAGGGAAGCATGCTGAGTCGCATACGGAGACCTTTCAGACGGAATTTTGCCGTAGCGGGATATTTCACCAGCACAAAATGAGCGGCGCGACGGCGTACCAGCTGCAGCTCGGTGCTGCCCTTTTTCAGCGTCGTTTGGATCTGCAAGCGCTCCACCATTTTGCTGGCATTGAAATCCGCAGTGATTTCGGTGTAATCATACAAAAGCGTGACGGGCACATCCTCCTCGCACTCGTAGGATAAAACGGTATAGCCCACCACCAAGCGGCTGAAATCAAAGATGGCGTACCGCTCGTTCTTCTTCACCATTTCGGGGCGGTCAGCGCCGACCATAGTGGAGGGCAGCACATCGGATAGGTACACGATGGGCTCGGCATACGTCGGTTCCTCGCTGGCGGCATAAGCGGCATAAGCCTCGCCTGCCACATCCTTAATTGCCTGCGGCACGGCGGGATCGGCGGAGCGCTCGCGCCAC
The DNA here is from genome assembly GCA_015064005.1 of Oscillospiraceae bacterium. Taxonomy (GTDB): domain Bacteria; phylum Bacillota; class Clostridia; order Oscillospirales; family CAG-272; genus Firm-07. The sequence goes on from SVTA01000064.1 coordinate 9,551, forward strand.
AAGGCGGCACGAAGCCAAAAGCGCTCATATTCAGCCTTGGTGATCTGTCCGCAAACGGTAAAGCAGGCGTTCGCATCCTCGCATTCATAGTCCCAGGTGTCGTCGGTGGGGATGCGAAGGGTGCCGCTTTCCGTGGTGACCGTCACCTCTGCCGCTACGGAAGAAAAATGAAACTGTCGCGCACCGAATTGCTCGTTGGCCGTTTTTTGATCATAATGTGCGCCGGAAACCAGCCGGATCTCATTTTCGCCCACGTGAAGGTGAGAGGTGATCTCAGCGTACAGCATACGGTTGGGTAGACGTCCCTTGTGTGCTTCTACGAAATTGCCGTTGACATAAATGGCGCAGATGCCCTCCGAGGTCAATCGAATGGTACCGTAGGTAGAGATCTCTTTCAGGGAGAAGACCTTTTTCAACACGGCGAACTCGCACGACCTGCCCTCTACGCCGATGCGACAGATGTTGGTCAGTGATTCTTGGTTACTCATGGGTATCTCCTTGCTGTTTTGTACTGACTATAGTTTAGCATAAAAAAGCAAGAAAAAAAGAACCGGACTTGCTTTTAAAAATGCCTTTTTTTACGTTTAAGGCTGCTGTTTGTCAAAGCGATGAATAGGTTATAGATTTTTACAGTGAGGCCATGAGAAATGCGATTTCCGGAGCAATAACCAAGCCGATCGGCATGTGATGACAGAGTCGATCTGACAGAGGGGATGATTTTAAGACAAAGCATGCTTGTTGCGAATATGTTACCGATGCGCTAAATCGGGAAAATAGAGTCAGAGCTGCTGAAATCCAATCGAAAGGATTGGAAATGTGCGGATCCCACGCAAATTGTCGGGCAATACGGCAAAGACATGTACGATACCGTTCTGAAAATGACCGACCAAAAAGCATAGCACGCAAAGAGGGTATGCAAAAAAGGACGAGAAGATCTCGTCCTTTTTTTGATCATACAATGGTCTGCTCGAGGTAGGCCAAGGATTTTTCCACCATCTCGTCGCCAAGGGTGGCGTTTGCCTCTCTGGCGCTTTCGGTGAACCAGTGCTTGACGTCGTCAATGCGGTCGAGCTTCACGCTGTCGGGATAAAGCGACATCAGCATCGAGCATTCGTACTTGCCCGCATGGTCGTAGCCCGTGGCGTTCTGCACGGCGCAGCTCATGGTGGGAATCACCTTGATCCAGTTAAAGGGGTTGTCCTCACCCTCCAGCTGCTGATAGTAGTTGGCGTAATTCTCGCTGCCCCACCAGCCCTGACCAAGGGTCTTTTCCAGATATGCCATGGTGGCGCGCTTGGCGGCCATGCGGTAGCAAAGGGTCATGGGCATTTCGCTTTCCTGTTCAAACTGATGGTGGATCAGCACGTAGATATTGCGGTATCCGGCGGAGAGCATGCTCATGAATACGTAATAAACGTAATTTTCAAAGGCGGTTTCCTCCACATGCACCGTGCCGCTTTTGCTGTCGCCCACGGCGTAGCTGGAGGGACTGTAGTTGATGGTGGGAGCCAGCATCAGCTCCTTTTTCTCACAGAGTCGCTTGGCCAGCCCCTCGGCAATGAGCGTGTCACAGCCGTAGGAGCAATGCGGGCCGTGGTACTCCACCGTGCCCGCCGGGATCACCAGCGGAATGCGGTTTTTCTGCACGTGTGCCATTTCTCTCGGGAACGAATGATCCAGCAGCATAGCAGCCTCCTTAATAGCCCAGCGTGGTGTAGTAGGCAAGGTTGGTCTGGCGATTGTCCAGACGTCCGTACTGCACCACGATCTTCGTGTCGCTTTCCAGCTTCATGGCGTACTGGGTTTCCTTTTCCACCACGTAGCCGCACATATCGCTTTCATTGTTCATGCGGAAGCACTTGACGCGCCCTGCCTCCACCGTCCAGGTGATGCCCTCGTAGCAATCTCGGTCGGGGAAAAAGAGCTTGACCTTGATGTGTGCCGTGTGGGGGGAATCGTTGACGATGATCACGCTTTCGTGACCCTTCAGCTCGCCCTCGCCCTCAGGCGGCAGCTCGCAGTCGGGAATGATCCAGTATTTCTTTCCGCAAACCATATCAGAACCCCAGCTCAATGATGCCCTTCTTCAGGTAGTCGGTGTAGCTTTCGATGCCGTTTTGCTTGATGGCAACGCCCTTCTCCCAGCGGCAGCCGAAGGTGGGGCCGGAAATGAAGGTGTCCACCTGGAAGGTCATGTTCTCCTCCAGCATATAGTCGGAGTCGGTCTCCATCCAAGGCGCCTCCACCTCGATCATGCCCGTGCCGTGGCAGGGGCCGTAAACGTAGTTCTTCTCGTAGCCGGCATCCTTATACTGCTGCAGGAAGCCCTTGGCCACGTCGCTGGCCATCACACCGGCGCGCAGCTGCGCCTCGGTCCACTCGTGCATCTTGCGGCAGAAATCCACGATCTCGCGGCGCTCACCCTCCAGACGGCTCATGACCACGGGCAGGCCGATGCTGGGGGAGTAGCCGTCGATCTTGGCGGAAAGGTTCAGCTGCACGATATCGTTCTTGCCGATCTCTCTGTAGCGGGAGCGGCTGATGGCGTGGCGGGTGCTTTCCTCGCTGAATACGTACATGGGCAGGCCCTCATACTCGGCGCCGTTTTCATAGATCACGCGCTGCGCCACGCCCACCATCTGCAGCTCGGTTACGCCGGGCTTCAGGCAGCGGATGACCTCGTCGGTGGCAAGCTCGATGATGCGGAAGCCCTCACGGATGCAGGCCAGCTCGTTGGCGCTCTTGATCTTGCGCAGGCTGACCATGATATCGTTGCACTTAACGATCTCGGCAGCGGGATAAGCGTCCTTCAGACCCTCAAAAATGGGCAGGGTGCATTCCACGTAGCTGCCAAGGCCGATGCGGATGTGATCACCCTTGACACCGAGGGACTGGAACACGTCGCGGAAGGTATCGGCCTTCAGCTCGGGGTAGGAGGGGTCAGCAGACTCTCGGAACTCCTTGAGCACAAAGACCTTGTCGATGCGGCTGATGTCGCGGCCGAACACGGCGGACTCGGGGCCAACCAACAGGGCAGCATCGCCGTTGGCGCTGATGGCAACGCCTGCGCGCTCAAACAGCGGCCAGAAGCCGGAGAAGTATCTGGCATTGGCGTAGTCGCTTTCGGTAGAGGCTACCAGCATGACGTCGAGGTTCTTTTCGCGTAGCATTTTGGCGGCCTTTTGGATTCTCTCCTGATATTCGTAATCGGGGATGCAAATTCTGTTCATAGCAAAACCTCCAAATAAATTTGTTTTGGTAAGTTCATTATATCAAGAAAGCGGGGACTTGTATTTACAAAATTGTCACTATTTTTTGCACAATCGTAAATTTTCTTATTGACAGCATTCCTGTTTCCTGTTATACTGGAGCTATGAAATACGTAAGCAAAGCATTGGAGCAAACGCTTTCGGTCACGGGCATCGTCAACCTGCATTTTTTTGAATTCAGCGGGGATTTTGCGACGGAGGGAGAAAGGCATCCGTTCTATGAGCTGATATTCGTCAATTCGGGCAGGATGCTTGTGCTATCCGAGGACTACACCGGCTATCTTTCCAAGCATCAGATGATCCTCCACCGCCCCAACGCGGAGCATTCCCTGAAATGCGACGCCGGTGGCGTACCGGGCGTGATCATCATTGGGTTTGAAGCTAATTCCACCATTTTGGATGAGTTTGCCAAGACCCCCCTCACCCTGTCGGACAATCTCATCAAAAA
>SVTA01000065.1 GCA_015064005.1 Oscillospiraceae bacterium
ACGGATGCTGCGCATCCTACACCTCATCCGTCAGCCGACAAGCGGCTGCCACCTTCCCCTCAAGGGGAAGGCTTACGAAGTAAGCGAGACCCTTGAGGAACAAGGAGGAAGGCTTACGAAGTAAGCGAGACCCTTGAGGAGCAAGGAGGAAGGCTATCATGTGCGGCGTGTTCATCTGCTCGATAAACCCCAATTTATTGTGCGCTGCCCGCGATGTGCGCTATCCTCTTTTTGAAGTTTTTTGCGGCGGAGTGGGTGAATTTTTTGCCCGAACGGGCAAAAAAGAGGGGACGTGCGCGAGCGCCCACTGTGTGGGATGCAGCGAGCGCTAAGGATGTGGCCTGTCCTCGGCTGCGCCCCGCACTGCAAGCTTGCCTTCGGCAAGCATTGCCGCCGTCGCAGAACGCGAGCAAAACGCGATTTGCGATGCGTGATGCGAAAACGGCAACAGGAAAGAGGAGGCGCTTTTTGCAAAAAGCGCCTCCTCTCCCTTTAACAGCCGTGGACTCACTCCACCTCGCTGAGGATGCGGTCGTAATTGGCGAGCTTTACGGGATCGGGCTTGAAATCGGGATTGGAGCAGCACCGGATGGTGGGCTCGCTGCCGTTTTCGCCCCAGAAGGGAGAGATGTGATCGTTTTCATACTTAACGCGATCCTCTTCCTTTCTGAAATCGGGAATGTCGTAGGGTACGCCCTTCTCCAACAGGCTGCGGTGAGCGAGAATGCCAACCGATGCCATGGTGGTGGCAAAATAGACATCGAATACGGGCTTTTTGTTCTCGCGGATGCAATCAAAGAATTCACGGATCACAAGGAAGTCACCGCCGCCGTGTCCTGCCTTTTTGATCAGCGCCTCATCGGGGTCGTTCCATTCGGGAATATAGCTGCTGTGGGGAACAGCGCCCTCGGGAGTATGCCATTTGTTGTAGCGGAGCAGCACCTTGTCCTCGCCGCGGATATTTTCAATCTGCCCTCTCGTGCCGCACACGCGATAGGAGTTTTCGTGAGCGCCGAAGGCGGCACATCCGGTGACGCGGAAGACAGAATCGTCATTGTTAAGACAGGTCACGATGGCCGCTCTGTCGGCTACGGCTATGCCACACAGAGAATCCGGCTCAAAGGGTGCGTAGACGGGCATCGCAGTCACCCGAACGGGAAAGGCACCGGTGATATACATCAGGGGTGCAAGGGAATGGGTAATGTAGTAGGTGCGGGGCAGATAATTGCGCCAATGCTCGGCGTAGGGGCGCAGCTCCTTAATGGTTTTGTTATCGTAGCTATCAATGGGGTGGTTGTATTCCCCTTCGGCGTACAGCACCTTACCAAGGCTCCCGCCTTGATATACGCGATGCATCTCTTTGTTGAATTTCATAAAGGGATAGTTTTCGGAAAGCATATAAATGGCCTTGCTTTTCTCGGCGGCGCGCACCAGCGCCACGCCCTCGGCCATAGTGCCATTGGAGGTGCATTCGCTCAGCACGTGGATGTTCTTTTGGAGCGCTCGAATGGCAAAGGGGGTGTGCTGATTGAAATTGTTGCAAAGGAACACGGCCTCAAGCCCCTTGTGCTCGATGAAATCATCGAAGCTGCGGTAGGTGGCGACGTCGCCGCCCAGGTGCTTTTTTGCCTCCTCCAGCTTGCTTTCCTCTCTGTCGCAGACGGCGACGATCTCTCCGTTGTTGGCGAGGATTGCCTTGTAGAAGCTGGAGCCTCTGCCAAGACCGAAAATGCCGAATTTGATGGTTCTTTTCATTTTAAGTTCTCCTTATTTTATGTGTTATTTTTGAAGCCTCGCGGTTATGTAATGAAAACCAATGCCAAAATACCAAGAAAAGAAAGGGCGATGGCAAAAATCTCTCTCTTGGAGGGCTTTTGGCCCAACAAAAAGCTGATGACGGTGGAAACGATCATGGTGCCGCCTGTGACAAAGGGATATTGTACCGAGGCGGGAAGCACCGCCAGTGCTAAGAGCAGCAAGTAATTTGCCACCTTGTTGATGGAACCGCATCCCGCAACGTAAGCAAGCGCTTTTACCGTGGGCTTTTTGATCTTTTTCAACATAAAGAGCAGCATTGTGCCGGAAACGGCGATGGAGAGAATTGCGATCCAAACGCTGTATGCCGCTGCATTTGTTTTGGCGTAGGGTGCAGCTTGAAAGGCTTTGGAGATCACCCCCGACATACCGTTGAGCACAAAAACGCCGGCATAATAGATAAAACCGTTCTTTTTCTCGCCCCGTTTGAGAGTGAATGCCAGTGCTATCGCAATCAACAGGAGGCAAATCGTGTTGCCGACAGTAAGGGGCTCGTGATAAAAGAGGATGCCCACCACAAAGGGCAAAACCATGCCGCCCAGCATGGCAAAGATGGAATACAGGGAAAGATTGATGTGCTCGAACGCCTTGAGGGAACAAAAGCTGTACGCAATGGAATTGAGTGTGGCAAGTCCCGCCATCCATACGGTAAATAAGGTTACATCAAACTGAAATCGGTTGATCACCAAAAGCACAAGCAGCCCCACCAGGTTTCCGAAAAAGGTGAAGATGAGGGTCGCCCCCAAGCCGCTTCCGCTTTCCTTCTGATAGCGGTTGTTAAAGAGAAAGTTGATGCCAAACATGAAAACCGAGATCGTAATCAGACCGTAATACATCCGTTTCGCCCCCTTTGCCCTTATTGTATCACGGGATTCTGCGGGGTGTAAATGGAATTATTCTATGAATATATGTATTTTTTCGCTTTTGGGTTGACAAAAGCGGCGGCAACGGTATAATGAATGTGAGCGGAGGTGTAGTATAAATGGACGGTAACAACATTTGTAAATTGAATCTCAATCGGTCAAGCGATCTCATTTGCACCGATTTTGTCTATGAAACGAAACATGCTCAAGCAAAGGAGCAGAGGGCGAGCACCTATATTTTGGGGCTTGCGGTTTCGGGCAAGGGCGCGTTGTGCAGCGGAGGTCGCCGCTATGCCTTGCAAAGAGGATTTATTTTTGCCGTTTGCAAGGATACGTGCTTTTCCGTGGAGAACGAGGAGGATTTTTGCTATCTTTATATCCGCTTTCACGGGCGACGTGCCGAAGAGCTGGCAACACGCTTTGGCATTGAAACGGCATTGTGCGTATCGGAGACTGCTGACCACAGGGAGCAGCTGGTCAGCTTTGGATTGGACTGCCTTAAGAAGGCAAACGGCAGCAATCTGGATATTTTTGCCGAATCGGCGCTGTTATACCTGATGGCGCATTTACGAGCGGAGCTCCCCTCGCAAAACGAATTGGTGGCAAAAATGATTGCCCTCACCAATGAGCATTTTTCAGATGTGGGGTTTTCCCTCAACACGCTTGCTGCTGCATTGGGGTATGACGTCAAATATCTTTCTTCCCACTTCAAAAAGAAAAAAGGGATCTGCTTTCGTGCCTATCTGCGCGATCTGCGTATTAAGCACGCGATATTTTTGATGGAACAGGGTGTGGTCAGCGTAAAGAACGTGGCGATCCTTGCGGGCTTTGGCGACGCGCTGTATTTTTCAAAAATATTCAAGCAGGCGACCGGCCGTTCCCCTAAGGATTACATCGTGGCTGTACAGCAAAATGAAACGCACTGATCAAAAAATCCCGCAAGCGACTCTGCATGACAGAATGCTTGCGGGGTTTAATTTTCCATTTTTTAAAGAGTTTTTTCTAATTTTGGGGGTTTTAAAAGGATTTTGACTGCTTATTAGCGTCTTTTTCTTTTAATTTTCCAGTTTTTTATTTAAATATTCCAATTTTAAACCTCGGGCAACAGCTCGACGGTTTCGATGACCACGGCCTCCACCGGCACATCCTGCATATAGAAGCCATAGTTTCCGGTCTCCACGTTAGCGATGGCATCAATGACCTCGTCGCCCTCAATCACCTTGCCAAATCCCGCATACTGGCCGTCGAGATAAGGAGCGGGCGCGTGCATGATAAAGAACTGAGAGGAGGCGGAGTTGGGGTCGTTGGTGCGGGCCATGGAAAGCACGCCGCGGGTGTGCTTCAGGGTGTTGGTGGCAAAGCCGTTGGCGGCAAACTCGCCCTTGATGGCCTTTGCGTCCTTATGCTCCATCTGCTCGTTGTAGCCGCCGCCCTGCAGCATAAAGCCGGCAATGACACGGTGGAAGATGAGGCCGTCGAAGAACTTATTCTCCACAAGAGAGAGGAAGTTGGCAACGGTGAGGGGCGCTACCTCGGGATAGAGCTCGGCGGTCATGGTGCCGAAGCCTTTGATGTGAAATTTGATTTTAGGGTGATTCATAACTATTTCCTTTCCTTATTATATTATTACAGCTTAACGGTCGCTCCCGCCGGAATTTTGACAGGCGCACCATCCACACCAACCCACACGTCGGTGGCGGTGGGATTATAGACCTTGGTGCGGTCTGCGGTGAACACCAGCGCGTGCAGCGCGGTGACGTAATCGTAAATTTCAATGTTGGTGGCGTACCAGACATCCGGATCGCCGCCGGCCTCCCGACAGAAATCCTCAATCATCTGCCAGCTGCCGTCCCGCGAAAACTCGTAGCTGTGCCCCCACACGTAAAAGAGGGGCATATGGCGATTTTGCTTTCGGAACTTATCCAGCAGCTCCATGAGGCGCGAATCGTTATGGTGGCAGGTGGGATGCCAGGCAAGAAAATGCTCCGGCAGCTGGAAATTACCCGTTCCCTGCACCGTACGGGAATAGCAGATACCAAGCTCACGAACGGCAGCAATGACGCCGTCGTCGTACTTACCGAAGGGATAAGACATGCCCCGCACGGGATAGTCGCAGATCCGCTCCAGAGCCCGACGGTCCTCCAGCACCTCACAGAGCAGCTCCTCGCGGGAGATGAAGCGCATATTGGGATGGGTCACCGTGTGGGCCGAAATCTCGTGATTTCGATACCGTTCCCGCACATTTTCCTCCGTCACGTACGTGTCCGAACCAATTTTACCGGAATTCAGATGAAAGCTGCCGCGAATGCCGTACCGGTCAAAGATCTCCAGCAGCTGAAGATCCTCGGTTTTTCCGTCGTCATAGCTCATGGTGAGGGCGCGCCTTTTGCCGCCCGGCCAAAAATCGTAACGAATGATCATTTCATTCCTCCTCGGGGTAAGCCAGCGCGAAAAGCTCCTTTACGCGCTCCGGTTGATCCATCAGGTGCAGATAACCAAACAGCGCCTCCATACCCGTGGCGCTGCGGTACTGTGCCACCGTGGCATGCTTGGGCGTATTGGTATGCCCCATATTTCTGCCGCGCCGAAACACGGCCGTCTCATCGTCTGTCAGATGCGGGTGCAGGCGCTCCATAGCCGCCGCTTGGGCAGGGGCGGATACGTAATCTCGGGCGTGGGCGTTAAGCGCCTTGGAGGAGGTATATCCAGCCGCCAGCAGGCGCTCTCGCACGCAGATCTCTATCACAGCATCGCCAAGATACGCCAAGGCGGCGTTGGTGACGGTGCGCGGGTCAAATTGCTTCATGTTCCTCTCGCTTTTTATAAAATGTTGTTTTTTCGACACCGTTTTGGCACTTATTGCGCAAAATCCGGGCAAAAAACGGTCTTTCCGATCATATCGTAACCAAGGGAGGGCTTTGGCTCTTCCCGGCGGGGCTCCAGGCTGCCGCCGGCTGCCAGCAGCGACGACAAATGCCCCAACTCATCGTAAGAAAGCAGGGTAACGTAGCCGTCATCCGCGATCTGCAGGCAGGCATAGCCTGCATTATGCAGAATGGGCAAACGCTGCTTATCCTGCCACGGAATCTGCCACAAACGCATCAGAAAGAGCTGAAGCAGCGTACCGTGGGCGACCAGCGCCAGCGTTTTTCCCCGATGTTCCGCCACGATCCTCGCTACAGCGGCGTGTACGCGCGCCTGCACGTGGGAAAAGCACTCGCCGCCGGGCATTTGCACGTCGGCAGAGTTCCAGCTTGCCATCAGCTGCGGATCGCGCGCCCGTGCCTCCCGAAAGGATACGCCGTCAAAGACGCCCATATCCATTTCCCGCAGCGCCTCCACGGCAACCACGGGAACGGGAAGCTCTCCCCGCAGCCCCTCGGCCGTGCCAACGGCGCGGCTGAGGGGACTGGAGAAGATGGCGTCCGGCGCGATCTTTGCAAAAGGAACGGAAAGGCAGGCTGCCTGCGCGCGCCCCCGCTCGTTGAGCGGCTGGTTCGTCTTGCTGCCGTTGAAGCAGGCCTGCTTGTTGTTATCGGTTTCACCGTGGCGGACAAGATAAAGCGTGGTCATTGTCAAACACTCCTTGACAGGCGCCCCGTTTTCAGAGAAAGTATGCAAACGGGTGCGATTTCTGGGCAAAAATTCTCAAAGCGTAATGCGTTGAATATTCTTGTGGCGGGAAAGGAAGGCCGCCTCGCGGCTATGACAGGTGAAGAGCAGGCACTGGGCGCCGCCCTTGCAATAATTCTGCAGCACCTTCATCAGTGCCTTGGCTCTGGTATCGTCCAGGCGGGAGAGCGCCTCATCCAGCAGCAGAGGCATTTCCTCCGTGGAAACCGTGCGTACCAGCGCCAGACGCAGCGCCATATACGCAGCGTCCCGACAGCCGGCGCTAAAGCGGCTGAGGGGCAGCGGCCCGTTTTCGGTATCCAACGTCACCGCAAAGCGGTCGTTGATGCGCAGGGCACTGTATTTGCCCTCGGTCAGCGTTGCAAAGATCTCGGACGCCATGCCCGCAATACGGGGCAGCACGCCCTCCCGCAGGGATTCGTTGGCCGCCTTCAGCGCTTCAAGCGCCATATCCAGCGCAGCCAGTCGCTGTCTTGCCTCGGCAAGCTCGGCCTCAACCGCCACCCGCTCCGTTTCAAGGGGGGCGGGATCCTTGGCCACGGCGGCCAAAGCCGCCTCGGCGCGCTCAGCCTCGGCGCGCTTGTTATCAAGGCCGGCAACGGCCTCGGAAAGATAGTCACGCTTGCGGATCAGCGCCTCCGGCGTTTCCTCTGCAGAGCCCTCGGTGCGCTTACGGGTAGCACGAAGCGCCTGCTCGGCCTCAGGGTCGATCTGCGCGCCCAAGGCGGCAGTAATGCCCCTTGCCTTCTCGTAGTTGACGGTGGCAGCGGTCAGCGCCTCTCTGCTCTGCTCCGCCCTGCGGCTGATACCGGAAAGCGCGGCCTGTGCCATCTGCACGGTGGTGCATTTTTCCGTGGCACCGACCCCGGAAAGCTCACCGTTCACAGCACCCATCAGCTCCATGCACTCGGTTTTGGCACGGGCAAGCTGCGCCTCTGCCAGCAGCAGCTTTTCCTGATGGGCGAGATAGGCGTCGTCCTCTTTGGCGCAGCGCTCCAGGTGCGCCCGTATGGAGGTGCCCTCCTCAATACCCAGCTGATTGCGCACGATCTGCTCAAGAAAGCTGCATTTCACAGCTCTGTAGAACAGGAAGGCTGCCGCAAGCCCCGCAACCGCGCCGATCAGCAGCAGCGGCAGGAAGGCTGCGGAAGCAAGGAATGCGCCCGCCACCAATACAATGGCAATGACCAGCGCCATGATGGCCAGAATGTAATTGCCGCTGCGGCGACGCGCCGCATCGGAAAGCTTCTTCTCAATACCGGCAAGGCCGCCCAGCTCCTCTGCCTTGGCGTGCCCCTCGATCAGCTCCTTGTCAAAGGAAACACTGCGCAGCAGATCCACCTCTGCCTTGGTTTGCAGGGCGTGATCCTCCGCGCGAGTATGCTTCCACAAAAGTCCGCGCACGCGGTCGAAAAATCCGCTGTCCGGCGCGGCGGTGGCGGCCTGCTCACTCCGAAGCTGCTCCAGCTTCGCGCGGCAGCTTTCCTCCTCTGCCACGGCCTTGTGCCACTCGTCATACTGCAGTATTTTCTTATCCAGATCCGCCACGGTCAAGGAGGCGTTGACCGCATTGAGCTGGCGGCGGCGGTCTGCCACCTGCGCCCGGAAGCGGGCCACATCCGCCCGCAGATGGAGCAGCTGCTCGGTATTTGTTTTGGCGGTGGCAAGCTCCTCATCCAGCTCTGCCAGACGCGTCTCCAGCTCCGGCACTCTGCCGCCGTTGCCCTTATAAAGCATCAGCTCGCGCCGGGCGGCCATCAGCTTTTTCTCCGCCATCTCGCTGTCAAAGCCGGAGCCGCCGGAAAAGAGCAGCGTGGTCACGGCCTCGCCGGTATCCGGCGTGCCCACACGGTCAATATCGGACTGGCGCACGCAAAGGGTGCTGTCGTAAAGCTCCGCAGGCAGCCCGAGGAGAAACTCGCCCGGCGTTTTGTCGCCCCGCTCCACCTCTCTACCCGTGGTCATATCGATCACGTGCAGCTCCTCCACCGGCGTTTCCTTGCCGGCGGTGCCCCGCAGGAGATACTTGCGGGTAACGGTATAGGTGCTGTCATTGACCGCAACCACCGCAGAGCCCGCAGCGCGGCGCCACTTCCAGGAAAGGCGCTTGTCCCGCTCCTCTCCCTCTGCGCCCGCGCGGCGGGGAAATCCGTAAAACAGGAAGCGCAAAAGCGCCTGAAGGGTGCTTTTGCCCGATTCGTTGGCACCCTCGATGAGGTTAAAGCCCTCACCAAACGTAAAGCGGCGGTCGGAAAGGCAGCCGAAATCCTCCGCGTAAATTTCAAGAATCTTCATCGTCAAACCTCCCGGCCGGAAAGCGCCGCAAATCCCAAACGCAGCGCCTCGGCGGCAATCGCGCGCTCCCGCTCGTTTTCGCTCTGCAGGTGCGCTACCATAGCACGGTAAAACGCGCCCTTCATGCCGGGATCCTTTTCCAGATACTCGGCGTTATAAATGGGCAACGTATCGTCCACCACCTCAAACAACGCAAGCTCCCGTCCAAGGCGCGCGATGGTCGCCTTGTCGGCGCGGCAGCCCGTAACCACCTGTCCCTTCAACGTCAGGCGCAGAGCGGTTTCGGGGGGCAGCTTTTCGGCGGCCAGATACTCCTCCACCTTGACGCGCACGTCCTCGGTGGTGGCAGCACCGGTGCAATCCAGCTCCCGCTCCTCAAAGCGATCCGCCACGGTTTCAATGGGATCCACCACGATGTTCTTCTCCTGGATCACCACCATATTGGCATGACCGGGCCCCAGCTCGTCAAAGCCGCGACCGGCAAAGAAGCCGCAATACGCCGCAATGGTGTGACCGCAGCGGCGGGGCCTGGTGGGCTTATGCACGTGGCCGAGGGCAGCGTACAGAAAGCCGGTGCGCTCCAGCTGGCCGGCGGAAATGGGGGCGTATTTGGAAATGGGAGAGATCAGATCGGCGTGAGCCAGCAGCACGTTGATGCGGTCATGTGCCCGCTCGATGGCGCGACCGAGATTGGGGGTCTGCATCATCTCACCGGTGAAGGCATAGCCGTAAACGGTGGCGCCCAGCTCCGGGAAATCAATAGAGGAAAGCTCCGAGCTCCGGAACAGATGTACGTTGGCGGGAATGGTGACCGTATCGTAAAAGCCGCCGCGCAGGTAGTAATCGTGATTGCCGGGGGCGATCACGGAGGGAACGGGCTGCTTGCCAAGAAGATTGAAGAAGCGCTGCACGCTACCGGGATCGGGCGTGGTGCTATCAAAGCAATCTCCCGCAAAAAGCAGCAGCTGCGCGCCGCCGCGCACCGCTCTTGCCAACAGCTGCTCCAGCGCCTCGAACTGGCGCTCCCGCCGCTTCGCGGCCTCCTTTTGCGGGAAAGCGGCAAAGCGACTGCAAAGGTGCAGATCTCCCGTGTGTAACAAACGCAACATATCCATCCTCCAAACAGCTTTATTCTGTATAACGCGACAAATTTCGCCGCGCAAGGTGCAAAATCGCTCGGTTTTGTGCCATGTATGTATAATTAAATTTATTATAACATATAACTTTAAAATGCGCAAGAGGATTTTGCGGAAAAAGACACTTGATTATCCGCAAATTTTGTGGTAAAATAAGAAAAGAGTCAAGGCTTGGAAAGGAGCATGCCATGGAAAAATTTCTGTTCATTCTGACGTTGATCTCCGGCCCCGCGGTGGGTGCCCTGATCGGTCTTTTCACCAACTACATTGCCGTCAAGATGCTCTTCCGCCCGTATGGCGAGGTATATATCGGCAAGCACCGGCTGCCCTTCACCCCCGGCATCATTCCCCGCCGCAAAAACGCGCTGGCCAAGGCGCTGGGACAGACCATCAGCGAATCGCTGATCAAGGAGGATGACCTCAAGCGCGTGCTGACCTCCGAGGCCGTCACCGATACGGTGGTGGGCGCCATTCTGGCGCTGCCGCCCATCCGCCAATCCGGCGAGGCGCTGATCGGCGATGCCTACGATACCCAAAGAGATCGGCTGCTGAACGCCCTTACCAATCGGATCGTGACCGGCATCAGCGGTCTTGACATTGCCGAGATCATTACCAAGGAGGGCGCTGCCGCCGTCAGCAATATGTCCCCGCGCAATCCGCTCATTGCCATGTTTTTGAACGAAAGCACCATCGCCTCCATGGCCACGCCCCTCGCTGACCGCCTCAAGGACTATCTGCAGGGCGACGGCAGGGCTCGCCTGCGCGACCTGCTGGATGCAGAAGCCGCCAAGCTGGAGGAAAAGCCCATCGGCCAGATGCTGGGCTCCCCGGAGGAGCTGGCGCCGCTGCTCTCCAGCCTCTATCAGCGCCTCGTCAACGATCACGCCGACGCCATTGCCGGTCATTTCCACATCGCGGAGATCGTGGAGGAAAAGGTGCGAGCCATGCACCCCCGCCATCTGGAGGAGCTGCTGCTTTCCGTGATGAAAAAGGAACTGAACGCCGTCATTTATCTGGGTGGCGTTTTGGGCTTTTTGATGGGCATTTTCACTACCGTTATCAACCTAATTTAATACAAACGCAAAAAAAGCCGCGCAAAGGCGCGGCTTTTTTGATGGAATCAGAACTCCACGTCCACCCACACGGGGGCATGGTCGGAAAGCACCAGATAGTAGTCGGGCATGTAGCGATCAAAGCGCTTGATGCTGCCGGCGGGACAGTCCTTGACAAAAATGTGATCGTCGGCGTTGGTGTAGGGGCCTTGGATCCACTTTTCGGCGGGGGCACTGGGATAGCAGGAGCAATAGCCCATTTCCTCGGTGGCGTACTCTACAGCCGCGTCATGGGCGTGGGTGTAGCCGGCCTCGTTGACCATATACTGCAAAGCGATGGAGGTGGTTCTGGCGTTCATATCACCCACAAACACCACGGGGCAGTTGTCGTACATGGCACGGTACTTGTCGATCATGGCGTTGGCCAGCTGCAGCTGATATCTGCGCGCCTCATCGGAGCCTGCCTGATAGCTGTAGTAGTCGGGATTGCTGCCGTTTCTCCACCACAGGTGAGTGGTAGCAAAGATGAAGACCTTGCCGCTCTCCTTGCAGCGGAACACGCCCATGTTGCAGGCCTTGCTGTTGGCATCGTTGAAGGTACCCTCGTAATCCTCAAACTTCTTGGGATAGAGCAGATATTCGGTGGCCAGCAGCTCGAATTTGTCGGCGCGGTAGAAAATAGGCGTCATATTGCCCCAGATCAAGGTGTAGGGCAGCTTCTCCTCCTGGAACAGCAGCATCAGATCCAGCTGCATATCCTTATTGACCTCCTGACCGCCCACGATATCGGGCATCAGCTCCTTGAATATCTTCAGATGGCCCTTCATGCGGACGGCGGAGGAGCAGTCAAGTCCTCTCTCCTCCCATGCGGGAGCATTGTTGGTATAGTTCCATTGGTTTTGACCCATCAAACGCAGCTTGCTCATACGTATCTCCTTTCACACCCGTCGTAGGGGTTAGCTCCATTATATAACAGCACGAAATGAAAAGTAAATCCGATTTTGGACATACGGCCTTTGATTTTGGACACTCAAAGCTCCACGTCGATCCACACGGGCGCGTGGTCGGAAACGGTGAGATAATAATCCGGCATATAGCGGTCAAAGCGACGGATGCTGCCCTCCGGCCACCCCTTCAGCAGGATATGGTCGTAAGCGTTGTAGAGATAGTGCAGATGCCGCCAGGTGCCGGGGCCCTTGGTTGTGGTGGTATTGTAGCCGTCATCCTCGGTGGCGTACTCCACCGCAAGGTCGTGGGCGTGCTCATAGCCCTGATCGAACATCGCATCAAGCAGCGCCTCCCAGTCGGGGCCGGGATTCAGATCACCCAGCAAAACGGTGGGCAGATCGCCGTATTTTTCAAGATACTTGCCGATCAGCGTCTTACAAAGGCGCAACTGATAACTTCTCGCTTCGTTGGAGCCGGGGGTGTAGCGAGGATGCGCCGGGTTGCCGCGCCGGAACCACAGGTGCGTGGTAAGGAAAATGAACATTTTGCCATCCTCCTTGCATCGAAAAACGCCCAGCGTCGCCCCCTTGCTGCCACCATCGTTGTACTTGGCCGGCAGTCCCTCGATCTCCACAGGAAAGCGCAGGTACTCCGTATCCACCAGCTCCAGTCGGTCGGCGCGGTAAATGATGGGGGTGCAGTTGCCCCAGATCAGGGCGTAATGGGAAAGGCCCGCATCTCCTGCATAAAATTTGAAGTACTGCTGCATTTCCGACGTGATCTCCTGGCCGCCCACTACGTCGGGCGCAAGCTCCTGAAAGACCCGGATATGCCCGTGCATACGGGTGGCGGCAGAGGAATCCAGACCCAGCGCCTGCCATTCCGGTCGGTTGTCACTCCAGTACCATTGATTCTGACTCATCAAACGCAGCTTGCTCATTGTAAAGCCTCCTTGGATCTTGATACCTCCATTATAGCATAAAATTTTATCTTTTATAGCAAAATATTGCTCATCTTTCGGTTTTTTGCAGTTTCTTGCGGTTTTCAGCAAAAAACACGGCGCATACGGGGTTTCTGCGGTAGAGCAGTATGAAATTGAATATACCTACCGACAGAAAAAGGACGAGAAATTACTAAAATTTCTCGTCCTTTTTCTTGACAAGCACTGCTTCTGTGTCCACAGAAGCTATTTTGATTTTGTCGATATGCCGTCGCTTCGCTCGGCTCGATATATTTGCCTTGCAGCAAATTCGATATGTTTTCGCTACGCTCAAACTCGATATGATATAAATCCGCGCTCACGCAGTGAGCATATCGAGTGCGACAGCACATATCGA
>SVTA01000066.1 GCA_015064005.1 Oscillospiraceae bacterium
CCCTTCCGGGAGGGGGCTCCCGTCGCAGACGGGTGGGGGAGCCCGCGTGTATGATGGCTTTTTATCTCGCCATATCACGGGTGCTTTGCCATAGTCGCGCGAGCTCCCTCAGTCGCTTCGCGACAGCTCCCTCCCGGAGGGAGCCTCTCGTCAGAGAGGCGATCGACGGGGAGCGGAGAGGAGCCTCTCGTCAGAGAGGCGATCGACGGGGAGCGGAGAGGAGCCTCTCGTCAGAGAGGCGACCGACGGGGAGCGGAGAGGAGATCTCCAGTGCGGCGTGTTCATCTGCTCGATAAACCCCAATTTAACATTCAAATTTTAATTTGTCGGGGAGCGATGCGCCGCCGAGGGCGGCGTGATGTAGCCCCTTGGGGCAATGATGTTGTGCGGCTTCGCCACACAGTAATGTTCTGTTCGCCTTTTGTAACCTTCACTTGCGCTCGCTTCGAGCGCAAGCATCATGCGGCGTATGCCGCGCATCACTGCGAAGCAACATCACTCGCCGGAGGCGAACAGAGCTGCGCCCTCCGGGCGCCCAATTCCCGCACCAGGCGGCAAAAGCATTCGCCCCGTGCCTCAAAATCCCGGAACTCACCAAAGGCGGTGCAGCCGGGTGAGAGCAGCACAGTATCCCCGGCCTTTGCTGCCGCGGCGGCGGCCGCAAAGGCCTCGGCAAAGCGGCCAAAGCGCCGCGCGGGCACACGCCCGCCAAGGGTCGCCTCGATCTCCTCGGCCGCCTCTCCATAAAGGAACACGGCCTTCGCCCGCGCCGCCAGCGTATCGCCCAGCGGTGCGAGAGAGATTCCCTTCCCCCTGCCGCCCACAATGCAGATCGGCCGCCCGCCAAGGGCAGAAAGCGCCGCTGCCGTGCGGGTGGGGGAGGTATCAATGGAGCTGTTGATATAGGTAACACCCCCCACCTCGGCCACGCGCTGCAGCCGGTGGGGTACCCCACCAAAGGCGGCAAGGGCGGAAAGACCCTGACCCTTTGTGAAGGGATGGGTGGCGGCGACGGCCGCCAAGAGATTGGAAAGATTGTGCCGGCCGGGGAGACGGAAGCTGCCGAGGCAGTCAAAGGTTACCTCCCTGCCCTGCTCCCGCAGGATCAGCACCCCTGTCCGTAAAAACGCGGCATCGGGGTACGCCGCCACGGCGGCCTCCTCCACGGAAAAGAATACCGTTTTGCCCGTGGTGCCCGCTGCAAGCCTTGCCTCGCCAATGCGGCGGGTCGTCTCGTTTTCCGCGTTCAATATGAGGCGGGTGTTGCCGTCAAAGATGCGGCATTTGGCGGCCACGTACTCCGCCATGTCCACGTGCCAGTTCAGGTGGTTGGGGGTGACGTTGGTGATCACGGCCACCTGCGGCGCCCTTGGGGCGGTCATCAGCTGAAAGCTGGAAAGCTCCGCCACGGCAACGTCCCCCAGCTGCATTTCACCGACGCGGGGCAGCAGCGGCACGCCGTTGTTGCCGCCGAGAAATGTCCGCACGCCCGCGCCCGAAAGCAGCGCGGCAGAAAGCGCTGCGGTGGTGGTTTTGCCGTCGCTGCCGGTGATGCCGATGACGGGCACCGGCGCCCCTTCCAGCAAAAGCCCGCTCTCCTCAAGAAGCACGGCGCCCATCCTCACGGACGCCGCAATGGCGGGCAGATCCGGTCGGATCCCCGGTGAGCGCGCCAGCACCTGCTCGCGGAACACGGCGGGAAACGCCCCCACCCGCACCGGAACGCCCGCCGCGGCAAGCTCTGCCGTGGTGGCATCATCGGGTGGCTGCTCGGTATACACGGCAAAGCGGCAGCCAAAGGGCGCAAGATACGCCCGTACCGCACGGTTGGCGCGACCGTAGCCCAGCAGTGCCACGGTTTTTTCTGTCAATTTCACGGTGGATCACCTCTTTCGTATAGAAAAAAGTATAATCCATAGTATATTATACAATTTATTCCGCCCGTGTGCAAGCCCTAAAGCGGTATTTTTCAGAGAATATTCAAAAAAATCTTTCCTCCACTTTACAAATGCCACAAAATATGGTATACTATAGGGTAGATTTACACAACCCCTTGAGAAAAATGCAGAAAGAGGACTTTCAAATGGCCGCAAAAAACACCGACAAGCAATATGGCAACGCCAGTATCACCGCCCTGAAGGGCCCCGACCGCGTGCGCAAGCGCCCCGGGGTTATTTTCGGCTCTGACGGGCTTGAGGGCTGCGAGCATTCCTTTTTTGAGATCCTCTCCAACTCCGTGGACGAGGCAAGGGAGGGTCACGGCAAGGTCATTACCGTCACCGCCTTCAAGGACTACTCCATCGAGGTAGACGACCGCGGCCGCGGCATCCCCCTCGGCTACAACGAGAAGGAGGGGCGCTACAACTGGGATCTGATTTTCTGCGAGCTTTACGCCGGCGGCAAGTACGACAACAACAAGGGCGGCGCCGCCTACGAGTATTCCCTCGGCCTCAACGGCCTCGGTGCCTGCGCCACCCAGTATTCCTCCGAGTATATGCACGTCAGCTCCTATGACAGCAACGAGCTCCACACCATCTCCTTCGAGAAGGGCGAGCCCGTCACCGAGCTTGCCTCCCGCCCGCTGGAGAAAAAGGAGCGCCGCACCGGCACCGTGATCCGCTGGCGCCCCGATCTCGAGGTCTTTACCGACATCAGGATCCCCCATGAGAATTTTATCAGCATCATGCACCGCCAGGCCGTGGTCAATCCCGGCATCACCTTCCTGCTGCGGCTGGAGGAGGCGGACGGCAAATTCACCGAGCATACCTTCGTCTACCCCAACGGCATCTCCGACTACATCAAGGAGCGCGCCGGCGACACCGCCCGCACCGAGCCCGTGCTGTGGCATCTGGAGACCGTGGGACGCGACCGTGCCGACAAGGACGATTACAAGCTGAAGGCGGATATCTCCTTCTGCGTGTCCAACACCGTCACCGCCACCGAGTATTACCACAACTCCAGCTTTCTGGAGCACGGCGGCTCTCCCGACAAGGCCGTGCGCTCCGCCTTCGTCTTTGCCCTGGATAACTACATCCGCAACGCCGGCAAATACAAGGCAAAGGAGGCCAAGATCACCTTTCAGGACGTGGCAGATTGCCTCTTGATCGTCATCAACAGCCACTCCACCCTCACCTCCTACGAGAACCAGACGAAAAAGTCCATCACCAACAGCTTTATTGCCGAGGCGCTGAACAAGTTCCTGCGCGACAACCTTTCCATTTACTTTACGGAGCATCCCATGGAGGCCGAGATCTTCGCCAATCAGGTGTTGATCAACCGTCGCAGCCGCGAGAGCGCCGAAAACACCCGTCTTGACCTGAAGACCAAGCTGACCGGCACCATTGACGTGAACAACCGGGTGGAAAAGTTCGTCAACTGCCGCTCCAAGGATCCCTCCATCCGCGAGCTGTATATCGTGGAGGGCGATTCGGCGCTGACCTCCTGTAAGCTGGCGCGCAACGCCGAGTTTCAAGCCATCATCCCCGTGCGCGGCAAGACGCTCAACTGTATGAAGGCCTCCTACGAGCGCATTTTCAAAAACGATATCATCACCGACCTCCTGCGGGTCATCGGCTGCGGCGTGGAGATCGACAGCAAGATCAAGGGCAACATCAGCCGCTTTGATCTCGATCAGCTCCGCTGGTCGAAGATCATCATCTGTACCGATGCAGACGAGGACGGCTTCCAGATCCGCACCCTGCTGCTGACCCTCTTTTACCGTCTGTTGCCTACCCTTTTGAAGGAAAAGAAGGTCTTCATTGCCGAGTCGCCGCTGTTTGAGATCACCACCAAGGACGAGATCCTCTTTGCTTACAACGAGTTTGAGAAGGCGGAGATCCTCAAAAAGCTGGATGCGGCGGGCAAAAAGTACACGCTGCAGCGCTCCAAGGGTCTGGGTGAGAACGAGTCGGACATGATGTCCAAAACCACCATGCACCCCGCCACACGCCGCCTCATTTCCGTGGAGCCTGCGGACGTTGCACGCACCGAATATATGTTTGACGTGCTGATGGGCGACAACCTTGCCGAGCGTAAGGTCTTCATCGCCGAGCACGGCAGCGAATATATCAAGGACGCGGATATCTAAAGGATTTGAAGAATAAAGAGGGAGAGGAGACCTTTTGCAAAAGGCCTCCTCTCCCTCTTTGCTTTTCGCCTTCGCGAAAAGCAAATTCACCCCCTCCTCCCAAAACCTTCAAAAAAGGGACAGCGCACATGGCGAATGGCCGGAAACGGTGCGATAAACTTTGATTTGTCGCCTTGTTCGCACAAACTCTTGTTTGAAAGTTTTGATCAAACTTTTTCAAAAGTTTGCGGGTGTGGGCAGCGCCCACAAAAAGGGCGTTTCTTTTTGGTAACTTTTTCTTTGCGCCTACGGCATCAAAGAAAAAGTGGGCGGGGCGTTTGATGTGACGATGCGGAGATGAGCCGCACCCGATAGGGGCGAACTTTGTTCGCCCGTTTGTGCGGTGGTTGTCCCTTGTGGCGGGCGAACGCAGTTCGCCCCTACGAGGTTGTATGAACACCCCGATAAACCCCGATTTGACTTTCAAATTTTGATTGATCGGGGAGTGAGATTCTCTCCCTCCGTCAGCCGACAAGCGGCTGCCACCTCCCTCGTCAGAGGGAGGCTGACTATATCTGTCGCATTGTACCTCTTTCCCGTGTTCTGTTTTTACTTGCAATGTTATGCATAACGAATGCCTCCCTCTGACGAGGGAGGTGGCAAAAATCTTTGATTTTTGACGGAGGGAGAGATTTCCTTCATTTGAACATCCCGATAAACCCCAATCTGGCATTCAAATTTTGATTTGTCGGTGAGGCGCACTTACTACGGAAGGCTTCCCCTTGAGGGGAAGCTGTCACCGCAGGTGACTGATGAGGTGTAGCCGCCGAAGGCGGCGTCATTTCTTACTGTTAACGGATGCTGCGCATCCTACACCTCATCCGTCAGCCGACAAGCGGCTGCCACCTTCCCCTCAAGGGGAAGGCTTACGAAGTAAGCGAGACCCTTGAGGAGCAAGGAGGAAGGCTTACGAAGTAAGCGAGACCCTTGAGGAGCAAGGAGGAAGGCTATCATGTGCGGCGTGTTCAAGGTGCGAATAAACCAATTTCACGCCAAATTTTGACTTATTGCTTTGTTCGCACAAGCTTTTTTGTGGTAAGTTTTCGCCCGCCTTTTTCAAAAGGCGGCGGGGCATGGGGCAGAGCCCCATACAGGGCATTTCTCTTTTGGTAGCTTTTCTCTTTGTGCCTCCGGTGTCAAAGAGAAAAGCGGGCGAGAAATTTGCAAACGCCAAATGGCTGTAGCCACAGGGTCTTTCAGCTTCCTTAGCCACTTTTTCTTTGCAGGTGTGAGCCGCAAAGAAAAAGTGATCAAAAAGAAACGGCATTTTTGTGGGCGCCGCCCACACCCGCAAACTTTTGAAAAAGTTTGATCAAAACTTTCAAAAAAAGAGTTTGTGCGAACAGAGCTGCGCCCTCCGGGCGCATAAACCCCAATTTACCGCGCCACGCCGTGCGGCGCCGTCAATACTGCGCGAGGATGCCGCGGCGATAGGCGGCGGGGGTCATGCCGGTTTCTCTTTTGAACACCTTATTGAAATGCGACTGGGAGCAAAAGCCCAGCTCCAGCGCGATCTCCAGCATGCTCTTATCCCCCGCGGCAATAAGGCGCTGCGCCTGCTCAATGCGGCGCAGCGTCACGTAGGCATAAGGAGTCATGCCCGTGGCGCGCTTGAAAACGGCGTGGAGGTAATTGGGGGAAAGCGAAAGCGCTGCCGCGATCTCCGTGAGGGAGCAGGCCTCCTTATAATGCTCGCTGATGTATTCCAGCGCGTGCTGCACCACCGGCTCCACGGGCGCGGCCTCTTGCCGCTCCTCGCCGCACAGCCGCAGCAGCCGATAGAGGATCTCCAGCAAAATACCGTTGGCCCGCACCTCCCGGGCAGCATCCGGCTCGGCAGCCGAATAGCTGCCAAGACGGGCAAAAAGCCCCCGCAGCTCCTCCACGGCCTCCCCGTCGCCCAGATAGGTCACATCCGGCAGCGTGGCAAGCAGCCCCGCCACCGCAGGGTCAAGCCCCGCCACCGGCCAGATGCGAATAAAGCTGCAGCGCGTAGGAAAGGCGGTGTGGCGCACCTGCCCGGGCTTGGCTGCCAGCAGCATCCCACGCCGGATGGGATAACCCACCCCCGACACGTAGCTGATGCCCCCCGCCTCATGAAACAGCTCCAGCTCATAGCAGGCCACCTGCCGATCGGGGCTGACACCCTGATTTTTCCGTAAAATACGGCTATCGAAAAGTCCGCTGTAAAGCTCCTCACCAATTTTGAGCATTCTGCGCCTCCTTATCGTAAGATCGTGACAAAAAGAGATAAAAATATGCCTATATATCCCGACTTGATAGTGATATAATTACAATGACAGTATAGCAGAAGAAAACAGGTTTGTAAATAGCAAAAACGAAAAATGTCATGAAGGAGAACGATATGACCGTTACCTGGCTTGGGCAGGCGGGGCTGCTCTTTGAGGAGCAGGGCTTCACCGCCATGATCGACCCCTATCTTTCCGACAGCGTGGCGAAGGTGGACGCCACCAAGGCGCGGCGCGCGCCCGTGGAGGAGCGCTTTTTTGACCTCACCCCCGACGTGCTGCTCTTCACCCACGATCACCTCGACCACTACGACCCCGAAACAGCCCCCCGCTTTCTTGAAAAGACCGACAAGCAGATGACCGTTCTTTCCCCCACCTCGGTGTGGGAGAAGGCGCACTGTCACGGAAACGGACACAATTACGTGCAGTTCAATCCCGGCACGAGCTGGACGGAGGGCCCCTTCCGCTTCACCGCCGTGCCTGCCGCCCACAGCGACCCTTATGCCATCGGGATTCTTTTGGAGGTTGGCGGCAAGTGCTACTACGTCACCGGCGATACCCTGTATAACGAGATGATCTTTCCCTTCCTGCCTGCCGAGATCGAGGCGGTATTTCTGCCCATCAACGGCGTGGGCAATAACATGAACATGCGGGATGCCGCCCGCTTTGCCGCCCGCACGGGTGCCCGCAGGGTGGTGCCGCTTCACTTCGGCCTGTTTGACAATCTCGACCCCAACGAAATGCCCTGTGAGGGCAAGGTCATTCCTCAGCTTTATCAGAAAATCATCATCTAAAAATAAAGGAGCCGATCATGAAAGTTACAGACATCAAAACCTTTGCGGTAGACTGCTTCCGCACCAACTGGGTATTCGTAAAGGTCTACACCGACGAGGGTGTGACGGGTGTGGGCGAGGCCACGCTGGAATACAAGGAAAAGGCGCTGTTTGGCGCCATTGAGCACATCAAGGAATATCTGGTGGGCAAGAATCCCTTGGATATCGAAAAGCACTATCACGACATCTACCGTGATGCCTACTGGCGCGGCGGCGCGGTGCTGATGTCCGCCCTCTCCGCCGTGGAAATGGCGCTGTGGGACATCCTCGGTAAGCATCTGAACGTCCCCGTGTATCAGCTGCTGGGTGGCAAGGTCAACGACCGCTGCCGCATTTACGTCAACGGCTGGTTTGCCGGTGCCAAGGAGCCGGAGGAGTTCGGCGCCAAGGCCGCCGAGGCCGTGAAGCGCGGCGTCACCGCCATGAAGTGGGATCCCTTCGGCAAGAACTATCTCCAGATCTCCAACAAGGAGCTGGACAAGGCGCTGCGCTGCATCGCCGCCGTCCGTGAGGCGGTGGGCGACGAGGTCGACCTGCTGATCGAGGCCCACGGCCGCTTTGACGTGCCCACGGGCATCAAGATCGCCAAGGAGATCGAGCAGTTCAAGCCCATGCTTCTGGAGGAGCCCGTTCCCCCCAACAATATCGAGGCGCTGGAGGCCGTGCGCGCCAAATCCCCCGTAGCCATTTCCGCAGGTGAGCGGCTTTACACCCGCTACGACTACAACGAGCTGTTCCGCCGCCGCGCCGCCGATTACATTCAGCCCGACGTTTCCCACGCCGGCGGTATCATGGAGCTGAAGAAGATCGCCGCAATGGCCGAGGCGCATTATATTCCCTTCGCCCCCCACAATCCCTCCGGCCCCGTGGCCAATGCCGCCACTCTGCAGCTGGCCGCCTGCTGCCCCAACTTCTGTATTCTGGAGATCATGTACTCCGACGTGGAATGGCGGAAGGATGTGACCGACGAACACCTGGTTTATGAGGACGGCCACATTCTCATTCCCGATAGACCCGGTCTCGGCATTGAGATCAACGAGGAGGCCTGCCTCGCGCACCCTTATCAGGTACACACCCTGCGGCATTACACCGGCGCGCTGACCGACATCCGCCCGGCCAAGACCGCCTTCTACTTCTGATGGAGGGGCTGGAGATTTTCGCCTTCGAGGGCGAAAGCTATAACCGCACCATGCACTACGGTGAGTGGCGGGTGGCGCTGGCCAACTTCGGCCCGCCCTTTGACCCCTCCCGTTATACCTATCTGGAGCGGCATCTGCTCACCGACGAGGTCTTTGTGCTGCTGCTTGGCACGGCGACCCTTGAGATCGGTGAGGCGCGGGAGCGTGTGTCAATGGAGCAAGGAAAGCTCTATAACGTGAAGTGCGGCACCTGGCACGCGCTGCTGATGAGCGAGGATGCCAAGGTGCTGATCGTGGAAAACCACAACACCGGAAAGGAAAATTCCGAATATTTTCCCCTCCGTTAGAGGTTCCGAAAGCCTCATTCTGCATTCTGCACGCTGCATTGCCCCGCGCCACCGGAAATGCAGCGCGAATGCGGAGGTCTGCACAAACCAGAGCCTCCCTGCGGAGGGAGGGGGACCACCGCAGGTGGTGGAAGGAGAGTGCGTGCACAAAAAAGTGCGCTTCTTTTCAGAAACAGCGCTTTCATTTACTTGCGCAGGCTCCTTCCGTCACGGCCACGCCGTGCCACCTCCCTCTCGGAGGGAGGCAACGCACATTGTGCACCAAAGCCTCATTTTGCATTCTGCACGCTGCATTCGTTCTGCATTCACTTAAAAGGAGAAAACCAATGAAAACCGTTCTTGTGACCGGCGCCTGCATCAACACAGGCGTCGCCATCGTTGAAAAATTCGCCGCTGAGGGCTATACCGTCCTCTTCACCGGCCGCAGCCCCGAAAAGGTGGCCGCCGCCGAGGCCACTTACCGCGCCAAATTTCCCGGCGTCACCGTCATCGGCTACGCCATCAATTCCCTCACCCCCGAGGGCGCGGTGGACGAGGCGGGCGTTGCCGCCCTCTTTGCCGACATCGACGCAAAAGGGCTTGTGGTGGATACGCTGGTGCTGAACGCCGCCGACCAGGGGCTTGGCATGAAGATCTTTGAAAACCCGCTTTCCGACTTTATGCGGGTCACCGCCACCAACGTGTTCTGGAATTTTGCAATGGCCGAGGCAGCCGCCCGGCGCATGAAGGAGGCGGGCGGCGGCAGCATCGTGTTCCTCAACTCCAACACCGCCTACCGCGCCATTCCCGATCGCACCGCCTACGTCACCTCCAAGGGCGGGCAGCTTGGTCTGATGCGCGCCCTCGCCCTTGACCTTGGCAAATACAACATCCGCGTCAACGCGGTGCTGCCCGGTATGATCCGTACCGACCGCTGGGAAAAGAACCCCGATTTTTACGAAAGCGTGCCCTCCCGCTTCACCCCCCTCGGTGACGTGGCAGACGGCGCGGATATCGCTGACGCGGTGTGGTACTTCGCCGCTCTTGCCCGCAACACCACGGGCGCCGAGCTGGTGGTGGACGGCGGCAATACCATTCAGCTCTATCCGCAGATCCCTACCGACAAGGCTTGAGTCGCACATCACCGCTTTCGACCAAACAAGCGAGAAAGAAAAGCCACCGTGCCAAGGCTTACGGTCAATGAGCGCGCCCTCCGGCTGCGACGGGCCGTGCCCGCGATATACGGCGCGGCGAGCGCGCTTGCTTCGCAGGCATCCCGCAAGCCAAGGACGGCCTCTCGCAGGAATGCGCCGCTTTCCACGCATTCCCGCTCCCGCAAGGTGTCGCTTTTTGCGATAAAAAAACCGTTTGCCGCAAAATTCCCTGTCCCGCCCTCTTGACAGAGAGGGCGGCTTTTGCTATAATGTTAAATATCATTTACCACAAGGAGGGCGCGATGAATATTGGCGAAAAGATCCGGCAGCTGCGCGTGTCCAAGCTGATGACCCAGGCAGACCTTGCCGGCGACCAGATCACCCGCAATATGCTCTGCAGCATTGAGCGCGGCGCGGCGCTCCCTTCCCTGCCCACGGCCTGCTATCTGGCCGAGCGGCTGAGCGTGCCCGTGGGCTTTCTCCTCTCGGAGGAGGGCGACGATCTCGCCTATCGCAAAATGACGGTCATGCCCAACGTGCGCCGGGCGCTGGCCGCAGGCGACCACGCCGGGTGTCTGGCCATTCTGAACGCCGCCTTTGGCAGCGACCGGGATGACGAGATCGCGCTGGTGCGGGCAGAATGCGAATATTACGCCGCCAAAAGCGCCTTTGACAACGGCCACCTGAGGGCGGCGGCTGCGGGCTTTGACCGGGCGCTGTCCGCGGCGCGGCAGACCCTGTACGACACCGGCTGGATGCGCATTCGCGCGGCGGTGTATTTCCGGTGCCTCTCGGAGCTCTCCCCTACCATCTCCTCGGACATGCTGGAGGAGCGGGAGATCGCCACGGCACGCTCTGTGGGTGACGATTTCTGCGCCTACGCCATGGCGCGGGACGCCCTTGAGCATCAGCGCGACGGTGAGCTTGACGACTATCTCACTCGCAACGAGGGCACGCTGTACGCCCAGCGACTTTCGGCGCTGCGGCTGATGCAAAGCGGCAGGGCCGCGGAGGCGCTCGACGCCTTCGAGCGGCTGCTGGCCAGAGAGGACCTGACCATTGGGGTTTTGATGTATGAAATTTTCGGCGACATGGAGCTTTGCTGCCGTCAGAACGACGATTACAAGCGCGCCTACGAATTCGCCTCCAGCCGTCTGGGGCTGATGGAGCGCCTGCTCTCGGAGGTCTGACGCATAAACCGCCCGTCATCGGGCAATATAAAAATGGAGAAATTATGGCAGATAAGGAAAAACGCGGCACACGCCGCATCGCGGAGAACCGCAAGGCGTGGCACGATTATTTTGTAGATGAAAAGCTTGAGGCGGGCGTGGAGCTGTTTGGCACCGAGGTCAAGAGCCTGCGGGCGGGCAACGTGAATCTGAAGGATTCCTACTGCTCCTTCAAGGACGGGGAGATCTTTGCCCTCGGCGTGCACATCAGCCCCTACGAAAAGGGCAACGTGTTTAACAGAGAGCCGCTGCGCCCCAAGAAGCTGCTGCTGCACAAGCGGGAGATCCTGCGGCTGGCGGGCAAGGCACAGGAAAAGGGCTTTTCCGTCATCCCCCTGGCGCTGTATTTTTCGGGCTCGCGGGTAAAGATGGAGATCGGTCTTTGCCGCGGCAAAAAGCTCTACGACAAGCGGGAGGATATGGCCAAGGCCTCCGCCAAGCGGGATATGGAGCGCGCCTTCAAGGGCGGCAGCCGGGAATATTAAGTCTTGACAAACACGGCGAAATGCCGTATAATATATAGTGCCCCACGGGGCACTGCTACAGGGGTCCGTAAAGGTTTCGACGGGGATTCTGCAGCGGGATAAGCGTGGCGTGCCGAGCAATCACGAAAAAGGCTCAACCTTAAAATTAAACGCTGACAATAACGTCGCACTGGCTGCCTAATTAGGCAGTGCCGCGGCTCTTTAGCCGCCCGTTCCCCCGGGGAGGACCACGACCCCGGCCGGAGCGTCATGCAGTGGTGAACATGCACCGAGAGTTCGCACTTGTATCGGTCATGCAAAAAAGGGCTACCTGCGGATGGAGATTGTCTGTGACCGCCATCCAAGGGGAATTCTAAACCACAGACTGTCCACGAAGAAGGTCCCGTGAATGGGTTTTCGGACAGGGGTTCAATTCCCCTCGGATCCACCATAAAAAAACACCCCCTCGCGGGGTGTTTTTTTATGGTGCATGCGCGGATTGGAGTTGAAGCCTGCAAGGTGCTGCTAAAGCGGAAGGGCTGAAGATGCCGGCGCACCTTGCCCTTTGCCGCTTGCGGCAAAGAAATCGATATCCCCTCGGATCCACCAACAAAAAAGGAACTTTTGTCTACCAAAAGTTCCTTTTTTGTTTATCCAAGCCGCAGGCTTGGCATATTATCACGACGCAGTCGTGTATATCATCAAGGGCGGCAGGCCGCCCTTGCATCTCATCACGCGCCAGCGTGTATTTCCCTGCGGCTTGATGATATCCAGCCCTATGGGCTGATGATATACCGCAACAAGTTGCGGATGATATACACGCCTTCGGCGTGATTGGGATGCGAGGATGCGAAAACTCTTGAATTACCTTGCAATATATGATATAATAAACCCACGGCATTGCGCCGCACCCGCTGTTCGCGGGCCCCTCGGCGCGAGTTAAGGAAGGGTTTATTGATCATAATTCTACCGATTTTATGTTGACGGTGCGGCTGTTCGCCTTCCGTCAACGAATGGTAAGAATTATGATATAATATTCTCGAAGGGAGTGATAATATGGCAAAAAACTATTTACTGATCTATTCGGAGCAGCTTGCGACCGATATAGAATTACTTTGTCAAAATATAAAAGCTCCTTCTAACACTCTTTTTCAGATCCGCAAAAGTTCAAGCAGTGTGTACGCAAATATACGCGAGGCTAATTACGGGCAAAGTAAAGCGGATATGCTTTCAAAATTTGAAATCGCGCTCAAAGAATGTAGCGAAACCGAAGGTTGGTTGCAGTTGTTATTCAATACAAATGGTGTTGATGAAGAAACATACAAAAACCATCGCAATCTGTGCGGTAGAATCAGACGTATGCTTATTTCAAGTTGTAAAACTCTAAAGGAGAATGGAAAATGAAAAAACTGATAACTTCAATACTATTATTT
>SVTA01000067.1 GCA_015064005.1 Oscillospiraceae bacterium
CGGCAAATCTTTCCGCTAACGAGCAAGAGGAAAAAGACAGCAAAATTGCGCAAGTAAAAATGATACATAACAGTTTTTTCATTTTGCGTTCTCCTTTGCAGTTTTGCAAGAAGCGATGAGCATAACTCGCAACGAGGTACATTTAGAGGATAGCGCTTTGAAAGTTTGCTCATCAATATACTTTGTTCTGTATAACAGTTCAAGCCAATATCCTGTTTCGCTTGCTTCTTTGAGTGCTATTTCGAATTTGGATATAAAGTCCTTCGTTCCTTGTGCATATTGCGCTTCGTGAATATTCGCACCGATTGAGGTGCCGCTTCTGCCGATTTGGTTTGCTATAATTGTTTCGTGATTTGCTTTCAGATTCTTAACGAGGTTTATAATATCAACCGAAAAGTCCATCGATAGTTCGACGAGTTTGTTTTCTTTCATAGTCGCACATCCTTTTCCAATATTATATCATAAATTCATATGCTTGTCAAATGATGCATCGCCTTGCGGCGATATGATGCATTTGCTTCGCAAATATGATGTTGCTCCACTGTGTTCCGCAATGATGCAATGTTTGCCCAATGTGCCGTCAGGCACACATCATTCGCGTAGCGAACATCATTAGGCGAAGCCGTCATCATTTGCCGAAGGCAAACATCATTCAAAAAAGGAACTTTTGTCTACCAGACAAAAGTTCCTTTTTTGTTGGTGCGGGTGACAGGGGTCGAACTCTGCAATACGCACGCTGCGCGTGCTCAAGAGCGTTTCTCGCAGGCTGAACGCCTGCGCTTTGCGCCGCAAATTCCCCTCCCCCTCCGCATTTAGTGCCAGAACGGTGCAAAATTCCCCCACCCTCGTCTCTCTCGCGCAAAGACGAAAGCTCGGTGCGGCTTCGCCGCACCAATCGTCCGCACCACAGAAAAAGACCGCCACAAGGGCGGTCTTTTTCTGTGGTGCGGGTGACAGGGGTCGAACCTGCACGCCTCACGGCGTAAGATCCTAAATCTTATGCGTATGCCAATTTCGCCACACCCGCGGAGTGTAACGGAGCGGTGTGTGGCGAAATGAGTTCGCACACACCCGCGAAGTGAGCGTGCGGCGTGTGGCGAAATGAGTTCGCACACACCCGCAGAAGAAGTGATACGGCGTCATTCGATGAGTATAATATGCGACACAACTAACATACAAAGGCGCTCTTCATCACACGATTCCCTGAAAAGGAACAAAGGCTTCGGCCATGCCGCGCCTTCTCCGTGCCCTTCATTCTAACACAAAAAGTTGCTTTTGTCAAGCATCTTGCGCTCAAAGGCTGATTTTTTTAAAAGAAATCATCGAAAAAGCCGAAACCCCTTTGACAAAGCTTGCGCGAGGTGTTATAATGTAAGGGAAGACTTCCCCCAAATCTTTTTTGTAAGGAGATTGCCATGTCAAAATTTACCGTCACCATTTCCCGCACCTTCGGTAGCGGCGGCCGTACCATCGGCAAAATGCTGGCAGAACGCCTGGGCATTCACTATTACGACAACGAGCTGATCAAGCTGGCCTCCGAGGAAAGTGGCATCAATATTGAGCTCTTCGGTAAGGCTGACGAAAAGGCCAAAACTGCCCTTTTCAAGCGCTACAACCGCTCCTACGGTGAGTACCTCATCTCCCCCGACAGCGGCGATTTCACCTCCGATGACAACCTTTTCAACTATCAGGCCAAGATCATCAAGGATCTTGCCGCCAAGGAAGACTGCGTGCTGGTGGGGCGCTGCGCCGATTATATTCTCCAAGGACGCCCCAATGTGCTGCGCATCTTTACCTATGCCCCCATGGACTTCTGCATTGAGCAGGTCACCCGTCTCTACGGCATCAGTGAAAAGGACGCCATCAAGGAGATCGAACGCATCGACCGCGCCCGCAGCACCTATTACCGCTACTATACCGGCTGCGATTGGGATAACGTGCGCAACTACGATCTGTGTCTCAACACCGCCGACGTGGGCTTTGAAAAGAGCGTGGACATCATCGAGCACTGCATCAAGCTGCTGTATCTGCATCAGTGAGGTTGACCAATGGCTTTGACCGTACCCGCCACCGGCATTGAAACATTCGTTGACCCCGCGACCTACATCGTTTCCTGCGAAACGGTGGCCGACAAGGGTGCCGTAAAAACCGTGCTGATCACCGAGGAGCGGGCGGACTTCGTCACCCTTCAAAACAGTGCCGGTGTCATCTTTGGAGAGATCAGCAATACCGGCGAGCCCTATGACTTCACCGCCCACGTGTTCTACCTGCCCGAGGGCTTTCTCTCGGAGCCCCTCACCGTGCGCTTTCTCAACCGCAGCAAAAGTACCTCCAAGTATTTCACCGCCATGGGCGAGCGGGGCATCACCCGTCTTGACCCCGAGAGAGTGGTGCGGCTGGATCGTGAAAAGCTGATTGCTGAATACGATAGCCACATAACGGTATTGAAAAAAGAGGGTGCCGCTCTTGCGGACGGCATTCGCTACGAGGAGCTTTTCTGCCAAAACAAGCACGGCGCGCCCGTGCTGGCCTATGCCCTTTTCGTGGATGCCGGCAAGGGAAGATTTGAGATCGGTACCGCCCGCAACGGCTACCGCGGCTATGAGGATATCGAGACCGTAAAGGGGCAGGCCGAGGCATCCATTGCCGCCGGCAAGCACGTGGTGGCCGCCACCAACGCGGATTTCTTTGATATGTTCGGCAACAACGGCCCCGCCGGCCTCTGCGTAAAGGACGGCCGCGCCATCGCCAATCCCGATTCCTTACGCAATTTCTTCGGCATGGATCGCAACGGGCGCGCCGTCATTGACAATTTCGTGGAGAATCCCGCGCTCTACGGCCAGCTGTGGTCTGCCATCTCCGGCCGCGAGATCATTCTGCGAAACGGTGAGATCGCCGATTTCTCCCCCGCCGAGCCCTTTTCTTACGTTTGCCACCCCCGCACCGCCGCCGGCATGGACGAGGCCGGAAACGTGGTGATCCTGGTGGTGGACGGCCGTCTGCCGGAGCGCTCCAACGGCGCCTCCCTCATAGATCTGGCACGGCTGATGCAGCATTTCGGTATGACCAAAGCCATCAATCTGGATGGCGGCGGCTCCTCCACCTTCCTGGTGATGGAGGAGGGCGAGATGACCATGAAAAACCGCCCCGCCGATCTGGAACGCCCCACCGAGCCCCTTATCCGCGATATTTACAATTCCCTGCAGATCACCACGCTTTGATGCGTACAGGGCAGAGGTGCCGTTGGATGCCTCTGCCCTTTTTGCGGCGCATTTCCGTTTTGCCTTTATGGCACCGTCGGCAACGCCTGCCCTGCGATCAGCGCGGGAAAGCAGTCGTCGCCCGATACCGTAAGGCGTACACCGTCGATGTGTAAAAAACGGGCTGCGGCGTAACGGTAGTCGGTGAGAGGACGATCCAGCGCATCAATGGTGTGGGCGGCAAGAAGCGGCGTTTCGCCATCAAAGCCGCTGACCAGCAGCGTGTGGTAAAAGTCCCCTGCGCTGTTTTGCAGCTGCACCACGTCGCCAATCTCCAGCGCTTCTTCCGTCACCTGCCGCCCGAAGGGACCCACGCCACCGTTTTCCCGCGCAAACGCGGGATCCCCAATCATAAACTGCCAAAAAAATTCAACGCCTGCCCAGGCCGGGGCCCGATCCGAGGCGGAGCGATAATACCAGCCAAAGTCCCGCGTAAAATTCATCACGCAGCTCCCCGCCAACACGCATTGGGACACAAAGCTGGTGCAGTTGCCCCCGAGGCCGGAAAAATCATAAAACAACGGGTTACGCCCAAAGGCCCAGCGGCGAGCGTAATCCACCGCCCGCTGTCTGTCGTACAGTTTATAAACGATCACAAGCATCACCTCCTTTTCAGTATATGCGAAAAGACAAAAAAAGGCTCTTTGCCCAAAGCAAAGAGCCTTTTTGTCTTGATCATGGTGTGGGCACCTCTACGGTTCCAAAACGGGCGATCAGCTGATCCACGATCTCCTCCGTGGTCATCGTTTGCAGCTCCGCGGCGGTAAACTGATCCGCCATACCGTGGGCGATCAGCTTTACCGTGGCATCGTTGACATCTACACCGTGGGCATCCATCACGCCGTCAAGCCTTGCTTCCAGATCGTCAGTGTTCAGCGTGCCGTCCTCGTTGACCGCGGTCTGCTGCAGCGTGGCGCTCATTTCATTCATCAGCTCACTGCAGGTGTCCTTGTATTCGTCAGGCACGCCCAGCTCGCTGACCAGCAGCCGCATACCCACATCGGTGATGGCTCGTGTGACGGGCGCCATGCGGGGATTGCGGTTCAACGCCAGCTTGGCCTCCGACAAAAAGCCCGTGGAGGCGATCACGGTGGCAAATTCCTCTCCCTGCCCGCCGGAAAGCATCTCCATCAGGTCGTACTTGACACCAAGGGAAAGCACCTCGGCGAAGGTGTTAAAATCGCCGCCGATATTGGCGGTGGTGGTGGTTGAAAAGACCTCCACAAACGCATTCAGAATGCCGTTGCCGTTTTCACCCATATCGGGTCTTTCCATACCGGCAAAGGCCTCGTCGCTTTGCCAGGCTTCAGCTGCGCCGGACAGTACCTCCGCCAAAATGGTACGCAGCATGGGGGAATGCTCCACACAGGCGGCAATATCCTCGATGGCCGCTGCCTCAGCCTCCTCGTAGTCCACCGGCTTTTTGGACAGCAGACGCTGGACGTCGCCGGCTATGGCGGCAACGGTATCGGTTTCCAGCATCAGGTGGGTGAGCTCACCATCCCACATTACCGTGGAAAGACTGGCAAACACCGGCTCGCCCAGCGACTTGTACAAGGGCGTCACCAGCGGCGTTTCCAATACGGGCCGCAGATAATTGTCGTTAAATTCATCCAGCGTGGTCGTGTCCATTTCCTCAGAGGCGTGCGCCTCCATGGTGGCAATGGCGGTATGTGCCACCTCTACGTAACCATACAGAGGCATGATATACACCATCAGCGACAGGAAGGCAACACCGCAGCCCATCAGCAGACCGCCCCAATGACTGACGCGGGGCTGACCGCTCCGATCCAACCTACGGGGAACCAAATGACAACCAATGCGGTACAAAATCATACTGATAGGGCAGAAAATGGTGTAAAGCAGGCAGAAAAGCGCCGGCAGCAGCAGCATCTGCACCAGCTTGGAGAACACCTCTGCCACCATCGGGTCGGAAAGTATGGCCTCGGTTTCCGGAAAATGGGAGATCACGAGCCCCTCAATGCCGCGAATGCCGCTATGCAGCACCAATGGCATCACCATACGGGAAACAAGATAGGCGGCCACCACGGCAATGGCCAGCGTGATCAGTCGCACCAGTCCCTTACCAAAGCCGCGGAAGGTGAAAATGGCAAGATTGATCAGCACAATGACAGCGCAGGCAATTAAAAAGCTATATTCCATCATGATCTCCTTTCTCTATTTTCCTTTATTTGTATCCTCTGCCTTTATTATACACGAAGGCGGTGCCCCTTGTCAAGTGCGTTTTCGCCCCGCTGCAAGAAGGGAAATTTTTTCCACCAGCTCTCCGAATGGGATACCGTCCGCTGCTGCCGCCAGCGGCAGCAGGCTGGTGGCGGTCAGCCCCGGCAGCGTGTTTGCCTCAAGGAAAAAGGGATGCCCCTCGGCGTCGCATTTAAAATCCACCCGACAAAGATCCCGCAGCGACAGCGCATGCCAGGCCCGCAACGCCAAGCGCTGCAGCGCGGCAGATGCCGGGGGCTCCAACGGTGCCGGACAAAGCTCCAGCGCTCCGCCGCTGGTATATTTTGCCTCGTAATCGTAGCGACCACCGTGAGGACGGATCTCCACTACGGGCAACGTTCTGCCCTCCAGCACGCTCACGGTATACTCCGCGCCGGAAAGATACGGCTCCGCAAGCATCGGCTCTGTTGGCAAAAAGGAGGCCAAACGGGTGGCGTTTTCCGCAAAAACGACCCCCACGCTGGAGCCGCCGGAAAGGGGCTTGAGCACCGCCGGATAGGGGAACGGCGGTCGCTCCGCGCCGGGAAGCCACACGGCACCGGGGGGCACGGGAACCCCCGCCCCGGCCACGCATGCCTTGGCCGCTGCTTTATCCATGGCAAGACGGGAGGCAGCGGGCCCGGATCCGGTGTAGTGATAGATTCCCTCCGCCTCCAGCGCCGCCTGCAGCCGACCGTCCTCCCCCGCGCCGCCGTGCAGCGCCAAAAAAACCGCATCGGCACGCTGACATTGGTGCAGTAGCTTTTCTGAAAATCCCCCCATACGGTAGTCGAAAAGCTGCACCCCGTGTCCGCGGCGTGCCAAAGCCGCCGCCACCCGCTTGCCGCTGGTAATGGAAACCTCCCGTTCGCTGCTGGTTCCCCCGAATAAAACAATGATCTCCATATCACACCTCCCCTTTGAGAGTATGCGAATGGAGATCACCGTGTCAATCGTTATTTCTGCCGCCGCAGGAGCGCTACCCGATCGCAACCGCCAAGATCCCGCAAAACGGTACAGGAAAAGCCCCGCTCCGCCGCCAACTGCCGCAGCGCCTCGCCCTGATCGTAACCGATCTCAAAGCCGAAGAATCCCTCCTCCGCCAGCAGGCATTGCCACTTGTTGAGAATGGACCGGTAAAAATCCAATCCGTCCGCGCCGCCGCGCAGCGCTGCCGCAGGCTCGTGCTGCACCTCGGCCTGCAGAGTGGGAACCACATCGTCACAAATATAGGGCGGGTTGGACAAAATCGCGTCAAAACGCGCACCGTCAGCAACCTTTTTATAAAATTCCGCAGACGGCTCCTGCAGTACATCTGCCTGCACGAAGCAGATCCGCTCCTCCACGCCGTTTCGTCTTGCGTTACGGGCCGCCAGCGCCAGCGTGGGCGCAAACAGATCCACTGCCACGGCGGTGGTATCGGTGCTGTTGGCCACCACAGAGATCGCCACACAGCCGCTACCGGTACAGAGGTCAAGTATCCGCGTCTTGGGAGAAAGCTCACGCAGCGCAGCCTCCACCAGCGTTTCGGTATCCGCGCGGGGGATCAGGCAATCGGGCGTGACCTCGTAGGTCTCCCGATAAAAATCCCATTCGCCCACAATATATTGGAGGGGATAGTGCGTGCAGCGACGTGCCACCGCCTCGGCCAGCGCCGCACTGGAGAAGCTCTCCTGCAAAACGCCCGCCTCAAAGCGCGGATTTTCAATGCCGGCGGCCGCAAGCGCCGTGATGATCTCGGAAAATTGCATATTCTTGATCCTTTTCGCAGAAAATTTCGCATTTCGACTTGTATTTCGCACGGGTTTATGTTAAAATAAGAATGACAATAACGCAAGGGAGGCTTGATTATGCAAGGAAAAACCAATTATGGCAAGATTATTGCCATCACCATCGCCATTATCACGGCCACCACGGCCATCGCCTACGTGCTTTACCGCCTTACCCGCAACCTGCTCACCTTCTGCTCCTCCTATGAGGACGACGAGGAGGATCTCCTGGATCTCGACGAGATGGAGGAGGAGCTGTTTGAGGAGGAGGACGTAAACCTGTTTGACGAGGTCGAGGAGGCACCCGCTGCCGAGTGACCGGACAAGGGGCCGCATTGGCGGCCCTTTTCTCCTTATATTCTGCACCATTTTGGCGTATTTGTCAAGGGGAATTTCATTTTTTGCCAAAGGAAGGATTCATCATGAGCATTCAGGAAGACGTTCGCGCCCTTTGCCTTGCTGCCCGCGAAGCGGTACCCTCCATTGCCAACACGGACGGAGAGGCACGCAACCGGGCGCTTCTTGCGATGTCGGCAGCGCTGCGGGCAAGAACTGCGGAAATTCTCGCAGCCAACGAAGATGACCTCAGCCGCGCCGAGGAAAACGGCGTGCCCCGTGTGATGCTGGATCGCCTGCGCCTGAGCGCAGAGCGGATCTGTGGGATCGCCACGGCTATGGAGGCGCTTTGCGCCCTCCCCGACCCGCTTGCGCGGAGCGAAAGCTGGCAGCGCCCCTCCGGCCTCTCCATCACCCGCCAAAGTGTACCGCTGGGCGTGGTTGCCATCATTTATGAGGCACGCCCCAACGTGACCGCCGATGCCGCTGCTCTTTGCATCAAATCCGGCAACGCTGTGGTGTTACGGGGCGGCAAGGAGGCCATTGCCACCAACCGTGCCATCGTGACCGTGCTGCAGGAGGCCATTGCCGGCTGCGGCATTGACCCCAACGCCATTTCCCTCGTCACCTCCACCTCCCGCGAGAGCGCCGATGCACTGCTGCAGATGCGCGGGCTTGTGGATGCCCTTATCCCCCGCGGTGGCAAGGGGCTGATACAGAACTGCGTGGAAAACGCCAAGATCCCCGTGATCGAAACCGGCGCCGGCAACTGCCACGTTTACGTGGATGCTGCCGCCAACCTTGACAAGGCTCTGCGCGTGGCGGTAAACGCCAAATGTCAGCGTCCCTCGGTCTGCAACGCGGCAGAGAGCCTGCTGGTGCATCGCGACATAGCCGAGGCTTTTCTCCCCCGCTTTGCTGAGGCCACCCGCCCTTGGCAGGTGGAGCTGCGGGGCTGCCCCCGTACCTGCGCCATCCTCCCCTCGGCCAAACCTGCCACCGAGGAGGACTACCTCACGGAATATAACGATTTCGTGATGTCGGTTTTGGTGGTGGATGGTCTCGACGAGGCCATCGCTCACATCAACCGTACCGGCACCGGCCACAGCGAGGCCATTCTCACCGAGGATACCGCTGCTGCCGCTCGCTTTATGCAGCACGTAGACGCCGCAGCCGTCTATCACAACGCTTCCACTCGTTTTACCGACGGCGGCGAGTTCGGCTTTGGCGCGGAGATCGGCATATCCACTCAAAAGCTCCACGCCCGCGGCCCCATGGGCCTTGAGGCGCTGACCACGGTAAAATATATGGTGACCGGCGACGGCACCGTGCGGGAATGAGCATTCCCGGATAAGGCACAAATCAATGAGGTGCGGCGCCCGGGGGCGCCGCACCTTTTCTGTTCCGCAAAGCAAAACAAAAAGGACGAGTAAACTCGTCCTTTTTGTTTTATGGGAGATCGAGCGAAGCTCGACCGTTTTGCCAAATTAGTCGAGGTTCAGGTCAAGGGTCTGAACGAACTTCTCAAGGGCAATCTTCTCGCTCTCGTAGGTGGAGGAGTAAGCAGCCACCCAAGACTCGCCGTAGTAAGCAGCGTTGAAGAAGCGGGCGTCACCGTCGAAGCCCAGTGCGTCAAGTACACGACCAAGGTCGAAGCAGATACCGGCACGTACGTACTCGCACATATCGGTCTCGTCCTGAGTCTCGGAGTACTTCAGCTGCATGTTCAGCTCGAAGATAACGGGAGTGCACTTACGGAAGGACTCGGAAGCCCAGCACTCGAGAACGGCAGACAGCATCTGAGCAGCCTCCTCCTCGCCGCCGCGGCTGTTAACCTCGAAGTCGCAGAAGAGAGCGTACATGGTGAATGCGTTACCGATAACGGTGTAGTAGTTCTTCTGAGCCTCGTCGTACTTGGGCAGCGGAACCAGACCGTAGTGAGCAACGGCCTCGTTGCCTACCAGGGTGTTCTCAGCAAGCTCGATGTACTGCAGGCAGAACAGGCAGTTACCGCTATCGAAGGGCAGGGTGTAGGAGCCGGAGCCCATCAGACGGTCATAGTAAGCGTCAGAGCGGAGCAGGTTACCGTAGCTCTTAACGAGTCTAACGGTTCTGGTAGAGGTGTAGTTGTCAGAGATCTTCAGCACCTTCTGGTCGTCGGGCTCGATCTGACGGAGGTTAGCGCCACCGTAAACGGTGCATGCACAGTAGGAAGCGGAGCACATACCGTACTTATCGCCATTATCCTTGGTGCCGGAGTTGTCGGTATCCTCGTGGTAGCCGATGGACATCTCAACCATCTTATCAACGGTCCACTTGCCCTCGCGAACGTAGGTATACAGCATCTGGGTAGCGTTGGGATAACCCTGCTCTGAAGCCTCAGTCTCGAACTGCTCGTCAACAAGATCCTTGTTGAAGTAGATGCAGTGCATCTCGTCGATGGCGGTGATAGCGATATCACCGGAAACGAAGTACAGGGAGTTACCGA
Source organism: Oscillospiraceae bacterium (assembly GCA_015064005.1). Taxonomy (GTDB): domain Bacteria; phylum Bacillota; class Clostridia; order Oscillospirales; family CAG-272; genus Firm-07. The sequence continues at coordinate 10,077 of SVTA01000067.1, forward strand.
TTCTCATATCATCAACCAGACCGGCGGGCCACCAGGGCTGCTCCAGGTTGATAAAGCCGCACATATCCTTGCTCTGAACAGCGAGGTCGTTGCCGTCCTTATCTACGTCCTTGATGTCCTGCAGGTCATACAGCAGGCCGGCCACCAGCAGAGAGCCGGCGGTACGGGAGTAAGTAGCAATGATATCGAAGTCGTGCTGACCGGTGGTGTAGGCGTTGTCAACAACGCTTACGAACTTGTTGATGTTGGCGGAGTTACCGGGGTTGCTCTTCCACTTCAGCTCCACGTTCAGACGGTTCTGAACGGCGAAGTTTCGGTTGTAAATAGCAGACTCACGGGAGTTATCGGACTCGTTGTCCTGCTCAAACTCCTGCTTCTCAACGTCAGACCAATAGAACACGGTAACGGGCTCACGATCGCCGTCGTCATTGGTGTAGTCGAGGTCATTGGGCAAGTGGTCGTACATGCGGAGATGACCCCACTCGTCAGCAGCCCAAAGCACGCCATCATCGTCCACGAAAAGCTCACCCTCTGATCTGGTGTTGCTGGGCTTCTTGACCTTGATGGTCTCGCAAGCGACAACAAGCGTAGCACAGAAGAGGCATGCCAGGACCAAAGCAATCACTCTGACCAAATTCTTCATAATTTGCTGTTGTTTCCGCGCAGTACGGAAACGGCCTCCTTTTTTGTGATTTGGGGACACCTATCCCCACGTTGCCTCTGCATTATACCAAATTTTTCGGGAATTGTCAAGTGCAATTTGAAAAAAATCACGATTTTGCTTTTTGCTCAAAACGGGAGAGTTCTCTCGCTTCGACCGGCCGGAATCGTTGCGGCACAACGGTTCCGGCAGTTTTTATAAAAAAATCACATTTTTCCGGCTTGTAACCAAAAAATGTACAAATTATAAACTTTTTTTGAACAAGATTTGAATCCTTGCAAAATAGACAGTTCTTTGCTCTTGGTTTTGTTCAAATTGCACATTTCACCGCAACAGCGCTCCGAAACCGAACAGCGCGGCGCTTATCTCCCTTCCGGCACCCCCTGCGGAAAAGCGCTGTCGGTGATCACGTGCGTGATCGCCCTCGCGTTTGCAAGCTGGAAAAGATACCGGCGCCCCAGCTTGCTGCTGTCGATCAGCAGCGCCGTGGTGGCCGCCCGACGCAGCAGCACCCGCCGCAGCGCGGTCTCCTCCTCCGAGGAATCGGTGATCTCACCGTCCTCGCTGATGCCCTCGCTGGAGAAAAAGGCGATGTCCACCGAAAGCCTGCCCAGCGTTTCCTCGGCAAGGCTCCCTACAAAGGCCATATTGCGCGGGGAAAGCTCTCCGCCCACGGAAAACACCCGGCATTTGCCGCCCGCAAGCAGCTCCGCCGCCTTGTGACCGTTGGTGACCACCGTAAGATCCCGAAAGCGGGAGAGGTGCGGGATCAGGTGCAGCGCGGTGGAGGACGCATCGAGAAACACGGTGGCACCGTCAAAGATCAGCTTCGCCGCCCGCGCCGCGATCTCCTCCTTCTCCGCGGCGCGCTCCTGCCGCCGCACCTCCAGCGGCATTTCTTCCTTTTTTAACATGACACCGCCGTATACCCGACGTACCAGCCCTCTTTTCTCCAGCACCTCAATATCCCTGCGTACGGTAGCCTCGCTGACGTAAAGCGCCTCAGCCAGCTGGTCGATCCTCCTGCCGGCGTGGGTGCCCAGCAGCTTCAATATTTCCTCCTGCCGTTCGATTTGTAGCATAGCCCCTCCTTTTTTGCAAAATCCGTGAAAGTTTTTCATTTTTTCTGTCATCTGTTGACAAAGTCTGCAAATTCCGCTATTATGATAGCATACCGCGCGGCTTTTTGCAAGCCGCAAACTTACACTGATTATTGAGAGGGCTTTTCTTATGGCTATCATCACCATTATCGGCGCGGGCATGATGGGCTCCGCCATGTCCTTCCCCGCCTGCCGCAACGGCCACACCGTGCGCCTGGTAGGCACCCCCCTTGACCGGGAGATCATCGCCCACGGGCAAAAAGCCGGGGACCATCTGACCCTTTGCCACGACGTGGCCGGCCAAAAGACCTCCTTCCATATGCCGGAGGGCGTCACCTTTTATCAGTATGAGGAGCTGCCTGCCTGTATGGAGGGCGCCGACCTGCTCATCTGCGGTGTCAGCAGCTTTGGCCTGCAGTGGTTCTGCGAGAACGTGGTGCCCACCATCCCCGAGGCGCTGCCCGTGCTTTCCATCACCAAGGGCATGATCGACGACGGCGAGGGGCGCGGCAATCTCATCTCCTACCCCGAATACATGATGCGCTTCACCGACAAGAGGCTGAGGATCAACGCCGTGGGCGGTCCCTGCACCAGCTACGAGCTGGCAGATCTCGACCCCACCGAGGTCACCTTCTGCGGCCCGGATATGGAGCTGCTGCGCCGGATCCGTTCCCTCTTTGAAACCGATTTTTACCACATCAGCCTTTCCACCGACGTGAGAGGCGTGGAGTGCGCCGTGGCGCTGAAGAACGCCTACGCGCTGGGCGTTTCTTTGGCCATTGGCCTGTCCTACCGCCGAGAGGGACGCGTGTTTGAGCATTACAATTCTCAAGCGGCTCTCTTTGGGCAAGCCGCCAAGGAAATGTACCGCCTGCTTGACCTTTGCGGGGGTGACGCCAAGGAGAATATCTTCCTCGGCGTGGGCGACCTGTACGTCACCGTGTTCGGCGGCCGTACACGAAAAATCGGCACGCTGCTGGGACGCGGCCTGTCCTTTGAGCAGGCGATGGCCGAGCTTTCCGGCGTGACCCTTGAATCAATTGTCAT
>SVTA01000068.1 GCA_015064005.1 Oscillospiraceae bacterium
CGTCGCAGGTCGGTGGCCATACCCACCGCCGCCTTGGCGGAAAAATATTGGGCGGTGATGGAGCAGACAAGGCCGATCACGCCCAGCAACACCATCAGGCCACACCGGCGGAGAATATAGCCGCCGTCACCTGCGGCAATGCCGTTGTCCACGATATCCGCCACCACCAGCGGAATAAAGAGCTCAAACAGCGCCTCCAGCATTTTGAAAAGCGGTCCGAGCACGGATTCTCGACGGTAGGGCTTTAAAAAACGAAGTAGCTTTCGCATAAGGGTTCCTTTCACTGTTAAGATTGTATTATTTTAACATAAACAGCGCCCTCTTGCAAGTGTTTGGCGTGAAAAGAGGGGAATTTTTAGAAAGAACTTGAAATTTTTGCAAAAAGGTGTATAATAAAGGGGTGAAATATGGAAAGGGGAAGCTGCTTTCCCCGGAAAGGATCATAAAATGGCAGAAGAATGCACCCATAACTGTTCTACCTGCAGCAGCGATTGCGCCTCGCGCAAGGCTCCGCAGTACGATAAGCCAAACGAAAAAAGCAAGATCGGCAAGATCATCGGCGTTGTCAGCGGCAAGGGAGGTGTGGGTAAATCCATGGTCACCTCGCTGCTTGCGGTGGCGCTGAACCGCAAGGGATACCGCGTCGGTATTCTGGATGCGGATATCACCGGCCCCTCCATTCCCAAGGCCTTCGGCCTGAAGGGCGGCATTGAGGGCGATGAGAGCGGCCTTTTCCCCGCACGCACTCCCGGCGGCATCGATGTCATCTCCCTGAATCTGCTCCTGCCCGACGAGAAGAGCCCCGTCATCTGGCGCGGCCCTGTTATTGCCGGCACCGTGAAGCAGTTTTATACAGATGTGATCTGGGATAATATCGACTACCTCCTCATCGACTGCCCTCCCGGCACAGGCGACGTGCCCCTCACCGTGTTCCAGTCCTTCAAGGTGGACGGCGTGGTGATTGTCAGCAGCCCTCAGGAGCTGGTTTCCATGATCGTGGCCAAGGCCGCCAATATGGCCAACATGATGAACATTCCCGTGCTTGGTCTGGTGGAGAATATGAGCTTCGTCCGTTGCCCTGACTGTGGCAAGGAGATCCGCATCTTCGGTGAGAGCCACATCGAGCAGGTGGCGGCCGAGTTCGGCTTCCCGCTGTTGGCCAAGATGCCCATTGATCCCGCGCTGTCCGCGCTGGTGGATGAGGGGCACATCGAGTGGGTGGAGAAGGATCCCCTCACCGAGGCTGCCGAGAGCATCGTAGCAGCGCTTTCCTGATCTCACAGGCAAACATCCGCGACGGCTTCGCTTCCGTGAGGCCGTCGCGGTCTTTTTTTGTAAAAATGCGGTTTCTCTGTGAAATTTCCGTGAAGCACTTGCAATATGCGCCGCTTTCGTGTAAAATATATGTATTATTGTAATTAGAGGTACTTATGAACCCCATTGTATTACCCATCGGACGGCAGGGCAGGCTGATCTATCTCAACACCGACCGCTTCAAGAGCGAGCTGCTCGCTGTTTCCTTTACCGCACCCCTTGCGGTCGAGACTGCCCAGCAAAACGCCATGGTGATGGCACTTGCCCGTCGGGGCACGGCAGGCTATCCCGGCCTTGCTTCCCTCAACCGACGGCTGGATGAGCTGTATTCCACTGCCATTTCCACCTCCAACCGCCGCACCGGCGATATGCAGACCTTGGGCTTTGCGGCAGATTTCCTCGGCGCCCGCTACGTGGGCGGCGGACTTGGGCTGCTGCCGGAGGTAACGGATATGCTGGCAGAGCTGCTTTGCCGCCCGCTTTTTGACGAGCGGGGCTGCTTCACCGCCTCCTTTGTGGAGAGCGAGAAGCAGAATCTGCGGGACGCCATCCGCGCAGCCATTCACAATCCCCGCGGCTACGCTATCTCTGCCTGCCGCAAGCTACTGTGCGCAGGCGAGCCCTACGCGCTTTCTGTCATTGGCAGTGAGGATACGGTGGACGCGCTGACGCCCGAAGGTCTTGCCGCCCGCTACCGTGAGCTTGTTTCAAGCATTGCCCCCGTCTTTTCCTACGTGGGCAGCACCCCCGCCGCCGAGGTGGCGGCGCTGCTGGAGGCGCGCTTTAGCGATTTCGGCGGTACCCCCGCCCCTTACACCGCATCCGTGCACGGCGGCAGCGGCCTTGCGGAGAAGGTGGAGGAAATGCCTCTGATGCAGGGCAAGCTCTCTCTCGGCTTCCGCACCGACGTGTCGCTTTCCCATCCGCTGGCACCCGCGATGCTGTATCTGAACGAGATCTTCGGCGGCTCGCCCGCCTCCAAGCTGTTCCTCAACGTGCGGGAGCGCATGAGCCTTTGCTATCATTGCAGCTCCTCACTGGATCTCTACAAGGGCATTCTGTTTGCCAACAGCGGCATGAAGGTGGAGAACCGCGCCGTGGCCGAGGAGGCGATGCTGCAGCAGCTTGCCGATATCAAGGCCGGGCGCATCAGCGATACCGAGCTGCTGGCGGCACGGCGCTCCATTGAGCATTCCTACCGTCAGAGCGGGGATAACCCCGGCGTGCTGGCGCGGTTTTATACCGGCCGTATCCTGGCGGGGAACGGGGAAACCGTGGAGGAGTGGCAGGCGCGCCTTGATCGCGTGACTCTTCCGGATATCGTGGAGGCTGCCGCACACGTGGCACACAGAGCCACCTTCTTCCTGAAGGGCACCAAAACGGGAGAGGAGGACGAGGAGGAATGATGCGTAACGAGAAAACCTATCAAAGCGAGCTGCTTGGAGAGCAGTATACCGTCATCCGCCACGAAAGCGGCTTGCCGATCTACGTATTCCCCAAGAAGATGTCCACCACCTACGCGCTGCTTGCCACCGACTACGGCGCCGTGGATGCTACCCTTGACGCAGCAGGGGCACGGCCTCTGCCTGCCGGCGTTGCGCATTTCCTGGAGCATAAGCTTTTCAGCAATGAGGACGGCACCGATTCCTTCGAGCGTTTTTCGGCACTGGGAGCCGACGCCAACGCCTATACCTCCCACACCCGCACGGTGTATCTGTTTTCCTGCACCGATCGCTTTGCGGAGTCGCTGGCGGAGCTCATTGATTTTGTGACCCACCCTTACTTTACCGAGGAGAGCGTGGCGAAGGAGCAGGGGATCATCGGCGAGGAGATCCGCATGTGTCTGGATAACCCCTACGACCGTTGCTATTACAATATGCTGGAGGGGCTTTATCGGAATCATCCGGTCAAGACCGATATCTGCGGCTCGGTGGCCTCCATTGCCGAGATCACGCCGCAGATCCTTTACGATACCCACAGCACCTATTACAGGCTTTCCAATATGGCACTGGTGGTGTGCGGTAACGTGAGCGTGCAGGAGGTGCTGGATATCGCCGACGCCCATCTGCCCCACGTGGCTGCGGAGGGTACCGTACCGCGCCGCACCGTGCCGGAGCCCGCCACCGCGCACCTGCCCACGGTAACGGAGCAGGGGAACGTGGCAAAGCCCATTTTCTCCATCGGGGTAAAGGATACGCACATCCCCGAGGATCCGTACCGACGCCTGAAGCGCGACGCTGCCATGGCCATTCTCAACGAGATGCTGTTTTCCGAGGCGAGCGAGCTTTACAACACGCTTTATGACGGCGGCCTCATTTCGCCGGAGCTTTCCGCTGACTACGCGCTGACAAGGGATTTTGGCTTTCTGCAGATCGCGGGCGAGTCCGAAAGACCCGAGGAGGTCGTGGAGGTGATCTGGTCCTATCTTGAAAGGGCGCGACGCGAGGGGCTTTCCCCGTCGGACTTCGAGCGCTGCCGGCGCATTGAATACGCCGAGTATATCAAGAGCTTTGATTCCACCGAGGAGATCGCCAATACGCTGCTCTCCTTCGTTTTTGAGGGCGCGGAGCTGTTTTCCTACGCAGACGTGATCCTTGGCATAGAATTGGCGGATGTGACCGCGCTGCTGGAGGAGCTGTTTGACCCCGCCTGCCGCACGCTTTCCGTTGTTCATCCCATCTGATAAGGAGCTTTTATGGAACCGAATATCATAGGATTTCCCGGCATCGGCATCGGGCCGATACGGGTGCCGGACGTGGCCTTTACCATCCCTATCGGAGATGGTATTCCCGTCCGCTTTTATACCATTCTGGTGCTGCTCGCAATGCTGGCAGCGCTGGCTTACGTGTTTTACCGCTCCCGCACCGAGGGCTTTCAGTACGGCGACGTAATCGACTATTTCCTTGCCATCGTGCCGCTGGGCATCATCGGCGCCCGCCTCTTTTACGTGCTGGGCAAGCTTGGCACGGATACCTTTCAGAGCCTTTACGATGTGATCGCCATCTGGAACGGCGGCCTTGCCATTTACGGCGGCGCCATCGGCGGTGCCGTGGCGGTGCTGCTGGTCAGCCGGCTGAAGAAGCTGTCGCGGGCACGCGTTCTCGGTGCGTTTGATATGATCGTGCCGGCCATGGCGCTGGGGCAGTGCATCGGCCGCTGGGGCAATTTCTTCAATGCGGAGGCGCTGGGGCTGCCCACCTCGGATCGCTTTTTCCTGCGTATGGGCTTTTACACGGAGGGCAGCAACTACGCCTATTTCTGCCATCCTGCCTTTCTGTATGAGTCGGTGTGGAATCTCTCTTGCTTTTTGCTGCTGCATTTCCTTTACAAAAAGAAAAAATTTGACGGTCAGATTCTGATGATGTACCTTGCCTTCTACGGCTTTGGGCGAATGCTGATCGAGGGCCTGCGGCAGGATAGCCTCTACCTTGGCCCATTCCGCGTTTCCCAGCTCATCGGCTTCCTTTGCTTTGTGATCTGTACGGCGCTGCTGGTGTACAGGCTGACACGGGAGCACAGACGGGCGCTGGATACCGAGGAATACGTTTCGCTTTACAGCGGCGTCAAGCGCCCCTCGATCATCAAGGAGGAGAAGCCCGAAAACAACGATGCCGAGGCGGATATTGACGCCATTATCGCACGGCAGGAAGAAAAACAACGCAAAGGAGAAGAGGACGATGGCGATGTTGATTGACGGAAAAGCCATTGCTGCGGAGATCCGACGGGAGATCGCGGCGGATACAGAAAGCTTTAAAAAGGAAAACGGCTATGCCCCCGGTCTTGCCGTGGTGATCGTGGGTGAGGATCCCGCATCTCGCGTTTACGTGCGTAACAAGCACCGCGCCTGCGAGGAGGTTGGCTTTGTTTCCGAGGGGTACGAGCTGCCCGCCGATACAGACGAGGCCACGCTGCTGGCGCTGATCGATAAGCTGAACAACGACGCGCACATTCACGGCATTCTGGTGCAGCTGCCCTTGCCGAAGCACCTTGACGAGGAGAAGATTCTGCTTGCCATCGACCCGAAAAAGGACGTGGATGCCTTCCATCCCTACAACGTAGGTCGTATTATGATCGGCAACTACGATTTTTTGCCCTGCACGCCCGCAGGCGTGATGGAACTGCTGCGCCGCAGCGGTGTGGAGATCGAGGGCAAGGAGTGCGTTGTAGTGGGACGCTCCAATATTGTGGGAAAGCCTCAGGCAATGCTGCTTTTGGAGGCCAACGGTACCGTTACTGTTTGCCACAGTCGCACCAAAAATCTGCGCGAGGTCTGTCGCCGTGCCGACATTCTGGTAGCCGCCATCGGTAAACCGGAATTTTTTGATGCCTCCTTTGTGAAGGAGGGTGCCGTGGTCATCGACGTGGGCATGAATCGCCGCCCCGCTGACGGCAAGCTTTGCGGCGACGTGGACTTCGCGTCCGTAGAGCCGATTGCCTCCGCCATCACCCCCGTGCCCGGCGGCGTTGGCCCGATGACCATTACCATGCTGTTGAAAAATACCTTCACCGCCGCCGCGAAGCAGGGCGCAAAGGTTTAAGATGAAGATCGGAACCCTTTGGGAGGCTGACGCGCTGGCAGATAAGAGAAGGGAAGAAATCCGCCTTGCCGCAGATGCCGTGACGGTTGCGGGTACCGCATACTATGTCAGCGAGAGCGGCAACGATGCAAACGACGGGCGTACCCCGGACAGTGCGTGGAGAACCCTGCGACGCGTTTCTGAGGCGATGCTTTTGCCCGGTGACGGTGTATTCTTTTGCCGTGGGGATATCTTCCGTGGATGGGTTGACACGAAGCGAGGGGTTACCTACGGTGCTTACGGCACGGGTGAAAAGCCTCGCTTCTACGGTTGGATCGAGGATATGGCCGCTCCGTCGCTTTGGACGCTTGCGGATGAAGCGCATCACATTTGGCAATATGCCAAAAAAATTCTTGATGTGGGCACGTTGGTTTTTGATGACGGGGTTGCCCACAGTCGCAAGCTGATCCCCTCATATCTGAACGGAAGATTCGTTTGCCGAGATGAGGAAAGCCGTCCCTTTGTGATGTCGGCGGAAATGACCGAAGATCTCGACCTTTATTGGCATTACGATGACCGCCTGACCCGTCCGCAATATGACTGCGGTGCGCCGCCTGTTCCCGCAATGGATGAGCGGAGCTACGGTACGCTGTATCTGCGCTGTGACCGCGGTAACCCCGGTGAGGCTTTCAGCGGCATCGAGGCGTTACCTCGGCAGCATATGTTCGTTGTGGCGGATCGCGCCAACGTCCATCTGGATAATCTTTGCCTCAAATATATCGGCTGTCACGCCGTAGCGGCGTACGGGCACGTGGTGGGGCTTTGCGTCACCAATTGCGAGATCGGCTGGATCGGCGGTTGTATCCAGCATTACGCCGGCACCGATCCCAATTTCCCCGAGGGAGGCAGAGGCAGCGTGACGCGTTACGGTAACGCCGTGGAAATCTACGGTGGCTGTGAGGATTTCACGGTTTCGAATTGCTATATTTATCAGGTCTACGATGCGGGCATCACCCATCAGGTGACCACCGACGGCAGACGGTACGTGATGCAAAACGTGCTTTATGAACACAATCTGGTCGAGCGTTGCGTGTATGGCATTGAGTATTTTTTGAATATGACCGCAGGCGATACCGAAAGCCTGATGCGACATATTGTATTCCGCCATAACCTTCTGCGTCTTTCCGGATACGGATGGGGGCAGCAACGCCACAATAAGCATACCCCGGCTCACATCAAGGGCTGGGATCACGCCAACGCTGCCGAGGACTTTGTAATCGAAAGCAATATCTTGGATCGCTCCGCCTATCGGATGGTGCATTTGGTGGCAAAAAAGGATGCGTATTGTCCCGTACTGTCGGGAAATACGTATATCCAGTACCGAAACGGTATGTTGGGTGAGCGCGGCGGCAACGAAAAGAAGCAGCCCGAGCTTTGGTATTTTGACGAAAATGCGGAAAAGCGCATCCGCGAAGCGTGGGGCGATATCACCGCTACCTTGATCTATGCCGAAGAAGGAGAATAAAAAATGAATAAGGATACTGTTATCCCCGGGCGCTACCGCCACTTCAAGGGCAACGAATACGAGGTGCTTTGTGTGGCAAAGCACTCGGAAACGCTGGAGGAGATGGTGGTGTATCGCGCCCTTTACGGCGAGGGTGATATTTGGGTGCGCCCTGCCTCCATGTGGACGGAAACCGTGGAGCGGGACGGAAAGGTCATGCCGCGCTTTGCCCGCATAGAGGAGGATTGAAATGAAACTGATCTCATGGAATGTCAACGGCTTCCGCGCTTGCCTCGGCAAGGGCTTTGCCGAGTTTTTCGCCGAGGCCGATGCGGATATCTTCTGCCTGCAGGAAACCAAAATGCAGGAGGGACAGGCGGAATTTTGCCCCGAGGGCTATTTCCAATACTGGTACAGCGCGGAGAAGAAGGGCTACTCCGGCACCGCCGTATTTACCAAAAAGGAGCCGATTTCGGTTTCCTACGGTATCGGCGTTGATGCCCACGATCATGAGGGACGCGCCATTACGCTGGAGTACGAGGATTTCTATCTGCTTTGCGTCTATACCCCCAACGCCCAGCGGGAGCTGGCACGGCTCTCTTACCGTATGGAGTGGGAGGATGCGCTGCGCGGGTATATCCGCTCACTGGATGAAAAAAAGCCCGTAATCTACTGCGGTGATCTCAACGTGGCTCACGAGGAGATCGACCTGAAAAACCCCAAGACCAACCACCACAGCGCGGGCTTTTCCGACGTGGAGCGGGCAAAATTCACGGAGCTGCTCTCCGCCGGCTTCACCGATACCTTCCGCGCGCTGTATCCCGATAGGGTCGAATACTCCTGGTGGAGCTATATGATGAAGGCAAGAGAAAAGAACGTAGGGTGGCGCATTGACTATTTTGTGGTGTCTGATCGCCTGTTCCCGCGGGTGAAGGACAGCTTCATTCTCGGCGAGGTGATGGGCAGCGATCATTGTCCCGTCGGCATCAATATTGAAATATAACGGAAAAGCCTATTGACAAAAATGAAAAAAAGTGTTAAACTGAAGCTGCGACACAAGTGAATCATCGGCAAGGACGGTGTGCATTTTACTTATTGGTAAAAATGCATGCCTGGTTTCGCATACTGTTCTTGCATAGGATAAGCGCGAAGCACTTGTGTCGCAGCAACGGAGCTATGCATTTTTCGGTGCGCAGCTTTGCTGCGCACTTTTTTGCTTTGGAGGAAAAACAATGAAGAAGGGCATTTTTGTTTGTGTACTTGCGGTTCTGCTTCTGACGCTTGCTGCCTGCAGGCAGTCTACCCCGGAGCATACCCACACATACGGCGAATGGAGCGTGGTGACGGCACCCGGCTGTGAAACGGCGGGTGAGGAAAAGCGCACCTGTGCCTGCGGCGAGGCAGAAACGCGCCCCGTGGCTGCCACCGGTCACACGCCCGGTGCGGATCTTGCTTGCAGCGCTTGCGGCAAGGCTCAGTACAGCGAGGGGCTTTCCTATACCGAGAACAGCGACGGCACACTGACGCTGGCAGGCCTTGGCAGCTGCACGGATACCGTGCTGCGCGTGCCTGCCACTCACGAGGGAAAAACCGTGACTGCCGTGGCGGATCGGGCTTTTGAGGAGCAGACCGCTCTCACCGGCATTCTGCTGCCGGATACGGTCACCACCATTGGCGAGAGGGCCTTTTACGGATGTCAGGGGCTTGTGGAGATGACCTTGCCCGCATCGCTGACCGGCATCAGTCGCACTATGTTCGGCAGCTGTAGAAATCTGACGTCTGTAACGATCCCCGCCGGTATTACGACCATCCAAATAGAGGCTTTTACACGTTGCGACAGCTTGGTGAACGTTTATATTTCGGATCTCAGCGCGTGGTGTGCTATTGAATTTCTTGGCTTTTCGTCGAATCCTCTCGCACGGAACGGCAAGCTGTACGTGAACGGCGCTCTCGTCACGGACCTGGTGATCCCGGACGGCGTGACCAAAATTCTCGCAAATGCCTTCTACGGCTGTAGCAGCATCACGTCCGTTACGATGCCGAGTGGTGTTACTGAAATTGGTAACAGCGCGTTTTACGAGTGCGAAGGGATCACTACGGTCACGTTTTCGGATCACATCACTTACATTGGCGCCTCCGCCTTTGGCGGATGCGGGGCGCTCTCCTCCGTTGCTTTACCTACAAGCCTTGAGGGGATCGCCGCAGGTGCCTTTTCCAGATGTGTCGCTTTGAGCTCCGTTACATTTCGGGAGGGCATCACGGAAATTGGCGCGCGAGCCTTTTCCGATTGCAAAAGCCTTCGGAGCATCGAACTGCCGGAGGGCATCGATGAGATGGATATCTCCCTGCTCACCGGGTGCGACGCCCTTACTGCTGTGCTGGTGCCGAGCAGCGTTCGGTTCATTGGTGTGGGCGTGCTTTCCGAATGTCCCGCACTCACTGCCGTGTATTACAACGGCACCGCTGCCAAGTGGAGTGAGATGGGATTTGCGGACAAGGAGTCCTTTCCCACCGCCCTGGTTCATTACTACAGCGAATCTGCGCCTACCGCGGCCGGCAGCTACTGGCACTACGTGGATGGTGTGCCCACCGCTTGGTAAATATTGCTTTTCAAGGCTCCCGCGGGAGCCTTGATTTTTTTTGAAAAATCAATCGGAGCATCTTGCATCTTCGGGCGTTGTGTGCTATACTTTTGGTGAAACACCTAAAAAAAGGAGAAAACTATGATACGCGTATTGGTATGGAACGAGTTTTATCACGAGCAGACGAAGGAAGCTGTCAAGGCCATTTACCCGAAGGGGATTCACGGCGCCATTGCCGATTTTTTGAAATGCGACGATATTGAGGTGCGTACTGCCACTCTTGAGGATGAAAATTGCGGTATCACCAAGGAGATTCTTGATGAAACCGACGTGCTGATCTGGTGGGGGCACGTGAGACACCAGCTGGTGCCCGACGCGGTGGCTGAGCTGGTACGTGACGCGGTGCACAGTGGTATGGGGGCGATTTTCCTCCATTCCGGCCATCATTCCAAGCCCTTCAAGGCGTTGATGGGCACCCCCTGCAGCCTTACCTGGCGCGAGAGCGGCGACAGCGAGCTGGTTTGGGTCACAAACCCTGCCCACCCTATCACGCAAGGCATTGATCGTTTTATCCATCTTCCCAATGAGGAAACCTACGGCGAGCCCTTCTCCATTCCGAATCCCGACGAGGTGCTGTTTATCGGCAGCTACAGCGGCGGCGAGGTGTTCCGTTCCGGTTGTCTGTTCCGGCGCGGAAACGGGCAGATCTTTTATTTCCAGCCGGGCCATGAAACCTTCCCCACCTTTCATATTCCCGAGGTGCAGACCGTGATCCGCAACGCGGTGCGGTATCTTGCCCCCCGCTATCGCGCGGAGATTACCTGTCCCCACGTGCGTATGTGGGACGATCCCGAGGGCTACGTGATCAAAAAATGATGAGCAAGAGGGGGCTGCTACCGCTGTAGCAGCCCTTTTCCAAAAGGAGCAGGAATGAAACGGAACAAGCTGAACACATCCTATATACAGCGCCATTGCGGCATCACAGCCTGCGTGTTTGAGGAGGTGACCTCCACAAATGAGATCGTCAAGGCCTATGGGCGGCAGGGCGCTCCCGCGTGGACGATGGCGGTTGCCGCCGCGCAGAGCGCGGGGCGGGGCAGGGGAGATCGCCAATTCTTTTCTCCCGCCGCCACCGGTATTTATCTGAGCGTGCTGCTGCGCCCGGAGGGCGCGCTTTTGCCCGCCGATATCACTGCCACGGCCGCAGTGGCCGCCGTGGACGCCATGGAGGAGCTGGGCGCTGCCGGGCTTGGTATCAAATGGATGAACGATATTTATAAGGACGGTCGCAAGGTGGCAGGGATCCTTGCCGAGTGCGTGGAGGATAGCAGCGGCCGCTTTGTGGTGCTGGGCATTGGGATCAATCTGCTGCCGCCGCCGGAGGGATTTCCCCCGGAGATCGCCGGACGGGCAGGCGCGCTTTTCGCGGAGTCAAAGGAAAAATTCCTGCGGGAACGGATGACCATCGCCTTTTTCAAGCACCTCGGGCGGCGTCTGCAAAGCCCCGCCGGCGTTTACGCCGCCTATCGGCAGAGGCTGTTTTTGCTGGGGCAGACGGTACAGCACGATGGCGGTGCCGCCACCGTCACCGATCTCCTGCCGGATTTTCGCCTGGTGCTGACGCAGGCGGACGGTGCCGTCAGGTATCTTGACAGCGGCGAGATCTCTCTCTTTGAGGAGTTGAAATAATGCTGTTTTTCTCCAAAAAATGTAAAAAATAATATTTACTTTACAAAAAAAGTGTGTTATACTGATATAGAATAGGGTTTAGCCCAAATAAAGTAAGGAGTAAACTATGAGCCATCTTACACAAAGAGTGCTGGCGGCGGAGCCTTCCGTCTGGTTGGTTGCCGTGCTTGGCATCGCTGTCGTTTTCGTCGGTCTCATTGCCATTGTGGGCATCGTCTGGCTGATGAACAAGATCTGCGATTTCGTTGCAAGCAAAGCGAAGCGTGAGCCTGCTCCCACGGTGCCGCAGGCACCCGAGGCAAAGCCGGCTGCCGCCATTCCCAATCGTCAGGAGATCCTGGCCGCCGTGTGTGCCGCCGTTGCGGAGGAGAACGGCACCGATATTTCCGCCATCCGCGTCATTTCCTTTAAAAAACTGTAATCAATGGAGGATACGAACATGAAAGCTTACAAGGTTACCGTAAACGGCAACGTATATGAGATCACCCTGGAGGTGATCGACAAATCCGAGGTCAAGGCCTCCGCTCCCGCTGCTCCTGCACCCGCACCTGCACCCGCACCCGCTCCCGCTCCCGCCGCATCCGCTGCGGGCACCTCCATCACCGCGCCCATGCCCGGCACGATCCTGAAGGTGAACGTGAAAAACGGTGACGCCGTCAAGAAGGGCGACGTGCTGATGGTGCTGGAGGCCATGAAGATGGAAAACGAGATTATGGCACCCGCTGACGGCGTGGTTGCCGGCATCAGCGTTTCCGACGGTACTGCCGTTGAGGCCGGCGCCGTGCTTTGCACCCTGCAGTAAGCGAGGACGACAACATGTCTGAAGCCATCTTGAATTTTTTAAAGCAGACCGGCTTTTATCAGTTTATTGCGATCGAGGGAGGCTGGAAAAACCTCATTATGATCGCCATCGCCTGCCTGCTTTGCTATCTTGCCATTCGCAAGAAGTTTGAGCCGCTGTTGCTGCTCCCCATTGCCATCGGTATGCTGCTCACCAATCTGCCGGGGCTTGAGATCTTCCACGAGGCGTATTTTGCCGGCGGTCACGTGCATTGGGCAGAGTTTGCCGCCAAGCCCGGTCTCATTGACGTGCTGTATATGGGCGTCAAGCTGGGCG
>SVTA01000069.1 GCA_015064005.1 Oscillospiraceae bacterium
CCAAGGCGAATCCCCGGTGCTGCTGCGGGTGATCCGGATGCTCTTCAAGAGCTTTCCCGTGCTGCTGCCCATTACCATCGTTTGCATTCTGATCTCTGCCGCAACGGCGTCGATCCCCTCGATCTTCATGCAGCAGATTATTGCGGATATCGAGCATTTTCAGGAGATCGGTGCCACCTTTGCCGATGCCGCAGGCGAGATTCTGCCCCAGGTGATGCTGCTGCTCGTCTTCTACGTGATCTCTCTTTTGGCCATCGTTTTGCAGACCCAGCTGATGGCGGTGATCACCCAAGGATTTCTTTGCAAGTTCCGCAGAGAGATGTTCGACAAGATGCAAAATCTTCCCATCCGTTACTTCGATACCCAGAAGCACGGCGATATCATGTCCCGCTATACCAATGATATTGATGCCCTGCGCGAGCTGGTATCCCAGTCGTTGCCCTCGCTTTTGCAGTGTGTAGTGGTACTGAGTGCCGTTTTGTTCCTGATGATCTACTTCAGCCTTTGGATGACGCTGGTGCTGCTTTGCGGCGTGGTGGTGATGATCCTCGCCTCTAAAAAGATCGGCGGTGGCTCTGCCAAGTATTTCGTGCGTCAGCAGCGAGCCATGGGCAAGACCGAGGGCTTCGTGCAGGAGATGATGAACGGCCAAAAGGTCATCAAGGTCTTCAACCACGAGGAAAAGGTGGCGGAGGAATTCAAGGCCATCAACCAGGCGCTGTTTGAGGATAGCGCCAAGGCGCACGCCTATGCCAACACCCTGGGACCGATCATTGGTAATATCGGCAACATCCTTTACGTGATCATGGCGGTGGCCGGTGGCATTTTCCTGCTGCTGGAGGTGCCCAACGTGTCCATCGGTGCGTTCCCCGTTTTCGGTATCAGCATCGTGGTGCCCTTCCTTAATATGGCCAAGCAGTTTACCGGCAACGTGAACCAGGCCTCCCAGCAGATCAATGCGGTGGTTATGGGTATGGCCGGTGGTGCGCGCCTGTTTGAGATGATGGACGAGGCGCCGGAGGCCGACGAGGGCTACGTGACGCTGGTCAATGCCAAGCTGGATGAAAATGGCAATCTCACGGAGACCGCCGAGCGCACCGGTATGTGGGCGTGGCGGCATCCTCACCAGGCTGAGGGCACCGTGACCTACACGCCTCTGCGCGGTGACGTGCGTCTGACGGAGGTGGATTTCACCTACGAGGAGGGCAAGCCTGTTCTCCACGACGTGACGGTGTATGCCGAGCCCGGTCAGAAGGTGGCCTTTGTGGGTGCCACGGGTGCCGGCAAAACCACCATTACCAATCTGATCAATCGCTTTTACGATATCGCCGACGGCAAGATTCGCTACGACGGCATCAATATCAACAAGATCAAAAAATCCGACCTGCGCCGTTCCCTTGGCATCGTGCTGCAGGATACCAACCTTTTTACGGGCACCGTGATGGACAATATCCGCTACGGCCGCCTGGACGCCACCGACGAGGAGTGTGTGGCGGCGGCAAGACTGGTGGGTGCGGATGATTTCATCACCCGTTTGCCCGCGGGCTACGAGACCGAGCTCTCCGGCAACGGCGCCAACCTTTCCCAGGGACAGCGTCAGTTGATCGCCATTGCCCGTGCCGCCGTGGCCGATCCGCCTGTGATGATCATGGACGAGGCCACCTCCTCCATTGATACCCGTACCGAGGCCATCGTGCAGCGAGGCATGGATAAGCTGATGGAGGGCAGGACCGTGTTTGTCATCGCCCACCGCCTTTCCACCGTGATGAACTCCGACGTTATTATGGTGTTGGATCACGGTCGCATCATCGAGCGCGGCAATCACGACAAGCTGATTGCGGAAAAGGGCGTGTATTACCAGCTTTACACCGGCGCGTTTGAGCTGGAATAAACGCGTATATGCCCATTGGGTCAACCCCCGTCGTCACCGAAAGGTGACGACGGGGGTTGACTTTTGGCGTATTTTGTGTTATATTGGATTTGCGGGGCTTTTCTGCCGCGCTGTGTGAAACAAAACCAAAGAAAGGAGTCATTATGAGAAAATTTTACTGTATTTGCCTTGCTCTTGTGCTGTGCCTGGGGCTGTTTGCGTGCCAAAAGCCCGAGGAGCAGCCGGCCGACGACCCGCCACCCGCATCCTCTCAAACAATTCACGGCGTGATCACGGAAAAAATCGCCCCCGACACGTTGGTACTGAAGCTGACCCAAGCGGCCGGCGGTGACGGTGAAACGGTACACGTCGTCACTGATGACTTCGATAAATGGTGCGTGGGCGACCGTGTTTATGTGAGATATTCCGCGGAGGAGCCTGCGGGGGAAGCCTCGCCCTATCGGAAAATGATAGCGAGCGAGGTGTTCAGCGAGGTTATGTGCGCGAAGCCTATCATTTACTTATATCCTGAGACTCCTTTGGAATGCTCCGTCCGTTTGACGCTTGACGGTCGGCTGACCTGTACCTATCCCGCCTACGGTGAGGAGGGCTGGAGTGGCTTTACCGCATACCCCGACGGCACCCTAGTATTTCCCGACGGCAAGGAATATTACGCTCTGTATTGGGAGGGCGCGCAGACCGTATCGTGGGATTTCAGCCAAGGCTTTTGCGTGCGCGGCGAGGATACGGCCGCATTTTTGGAGTGGGCGTTGGCCGAGCAAGGACTGACCCGTCGGGAGGCCAATGAATTTATCCTGTACTGGCTTCCTCTCATGCAGGAGAACCCCTACAACGTGATCTCCTTCCAGACCACCGTATATACGGACAGCGCGGTTCTGGATATTGCGCCCGCTCCCGACAGCCTTTTGCGGGTGTTTATGGCTTACTATCCCACCGATGCTGCGGTAGAAATGGAGCCCCAGCGCTTTGAGACCTTTGCGCGGGAGGGCTTCACGGTAGTGGAGTGGGGCGGAAGCCGGGTCAAGGCACCGTAATTTTGCTAAAAGAGGCTGATTCATGAAAATACAGCATAGCCCCTCGTCACTGTATCAAAGGATTTCAAATTTTGATTTGTCGCTTTGTTCGCGCATACAAAACTGTAGGGACCGGCGTCCTCGACGGTCCAGGTTGTGTGGTGCTTGAACTACACGAAATCTATACTGTCTATGAGCATCGAAGCCGCAAATCACATATCGTTTTTTCGCGTAACTCGGACCGTCCGGGAGGCCGGTCCCTACAGGGTTTGAGGGCCTTTCGTATGAGCGAACGCCTCTACAACCCCAATTTAACGGTCACAGATGCATCAAAAGAAGGAGCTGAGCCACGTTTTAGTGACTCAGCCCCTTTTTTGGTTTCCGAAAACCACCGGAACGGCCGATGGTTATGGACTTATGGATCGGTTTTCTTGTCGGGCACGAGGAACATAAATATGAGCGAGCTCAGAAGGAGCATCATGGGGTAGAACATATGAGCGATCACCGCAAAGGCGCCGAGCTGAAGCCCCATGGTGCCAACGGCAGTCAGCGCCACCAGCATCTGCGCACCGTAGGGCAGGATCCCTTGGAAAATGCAGGAGAAGGTATCGAGGATTGAGGCGGTCTTGCGAGGCGAAATGCCGTATTCCTTGGCCATTTCCGCGGCGATGGGGTTTGCCATGACGATGGCCACGGTGTTGTTGGCGGTGGCAATATCCATCAGACCCACCAAAAGGCCAATACCCAGCTGCCCGGCCTTGTTGCCGCGGAACACGCGGCGGATACCGTTGAGCAGTGCTTGGAAGCCGCCTGCCTCACGGATCAGCGCGCAAAGCGCCGCCACCAGTATGGCGACCATGGAGGTTTCAAACATGCCCGAAACGCCGCCGCCCATGCTCTCTAAAAGCGTGGGGAAGTCCACGGCGCCCGTGACCAGCATGATGACGCAGCCTGTCACGATGCCTACCAACAGCGTGAGGAACACGTTGACGCCCACAATGCCACCAATCAGCACCAGCACGTAGGGAATGATCTGAATGAGATCGTAGTCCTTGGTGACGGGCGGCTGAATATCTGCCTGCAGAGAAAGTGCCAGAATCAGCACCAGCGTGACGATGGCGGCGGGCAGCACGATGGCAAAGTTGGTGCGGAATTTATCCTTCATAGCGCATCCCTGACCGTTGCAGGCGGCAATGGTGGTATCGGATACAAAGGAGAGATTGTCACCAAACATGGCGCCGCCCATCACCGTGCCCACGCAAAGGGGCAGGGAAAAGCCCGAGGTAACGGAAATGGCTGCCGCAATGGGGGTGATCAGCGTAATGGTGCCCACCGAGGTACCCATAGCGGTGGAGACGAAGCAGCTAATGATGAAGAGCATGCAGACGGCAAAGCGGGGCGGCACAATGGAGAGCAGGAAATAAGCCACGCTCTCGGCGCTGCCACGGCCGACCACGCCCACAAAAACGCCTGCCATCAGAAAGATCAGCAGCATGGTGACGATGTTTTTATCCCCTACGCCGTGTCCCATCAGCTCCAGCTTTTCCTCAAAGCCGAGCTTTCTGTTTTGTAGGCAGGCCACCAGCAGGGAAACCAGAAAGATCACCACGATGGGCACCTTATAAAAGCCCATTGGGATTTTCAGAATGTACTCGAAGGTGATGCCAAGGCCCAGATACAGCGCGATGAAAACGCCCATTGGCAAGAGCGCCCATACGTTTCCTTTTTTCATGTTGTCCTACCTTTCGGGGATGCATTTTGTTCCCTATATTATAGCACGGATCGGGGATAATGTCAACACAAAGACATAGCGGCGCTTTTGGGCATTGGGGCTTGATATTTCGGGGTAGGAGCGGTACGACAGAGGTGTCTGTTTTGAATGTGTTCCGTGAATTCCAAAGTCCGGGATGCGTTTGGGGAGGAGCCGCCTGCTTGCGGCGCGTCGGCTTGAAGGGGTGAAATCGATCCCGTTTTTATCGGCTCATCCAAGGAGTACTATGGGAATATACATGGGTGTGATGCGTCCCTCCGCCACCACCTCCAGCACGCAGCGGTTGACGGCAGCAACCGTCTCTCCTGCCCTCAGGGTAAACTCCACAGCACAGCATGCGTCGGGGTAATGAGGGTCCATGCGGGGCAGGGTGATGCATTGCTTGCCGCCCTCTGCGGAAAAGCCCTCAGGCAGCCACCAGCGCAATGTCAGATTGTATTGGCACTTGTCGAACACGCGCCAGTTATTGGTGAATTTCAGCATGACTTTACGTGTCTCACAGGGGGCAATATCGGGGGCGTCATCCAAAGCTACATCTGCGCTCATAAAGGTGTAATCGTAGTGTACCGAGTAGGGTGTTACCTCGGCAATATGGCTGTTGCATTCAGCAAGCAACTTTTCTGAGATATCTGTCGGGATCTCGTCTGCACCGTCCGTGAGCGAAACATCCACGTTCTCCGCAAACAGTGCGTGGGGAGCTTGCTTTGCAATGCGCTCACACAGCTCGGTGCAGGTATAGGGCACGTGTCGGCAGATGTCGCCCCGATTGATGGAGATGGTTACGATGTCATCGCCAATATGCGTCTGCCAATCTGCCGGGATGACGGCGGTTCCACCCAGAATTCCCATGGTAGCCCCCACGGTGGCGGCGGTGCAGTCGGTATCGTCACCGCAGTTGATGGCAATGATCATCGATTTCTTAAAATCTCCCTCGCCGTAAAGGAGACCCAGCACGGCGTAGGCTACGTTGGAGGGGGCCTCAAACCAACCGGTGCCAATATCGGCATTGCGCTGCTGAATGATGTTGCGGGCTTCCATGGGGGGCACCCCCCTGTCGTAGCAATCAAGGGCAAGACGCACACTATCTGCCATGCGGCAGTCCGCGGGGATCTCTGCAAGACCGATACGGATGCAGTCTCGCAGGTCGGAGCAGACGAAGGCAGCAGCCTGCATGCCGGCGACGAAAGCGGCAGCATAGGTGCCCTCACCGGAGCCGTGATCCACCTTGGCATCCTCTGTGGCAAGCTTGGCAGCCACGTTGGGGCAGCCGGGGGTAAGGCAGGCCCAGACTTCGGTGCGGATCCAAGCACCGTTGGAATCCCTCCAGGTGTTCTCATAATCTCCCGCAAGAGGCGGGAGGAGTCCCCTCTTCATATTCACCTTGCCAATGCCGTATTCGTTCCAATGGGGGGTGATAAAGCTTAACCAAAACTCGCCGAGTGTGGCGGCGTTGATGGCGTTGATGCCCAGCTTTTCCACGGCGTGAAGCCAAACGAGCTGCAGATCCAGATCATCGTTGGGAAGGGGAGCGCCGGGAGCGGTAGAAAAGCCCTTGATGTCCAAAATGTCGTGGGTGCACTCGTAGGGGCCACCCATCGTGCCGCCAATGTTTTTGCCAAGAAAGCAGGCATAGACCCTGTCCTTGTAGTCTTCTAAATTCAGCTTGATCCTTGTGTTTTTCATAAAAGCACCTCCTTGTGAGATAGCTCTATTGTATCACGGTAACGGAAACTTTTCTATGTCTGAATTTTACATTCTATCCCCAATAGTGTAGTCGTTTTTTACTTTTTACCTTTTGAAATGAATAAAGCATATTGACTTTTGCGTTGCAAAGGGATAAAATATAGCCGTTAGTCTATCAAAAAGGAGCTTTGATATGAATTTCAAGGAGTTAGATCAATTTATGAATCAACTGCCGGAGCGAGGTGTTCCCGCTTGTGAGCTGGCGGTGACCCTGGAGGGCAAGACCGTGTATCACGAGGTGGTGGGATATGCCAACGTGGCAGAAAAGCGCCCGGCCGCGAGAAGCGACCTGCGCTGGCTTTTTTCCTGTACCAAGGTGATGACCTGCATTGCTGCCATGCGCCTTGTTGAGGAGGGAAAAATCGCGATTTCCGACCCCGTTTCCCGGTATTTGCCCGAATATACGCATTTGAAGGTAAAAAACAAAGAGACCGGCGAGATCACGGACGCCAGGGAAACGCTGACCGTGGCGCATCTTTTTGGCATGATGGGCGGCATGGACTATGACCTGAAGGCACCGGGCATTCAGGAGGCCATTGCGAAAGGCGGCGGTACCCGTGAGATCGTGGCTGCAATGGCCGAAAAGCCGCTGCACTTTGAGCCGGGCACCAGCTTCCGCTATAGTCTTTGCCACGACGTGCTGGCCGCCGTTGTGGAGGTGGCATCGGGAATGCGCTTCAGTGAATATCTGGATAAGATCATTTTCACCCCCTTGGAGCTGACGGATATTGGCTTTGTTCCCACGGCAGAGCAGGAAAAACGCTTTGCCGAAACCTATAAATATGATAATATTACGCGGGAACTGACGCTTTACTCCGGCAAAAACGAATATTGGCTCGCGCCGGAATACGAGAGTGGCGGTGCGGGACTTTTCTCTACCGTTACGGCATATAGTAAGTTTTTGACCGCTCTTGCCAACGGAAAAGCGGACAATGGATACGTGCTTTTGAAGCCCGAAACCATCCGCATGATCAGTGAGACCGATCTGATGACGCCCGGCGGGCGCGACGGCTTGCACGAGTCCTGGCCGTCCCGCTTTTTCGGCTATAGCTGGGGGCTCTGCGGCCGCGTGCATCTTGATCCTACGATCTCTTTTTCGGCAGCGCCCAAGGGCGAATTTGGTTGGGACGGTGCTGCTTGCTCCTATTGCCTGATCGATCCCGTCAATCGGCTTTCTGTCATGTTAGGCCTGAATGTGCGGGGGTATACCTATGGCTACCATATGCTGCACCCTCACGTGCGGGAACTGGTTTATGCAGGATTAAATAGTTGAAATTCACACCGTTTGTGAGGTAATTTAACAGAAGGGAATTATATGAAGCTCAACATCGGAACCTACAATATTCAACACGACGTTCGTCACCGCGTGAGGCGGGTGAGCGGAACCTTGAAGCGGAATTTTGTCGACATGACAACAGTGCTGCCGGAGGTGGAGCCGTGAGTCTGCAGAACGTGATACTGATCGGCATGCCCTCCTGCGGCAAAAGCACAGTGGGCGTGCTGCTGGCAAAGCACCTCGGCTTTCGCTTTTTGGATACCGATCTGCTGATTCAGGAACACACGGGGAAGCTCTTGCACGAGATCATTGCCGACGAGGGCAACGAGGCCTTCCTCACCCTTGAAAATCGCACCCTTTCGGCACTAAATGTACAAAATACCGTGATCTCCACCGGCGGCAGTGCCGTTTACGGCAAGGAGGCCATGGCGCATCTCCGGGAGATCGGCACGGTGATCTATCTGCAGATCAGCTATGAGACCATGGCCGCCCGCTTGGGGGATTATACCCATCGGGGCGTGGTGCTCCCGGCCGGCTGGACGCTGCACGATCTTTACGAGGAACGCGCCGTCCTGTATGAGCGATATGCTCACCATATCATCAACGAGGAGGTGTGCGCCGGCGGCCTCGGTGACACCCTGGAGCACACGCTTGCGCTTTGCAAGCGCTTTTTGTGAAAATACCCGCCAACGAGCGATTTCTCGCACCGTTGGCGGGCTTTTTGATTTTTTGGGGGTCAGTTTCCGCTATAGATCGCGTCTACCAGCTCCTGGATCCGCAATGCGCGGTCGGTGAGGGAATAGTCGGTCTTGCCGCTTTCCACCAGAGCCGAGAAGGCAGCCAGCTGCCGGCGGTACATATTGTTTTCCGCTGCCTCGGCGGTATAGACCACGGGCGCGTCGTTCACGCTGCGGTTCTGTGCCGCCTCATAGCCACCCTGGGGGGCATACAGATGGGAAAGCGTACCTACGTTTTCCTGGGCAAGCGTGCCGTGGCAGATGATGTAGCCCTCACTGCCGTACAGCTCCAGCTTGCTTTCGCTGGCCTTGTCGGGAATGTTGAAATTGCAATCCACGTGGCCGAGCACGCCGCTCTTGGTGCGGAGAATGATCACGGCACCGTCGTCCACCTCGTAGGAGAAGGTACGGGTGCTGTAGAAGGCCTTGACCTCGGTGATCTCCTCGCCCAGCACGTCCTCCAGCAGCTCCAGACAGTGCACGCCCAGATCCATGATGGCGCCACCGCCGCCAAGAGACTTCTTCTGCCGCCAGGCGCCGGGGATATCCGGATACCAGCAGGTAAACTGGGCACGAACGCTGTTGACGGTACCGATGCCGCCCTCGGCGATCAAGGCCTTGGCCTTTTCGTGGAGGGTGTGGTACTTCATCATATAGCCGATGGAAAGCTGCAGTCCGGCCTTTTTGAAGGCCTCCACCAGCAGGCGGCTTTCCTTGCCGTCAAGACCGATGGGCTTTTCGAGAAACACGTGCTTGCCAAAGGAGAGCGCCAGCATGGCCTGCTCATAGTGGCAGAACACGGGGGTGCTGATATACACAGCCGTGGCGTCAACGGCAGCAAGCATCTCCCGCTCGTCGGTATAGTAGGGCACGCCGTATTTTTCACCGGTAGCCTTTGCCGCTGCAGGGTTCTTGTCCATGACGGCCACAAGCTCGTTGTTTTTATCGGTCAGAAGGGCGGGGATCGTTCTGCGATCTGCGATGCCGCCGGCACCGATGACACACCATTTCATAGCAAATCTCCTTTTGATGCGTTGATTGATACTACCATTATATCACTGTGGGGTAAAAACGCAATGTCTTTTCGAAAACGAAATATGTCATTTTGATAACAATATGACATTCGGGACGGGATCAGCGATTCACGTCGCCGTTGGTAGTAATGCCGCCATCGGCACGGAGAATGGCGCCGTTGAGGTAGCTGGCGTCGTCAGAGCAGAGCCAGCAGGCAATGGCGGCAATGTCCTCGGGGGTGCCCCAGCGACGGATGGGAGTGACCATCTCAAGGAACTTCTCGTTATTGAAGGCGGGGTTGTTCAGATTGCTGGCCTTGACCATATCGGTGAGAATGGCGGCGGGCGCAATGCAGTTGGTGCGGATATTGTACTTACCGTAGTCCACGGCAAGGGAGCGGGTGAGGGTGATCATGGCGCCCTTGGTGGCGGTGTAGGCGGCGCACTCGGGTATGCCCGTGACACCGGCAGAGGAGGAGGTGTTGACGATGGAGCCGCCCTTCACCTGCAGGAGCGGCAGCGCCTTTCTCGTGCAGAGATAGGTGCCGGTCAGGTTGATGGCAATGATCTTGTTCCAGATGGCGGGATCGATGTTGCCGAGAGGGCCGTCGCGGCCGTCAAGGAACACGGAGGCGTTGTTGTAGAGCGCATCCAGATGATCCACCGCAGCATTGATCTTCTCAAAGGCTGCATCCACAGACTCCACAGAGGAAATGTCGCAGGGAACGAACAGGGACTTGTAGCCGTCAGCGGCAAGCTCAGCGGCTGCTGCCTCGCAGGCAGCAGCGTTGACGTCAAGACCGATGACAAAGGCACCCTCGCGGGCAAAGCGGCGGGCGGCTGCAAGGCCGATGCCGCCGGCAGCGCCGGTAATCACGACGTTTTTATCCTTGAGCATCATATCACGTTACCTCATTTCTTCAGTGCGGCGCGCACGCTGTCGGCAATGCCGCCTGCCTGCAGACCGTACTGGTCGCGGATCCATGCCTGGCCGCCGATCTTGGCGACGTTGACATCGGGGAAGGCGAGACGCTTGAAGCAACCGGGGCAAAGACCCTCGTCGGCAATCACCTCGGCAACGGCAGCGCCAAGACCGCCGATGATGTTATGCTCCTCAATGGTCACGATGCCGCCGGTGCTCTTGGCAGCGTCGATGATGGCATCCTTATCAATGGGCTTGATGGTGTGCATGCTGACGATGCGGCACTTGATGCCCTCTGCAGCCAGCGCATCGGCGGCCTTGACCACCTCGCTGCCGATAGGACCGCAGAACATCAGCGTTACGTCATTGCCCTCACGGACGGTGTTGGCCTTGCCGATCTTGAAGTCGATGGGGCCGCTGTGGATATCCTTCTCGCCCTTGTAGCCGCAGCGGTAATAGAAGGGACCGTTGTGCTCGATCATGGCGTGGGTGGCAGCAATGGCCTCGTAGTTATCGCAGGGAACCTCTACCACGATATTGGGCAGAGCGCGCATGATGGCGATATCCTCGGTGGAGTGGTGAGACATACCCAGTGCGCCGTAGGAAACGCCGCCGCCGATGATGACGATCTTCACGTTGGCGTTGTGGTAGCAAACGTCGTTACGGATCTGCTCCAGGCACCGGAGAGTGGGGAAGTTGGCAATGGAGTAGGTGATGGCGATGTTGCCCTCCATAGCGATGCCGCAGGCAACGCCGGTCATATTCTGCTCGGCAACGCCCACGTTGTAATATCTATCCGGGAAATTGTCACGGAAGGGCTCGATCTCGCCGAAGCCGATATCGGCCAGTACCATATGAATGCGGGGGTCCTTCTTTGCGATCTCCAGAAGGGTCTTGTTAAATACGGCTCTCATCCTTATTCTCCTTTCAGCTTGGCAATCACTTCGTCCAGCTTTTCGTCGGGCACGAAGCGGTAGTGGGACTCTACGGTGTTCTCCAGATAATCAATGCCCTTGCACTTGACGGTGTGGGCGATGACAAAGGAGGGCTTGCCCTTCTCAAAGGGAACGGCAGAGAGGGCGTCGTACAGCTCCTCTACGCTGTGACCGTCTACCTCGCGAACTGCCCAGCCGAAGTTTTCCATACGGGCAGCAAGAGGAGAAAGGTCCTCAATATCCTTGGAGAAGCCAAGGGCCTGGATCTTGTTGTAGTCAAGGATCAGGATCAGATTGTCGAGATGCTCCTGTGCGGCGAACATAATGGCCTCCCAGGTGGAGCCCTCGTTCATATCGCCGTCACTGGTGAGGCAGAATACGCGGCGGTCGGATTTGGCATAGCGGGCGGCAATGGCCATACCTACGGCAACGGGCAGACCGTGGCCGAGAGAACCGGTGGAAAACTCAACGCCGGGCACCTTGTGGCTGATGTGGCCCATCAGCTTGCCGTCGTCGCAGTAGTAGCGGGAGAGCCACTCCGTAGGGATAAATCCCTTCTGTGCCA
>SVTA01000070.1 GCA_015064005.1 Oscillospiraceae bacterium
GTTTGATCTATCCGATCGCCCATTTTCTCCAGCGCGTCGGTCACCTCGGCATACATATAAAGCGAGCCGAGAGAAATCAGGGGAAGCTTGCGCCGACGGGCAGCGGCAACAGCGGCGGCAACCGCCTCCATTACCGTGGCAAAGCCCGTGGCGGGCACACCCGCGGCGCGAAACTCCGCAGCATACGCAGCGGCATCAAGGGCGCGGGGATTGTCGGGCGTCAGCGTAAAGACCTCTGCGGCCAGGGGCGAGAGCGTCGCCACCATGCCGGAATGATCCTTGTCCGCCATCACGCCGGTAAGCAGGAGCACCCGCTCGCTTGGAAAGTGGGCGCGAATGGCCGCGGCGGCAGCCTCGATGCCCTCCGGATTATGGGCGCCGTCGGAAATGATCAGCGGATCGTCAGAGAGCTTTTCAAAGCGACCGGGCCAGCGCACCGTGGAAAGTCCGCGGCGCAGCGCTGCCTCGTCAACGGGCAGACCGCGGGCGGGCAATTCGGCAAGAAGTGCCAGAACGGTACAGAGATTCTGCACTTGATAGGGAGCGATCAAGGGGATATGCACGTCACGGAGCGCGCCGCGATCCAGCGTGATGCCGTTGCGGTCGATCCGCACATTTTGAGGAGGGGTATCAGCGGCGGCCACAAAGGGTACGCCGGCCGCCTCGGCAGCCTCGGCAATCACGCGGCGGGCGGTGGAATCAAAGCCGCCCCAGATCATGGGAGCGTTTTTCTTGATGATGCCTGCTTTTTCGGCGGCAATGGCCTCTACCGTGTCGCCGAGATAGGCGGTATGATCAAGGGCGATGCCCGTGATCACCGTAGCCAATGGGTTTTCAATCACGTTAGTGGAATCGAGTCTGCCGCCCATACCGGTTTCCAGCACCACCACGTCACAGCCCATTTCCTTGAAATATACCAGACCAATGGCAGTGATCAGCTCAAACTCGGTGGGCGCGTCGGTCATGCTGTCGGCAAAGGGCTTCACCTTGGCGGTGGCAGCGGCCAACGCCTCATTGGAGATCGGCTCCCCCGACACGCAGATGCGCTCGTTAAAGTGCTTGATATAAGGCGACACAAAAAGTCCTGTGCGGTAGCCTGCGGCGCGCAGCACCGACTCGGTCATAGCCGAGGTGGAGCCCTTACCGTTGGTGCCCGCAATGTGGATAAAACGCATCCCGTTCTGGGGGTTATTCAGCAAATTCAGCAGCTCCGTGATGCGGGAAAGCCCGGGGCGGCTCCCCTTCCAGACCACGGAATGGATATAATCAATGGCTTCTTGGTAGGTCATGATTTTCGTATCCTTTCCAGCAGCGTTCGTAATTGGCGGTTACGGAACAAAAGCCACAGCACGTAGCTTTCTACCGCAATAATCATGGTATAGATAGGAATGCGGGGCAGCAACAGCACGGGGGCATAACCGTAGAAAATATGCAGCGCCGCGCTTTTGATCACCACCGAGCCGATCAAGTGAGTGACAAATTCCACGGTCAACAGGGCGAGGAAACGGCGACTTTTGCAAATATACCGCCCAACGGTACCGGAAACGAGCCCTACGGAAATACTGCCCACCAAAATGAGAGGATTGGGCCCCTGCCCCGACGCGAGGCAGCTGCAAAGGTCTGCAGCGGCTGCGATCAGCGCTCCCGCAAAGGGGCCGAAGGTAACGCTGCCGAAGATGATGGGCAGGTTTTCCAGTGTGAAGCGCACCGGGCCAAGGCCAAAGATCATTTTGGCCAGATAGCCGAGGATATAGCTCATCGCGCAGAGCATGGCCGCAAGGCACAGCACCCGCACGTTACCGAACACCTTCAGGTCCGCGGCAAGGGAGGAGAGAGCGCCTTTTGGGGCGTTTCCCTCATTTACCCCGGAAACGGTGTTGTTTTTTTCTTTCTTTTTCATACAAAAATACCTCCTTTTCCCGAAATCATTCGAAAAAGGGAGGCAAAAATGCGCACGATTTCGATGAAGCGGGATGCAGGTCCATAGCCGCGGTTTCCCTTCGTCCGACCGGCAACTCCCCGTCCCGTCGGCACTTAACGCTATGAGCCTTACTCTTCAAGATGCTACTATTATACTCCTTCACGGGGAACTTGTCAATACTTGCGAAAAAATTCTTGCCAAAATCGCAAAGTCGTGCTATAATGGGCTCAAAGCGAAAAAACGCTACAGAAAAGGAGCTTTCTTATGATCTACAATACCGTTACCCTTGCCCCCTACGAGGAGGCGACGCTCACCTCGATCTGCGTTACCAACACCAAGGAGCTGCGCCAGAAGCCCCGCCGCGCCGTGATCGTATGCCCCGGCGGTGGATATCATTTTCTCTCCGACAGAGAGGCCGAGCCCATTGCCGTACAGTTTCTGGCCGCAGGCTTTGCCACCTTTATTCTGCGCTACACCATAGCCCCCAAGGCCGCCGATTTCGCGCCTCTGTGTCAGGCTGCGCTGGCCATCCGCTACGTGCGGGAGCACGCGGAGGAATATAACGTGGATCCCGATTACGTTTTCATCTGCGGCTTTTCCGCCGGTGGGCACCTGGCCGCCTCCTCCGGCGTTCTGTGGAATCACCCCCGTGTCAAGGCACTGATGGAGGGCGCTCCCGAGGGCATCAACCGTCCCACGGGCATGATCCTTTCCTACCCCGTCATCACCGGCGGCGAATTCGCCCACAAGAACTCTATCCGCAACCTTTGCGGCAAGGAGGATCCCACCGAGGAGGAAGAAAACGTCTTTTCTCTTGAGCTGCACGTAGACGAGACCACCTCCCCTGCCTTCCTTTGGCATACCTTTAACGACAGTGTCGTACCGGTAGAAAATTCGCTGATGATGGCAAGCGCGCTGCGAAAGTCCGGTGTCCCCTTTGAAATGCACATCTTCCCCGACGGTAGCCACGGCCTTTCCACCTGTAATGAGCAGGTCAACTCCAACAATCCTCACTGCGAGTGCTGGATGGAGCTGGCCATCCGCTGGGTAAAGGATTTTACGCTGAACAAGTAACGGAGGCGAACGGACATGGTTTACGAACGCGTCGTGCTGTCCCCCTTTGAGGACGCTTCCCTCCTCTCTATTTGCATTACGAAAACTGACCGCACCCACGCAAGGCCCCGGCGCGCCGTCATCGTTTGCCCCGGTGGCGCTTACTCCGGCCTCGCCCCCCATGAGGCAGAGCCCATCGCCTTCCGCTTTCTTGCCGCCGGCTTTGCCACCTTCATTCTTTCCTATAGCTTAAAGGAAAAGGCCGCCGATTTCGCTCCGCTCTCCGAGGTCGCGCTGGCCATTCGTCACGTGCGCGAGCACGCCGAGGAATACAACGTCGATCCCAATTACGTCTTTACCTGCGGCTTTTCCGCAGGTGGGCATCTTGCCTGCTCCGCAGGTGTCTTGTGGGATCATCCCCGCGTCAAGGCTCTGATGCAAGACGCCCCCGAGGGCATCAACCGCCCCACGGGCATGATCCTCTGCTATCCCGTCATCAGCGCAGATCCGACATTCGGGCACCTTGGCAGCATTCGTCGCGTTTGCGGCAAGGAGAATCCCACGCAGGAGGAGGCAGACGTTTTTTCGCTGGAAAAGCACGTGAACGCCACCACCCCGCCGGCCTTTCTCTGGCATACCTTTGCGGACAAGGGTGTACCTGTGGAAAACAGCTTGGTCATGGCCGCTGCCCTGCGCCGGGCGGGCGTGCCCTTTGAGCTGCACGTTTTCCCCGAGGGCGGCCACGGCCTCGGCCTTTGCGACGGCACCTACGGCGAGCCCTCTCCCCACAATGCCTGCTGGATGGATCTTGCCATCCGCTGGGTGAAGGATTTCAGCTTGCCCGAAAAGGAAATCACGCCATAACACGCTACTTACGATATGAGAAGGACGGGTTGGCGTACCTGCTTTACAGCAGATACGCCAACCCGTCTTTTTATCGCTTCGGCTCACGCCAGATCCAGCACAAAGCTCCCCGAAAAGCTGTCGCCGAATTGATCCCGCAGTCTGCGCGGCACCTTGTAGCTAATATCCACATTTGCCAACGCGCAGAGCTTGCCTTCCAGCCACAGAAAGCTCATGGAGCTGACCTCCATGTTCGTGTAGTATACGCCGTCCAGCGTGAGGGGCTCTATCCGGTGCAAAATGGCATTGATGACGTTTTCCTCCGTAAACTGAGACAGCTCCTCCGCCGTGGCGGTGCCTTCATTGGCAGCGACAACCGGCAGCGCCATAAAGTCGAGCATTCCTTCTTCGTTGAAGGTAAAGCCAAACGTGTCCCCAATCTTGACACCCGCCTGATACTTGGAAAATAACACTTCTCCTTCGCTGTATTCCACAACAAAATCCGACGTATCCACACCGAAATATGCACAGATACGATCGGCATAGGCACGATAGCCCGCCTCGTCGGGCGTGAAGCCTTCAGGCCGCCAGAGATCCACAGCCTCATCCCGCCCAAAGCTGATCCGCACGATGCTTTCCGTGCCGGCCACATACCAGACGCTCGTTCCGGAGCCATCCGCAGCCTGGTAAAGATCCCCCTCCACGCCGCTGCTCCAACAGCGCTGGGAATGCTGATAAGTTAGCTCCCACTCCCGGTCGAGCAGCTGCAGCGTACGCGTGGGAGACGCCCCTTCTCGTTGATACTCCTGATGAAACTGCAAATTCACATCAATATCGTGGCCATAACCCTCAATCAACGGCTTGCGACAGTCGCAGCTGAACGAATATTCGCAGGTCCGCGCCCGCAACGGCGTTTCGGAGATTTCCATCTTCTTCTCATTCTCACAAGCGCATAAAGTGAGCATCATCAAGCAAAGCAAAGCGGCAATGACTTTTTTCATCGTATACCTCCTATTCTTAGCCGTATGGCTTGTGGGTTCGCCCCTCTTGTCCGGGCAAACGGTTGACAAAGTGATCCTTTCTATCTTGATTATAGTTTATTTACACAGAAGCGTCAAGTCTTTGCAGGCATCGTTTAGACTTTATTTACAAAATTCATGCTTCATTCACAATCACACTATGACAAAATGCCCCGGCCGCGATGCGGCCGGGGCGAATATGTGACCGCGCAGGGCGGCGCTTGCTTATTCCTCGGTAATCAGACCGTAGTTGCCATCCTTGCGGCGATACACCACACAGGGCTTTTCGGTGACGGCATCCCGATACACGAAGAACTGGTGCTCCAGAAGATTCATCTGCAAAATGGCCTCCTCCACCGACATGGGCTTGACGGGGATATACTTGGTGCGGATCTGGAATTCGCCCTCCTCTTCCTCCTCCACGTCACCGGGCTCGGGCTCGAACGCACCGCTGCGCAGACGCTTTTCGAGACGCGTCTTGTTCTTGCGGATCTGACGCTCCAGGGATTCCAGCGCCTCGTCGATGGCGTTCTGGAAGGTATCGGCGCCCTCCTCGCACCGGAAGATGGTGCCGTTATAATATATGGTAATTTCTACGTATTGCAGATCGTGACGGCAGCTGTAGGAAACAGCCGCCTCTGCGTCGTCTCCGAAGAAACGATCAAATTTGGCAAGCTTTTTCTCGGTCAATTCCTTGAGCGAGGGGCGTACGGTCATTTGCTTTCCACTAATGGTCATCTTCATACAAGTTTCCGCCTTTCTGTACCGGGGAACGTTCCCCCTTCGGGTACACTCTTATTATACCATATATTTTGTGAAAAGTAAACAGTTTTTTTGAAAAAAGTTTAATTTTTATGTGAAGGATTGGATGTTTTCAAAAAAAGATTCCCCGGTCATGCACAAAAAAGCATGCCGGGGAAACGTTCGTTCAAACGCGCGAAACCCTCACAAAAACGCGTTCATGGAGAGCCGATCCTCGTGACGGCGGATAAAGACCGAAAGTACCAGGGTGGCCACCAAAAGGACGATCAGCACGATCAGCAGCACGTTATACTCTACAAAAAGTGCAGCTCTACCCCCGGTGATCTGCAAAAAGCGGCCGCAAACCGCGGAAAAATACTCCGGAAAGAGCGCGGGGATCACGTAAAGGCAGGAACTCAAAAAATAGCAGATCCGATTGGGGAACAGCACCTTCAACAGAATTCTGCGGCGCTTCCCCTCCTCGCTGTCACCGGCGCGGATGGCAAGCAGTGCCTGATACGCCGCAAAGCAGGAAAGCACTGCGGCAATCAGAAAAACGAGAATCGCCACGCCCGCGCCCACTGCCAGCATCACGTAAAAATTCCGTTCTCCGACCTCTACGTTGCCACTAATAAGGTATGCGCGGGCACTTTTGAGAGAATTAAAGCAAAGCCGGGCGTGGGATACCCAGATGGCCACGCCGCTCTGCGCTGCCCGCACGGTATAAAAGAAGCTCATCACCAGCACAACAAGACCGGTCAGCGGCGGCAAGAGATAGCGCCCAAGGATCAGCAGCCGATAGAGGCGATCCTTGTCCGGCGCGGGATGGGCGGTATCCTCCGCTTGAACGTTATTCTTTTCTTCCATCTCTGCCATCACGTATCGCTCGATCCTTCCACAAAATAGGCAGCCTCCATATCGGCAGTGGCCAACGCCACGGCCAGCGGGAATTTGGCAAAGGCGGAGCCTACCAGATTGTTATCCTCGGTGCCGGAAAAGCCCATATGATAGCGGATGGCGAAGGCCTCATCCCGCGTCAGACGCATGAAGCCGGAGGTGATGTACACGGACTTTTCGCCGTGGCCGTAGGGCAGCTGATCCTCAATGGTATAGTAGGGCACGGATTTCCACACGCCCCCCTCCTTCACGTTGCGGGTGCTTTCCTTATAGAAATTCACCTTGCAGAGATCATGGCAAAGCGCCACGATGGCAATGCTTTCCTCGGAGAAGGAAAGACCGTAGACCTCCTTCACACGCGGGCGGGAAAGGTAGTCCACCAGACAGTCGTATACGTTGAGGCTATGCTCCAGAAGACCGCCGGGATAGTTCCCGTGATAACGGGTGCTGGCGGGAGCAGTGAAAAAGTCGCAGCTGCGGCTGAGATAATCCAGCAGCTGCTCCGAGCCCTCGCGCTGGATCTTGGTGCGGAACAGCGCGATGAAGCGTTCCTGATTCCCTTTGTTGATCTCCTGTCTTAATTCATCCATTTTGTCATCTCTCCTTCAAGAAAACGCATTTTCCAATTTTATGCAACACATATTCCAATTTTTCGACATATTTTTTCAATTTTCGCCGCGCCGAGCTTGAACATTTTCCAACTTTTGAAAATGCGCCCTTGGCGGCCCTTTTCAGTATATCACATTTCCGCCCCATTGGCAACAGTTTTTTGCGCCCTTTGCCGAGTTTTTTTGCGCGGGATATGGACAAGACATTTATTTTATGTTATAATATATTGTATATTTTTGTTAGTCGAAAGGACACGCTATGGATATCAAGCTTTCCACCCAGCCCTATAAGGGCACCCGTGATTTTTACCCGCAGGATATGCGCCTGCGCAACTGGTTCTTCGGCAAGATCCGCCGCGCGCTGGAGACCGCCTGTTTTGACGAGTACGACGGCCCGATGCTGGAATCCCTTGACCTCTACGCCGCCAAGAGCGGTGAGGAGCTGGCCAAGGAGCAGACCTATAACTTTACCGACCGCGGCGGCCGCGGTCTTGCCATCCGCCCGGAGATGACCCCCACCGTTGCCCGCATGGTGGCCGCCAAGATGGGGGAGCTGAACTATCCGCTGAAGTGGTTCTGCATCTCCAATATGTATCGCTACGAGCGTCCCCAGCGCGGCAGACTCCGTGAGTTCTGGCAGCTGAACGTGGATATTTTCGGCTGCGACACCTTCGAGGCCGATCTGGAGGTCATCCGCAGCGCCATTTCACTGATGCGTGCCTTTGGCGCGGACGAACAGATGTTCCGCGTGCATATCAACAACCGCCGCTTCTTCAACGACGTGGTTTCCGCCATTGCCGGCACCGACCTTGAGGGCAGCCGCAAGGTCTCCAAGGTGGTTGACCGCAAGAACAAGGTACCCCGCGAAAACTACGAGGCAAGCCTGAAGGAGCTGGGACTTGATGACGAGAAGATCGCCCGCATCGACGCCCTTTACGCCATGAGTGTGGAGGAGGCTACGGCTCTTTGCCCCGACACCCAGGGTGCGCAGGAGCTGATCGCGCTTTTTACCGCGCTGAAGAAGACCGGCCTCGACAAATACTGCGTCTTTGACTTCGGCATCATCCGAGGGCTGGATTACTACACCGGCACGGTATTTGAGGTCTTTGACGAGGCACCCGAAAACAACCGCGCCATGTTCGGCGGCGGACGCTACGACAATCTGGTGGGACTTTTTGTCAAGAACGCCAAGGTTTCCGGCGTCGGCTACGGCATGGGCGACGTGACTCTGGAGAATTTCCTCGTCACCCACCATCTGGTGCCCGAAACGCTGGGCGCCTCCACTAAGGTGCTGATGACCCGCTTTGACGATGTGCCACTGGAGGCCTACACCGCCGTGGTGGACAAGCTCCACGCCGAGGGCATCACCGCCACCCTCTATCTCGGCAATAAGAAATTCGGCAAGCAGATCGACTTTGCCGTGAAGGACAATTACACCCACGTGCTGATCATGGGCGGCGATGAGCTTGCTGCCGGCACTGTGAAGGTCAAGGACCTTGCCACCCGTGAGGAAACTACGGTGGCGCTGGACGACATAGGAGGATTTTTTAAATGAGCTTCGTGATTCTCATCCCCGTTGCCATCGTTGCCATAGCCGTAGTCGCTTTCTTCATCTTCCGCAAATAACGAGGTGCACCATGGTTTATATGTTTTTAGCCAACGGCTTTGAAGAAATTGAAGCCCTCTGCCCGCTGGACCTGCTGCGCCGTGCCGGCGTGGAGGTGACCACCGTGGGCATTGGCGGCGATAGCATCCGCGGCTCTCACGGCATTACCGTGCAGGCCGATATCCCCGACACGCTCTATAGCGACAGCGCCCCCGATATGCTGATTTTGCCCGGCGGTATGCCCGGCTCCAAAAATTTGGACGAAAGCCGCATTGTGGACGCCGCCCTGCGGGTGGGCGCCAAGCGCGGCGCGTATCTCGCTGCCATCTGCGCGGCGCCGATGGTGCTGGGGCGCAGAGGACTGCTGAAGGGCAAGGAGGCTATCTGCTATCCCGGCTTTGAGGGCGAGCTGAAGGGTGCCACCGTCAGTAGCAGCCGCGTGGTGCGCGACGGCAATATTATCACCGGTGCCGGTATGGGCGTAGCACTGGAATTCGGTCTTGCGCTCGTTGCCGCCTTGAAGGGCGATGAGGTTGCGCAACAGCTTCGCACCGCCGTGCTGGCAGACTGATCAAATGACGCCGGCAGAGGAGAAAAAAGCACTGCGTCAACGGCTGCTTGCGGAGCGCAAGGCCATTAACGGGTCGGAAAAAGCCGCCCTTGATCTGGCGCTTTGCACACACGTCGCACAAGCCGAGGCCTTTCGGCAGGCAGATCTCGTGCTTGGGTTTTTGCCCATTCGCGGCGAACCGGATCTCACACCGCTTTTTGATCTTGCCCGTTCTCTCGGCAAGACGGTAGCGCTCCCCCGCTGTGCAAATGGCGAAATGTATTTTTTGGCATTTAGCGCCGAAACGGTATGCGTTCCCGATCAATTTGGTATTTTGGCGCCGCCGCCAGACGCCCCTTTGGTGCACGGCACGAAAGATACGCTTTGCCTGCTGCCCGGCCTTGCTGCCGGCAGGGACGGCACCCGCCTTGGCTACGGCGGCGGCTTTTACGACCGATTTCTCACAAGCTTTGCGGGACATACTCTTTTTGCCCTGTACCACCGATTTCTCTTCCCTACTCTCCCCACGGATTTTTTGGATCTCCCGGCTGAAATCATCATCACCGAGAAAGGAGTGATCACACCCCTATGAAACGACTGTTTCCGGAGCGTCCCGCTTATAAAAAGGAGCGGCGCACGGTGGGCTTTCCCATCCTCGCAGCGTTTTTGGTGCTGTTTCTTTGCCGCCTTTTGGGAGACAAGCTCCCCTTTCATCTCCCGCCGCTGGTATTGACGCTGATTTTGGAGGTGCTGGTATTCCTCCTGCCCTTCCTTCTTTACGTTTTAATCAAAAAGCAGCCAAACAGCAGGGCTTTGCGACTGAAAATGCCCCGTGCCGCACACCTCCCGTTGCTGCTCTTATCTCTTGTCACACTATTTTCCGGATGCATGCTGCTTTCCATTCTGTGCGGCGGCACCGGCTCCCTTGGCAACAGCTTCACCTCCTTTGAGGACGCCGCCAATCCTGATCCGCTGCTGATGCTGGCCGCCGTTGGCGTGCTGGCCATCCTGCCCGCCATAGTGGAGGAGCTATTCTTCCGTGGGCTGCTGCTGGCAGAGTATGAGCGGCGCGGCCTTTTACGGGCGCTTATCTTAAGCAGCCTGCTGTTCGCCTTTATTCACTTTGATCTTGCCAACCTGCCTGTCTATCTGTTCTCAGGCTTTCTCCTGTCGTTGGTGCTGTATGCCACCGACTCTCTGATTGCCACCGTGCTGCTGCACGCGCTCTACAACACGCTCTCTCTGTTGGGTCAGCGCTATCTGAATGCGCTGTACGAGTTTACCGGTAACGTACAGCTTTTCCTGTTTATCATGATCCTTGCTTTCCTTGTGTCGGCACTGTTCTTCTGCCGGATGACCGCAAAGATCTATCAGTCGAGAGATCGCAGAGAGGTGGGCGAGCCAAGACGCTGTGTCCCCCGCAACGTGCAGCTTTACACGCTGCTGGACGCGATCGCCGACCCTTGCCTTGTCCTTGTTCTGGGCATCAGCATTGCGGGATTTGTACTGTTTTCTTAAAAAAACAACCCCGTTTGGCACCTAAAGTGCCAAACGGGGTATTTTCAGTCTCCGAATACCGACTGTGCCACCTCCAAAAGCTTGAACCGGAGGCGGTATTTTGTGTTTTCATCACTATCCGTAATAATGCGGTATTGCTCACCGGAAAGTCCTGCCGCAAGGAATGCGGTTTCCGCCTCCTCCTCGGAGGTGGCAGCAGAAAGGCAAAGGGGCGGGAACAGCACGCACCACCAGTTTTCTCCCTCGGCGGCACCGATCAGCACCCGCAGCGAGAGATACTCTCCCGCCGGAAAGGCCAACTGCTCGTAGGTGCGGGTGGGATACTCCTCATCCCCCAGCGTTACTCTCACGGCATCTCTGCAGCCGGCAGCCGCCAGTGCCTTTTCGGCAGCCCGCTGCAGCCTCGGCAGCGCGGGGTACAGCACTGCCTCCGCCTCCGCTCTGTCAGTGGTGCCCTGTAATATCTCCTGCGCCTCCAGCAGCACCGCATCCCGCACCTGCAGCTTCAGCGTCTGATCCTCCTCACTGTTGGAATTAGCCAACACGTGCAGGCGGATCACACTGTCATAAACCGCCTCCTCGCCGTGCACGGGCAGCAGCGCCATCAAAAGAGCCGCCGTCATCATCAAGGCCGAGAGCATCAGGCTCCCAAACATTTTTTTCATCGTCATTCTCCTTTCCGTTTCATGTGCAGCACACTTGCGTTAAGGATGCCCCGACGCGGGCATTTTTATACAGAAAAAGAAAAAAATTTGCCCCGTTTGCCGAAAAGCAGGCAAACGGGGCGAGTTTTTAGTCCTTGACAGCGATCAGATCCTTGGCGTAGGGCAAGGTCAGGATCCAATCGCAAAGCGTGTGCCACTCAGCCAGCTTGTGGGAGCGGCGGGCATAATAAATATTGATGAGATTTTCGTAATTCAGCGTCACGGTGCGCATCTGGTTAAAGGAAGAGGGCAGC
>SVTA01000071.1 GCA_015064005.1 Oscillospiraceae bacterium
ATTACAATATCGTGTTCAACCATCATTGCTCTGCCTCCTCAAATGCGGTGCTTCAGCTGCTCGGAGCCGGCGCCGTTCTTGGTGATCTGTTCCATAGGGGTGTTGTTCTCCTCAGAAAGGAGTCGCATGACGTAGGGCATACAGAAGCCACCCTGGCACCTGCCCATACCGGAACGGGTACGGCGCTTGACACCGTCGATATCGGTTGCGGGGGGATTGCGACGAATGGCGTCGCGGATCTCGCCCTCGCTGACGGTCTCGCAGCGGCAAACGATCTTGCCGTAGGCGGGATGCTCCTTGATATAGGCATCCTTCTCGTCGTCATTCATCTCGCGGAAGGCGTGAGGATTCTCGCGGGTACCGTTGAAGGCAGGATCGCACTCGGTAACCAGTCCCATCTCGCGCAGCAGCTCAATGGTATAATCGGCAATGGCCACGCAGGAGGTAAGGCCGGGGGAGTCGATAGCGGCCACGTGGATCATATTTTCCACACCGTTTGCGGGGGTAATGATGAAATCGCCACCCTTTTCCGAGGAACGCACACCGGAGAAGGAGGTGATCACCTGTCGGAAATTCACGGAGGGCACGCTCTTGGAGGCAAGTCTTGCCACCTGCTCAAGCCCCTCAGGAGTGGTCTCAGTGCAAGCAGGGTCGGCCACCTTGATGGCGGTGGGACCGGTCAGCAGGTTGCCGTCCACGGTGGGGGAAACGAGAATGCCCTTGCCCTCCACGCTGGGAACCTGGAAGATGGTGTGGGAAACGCGGCCGCCCTCGGTCTTATCCAACAGCATATACTCGCCTGCGCGAGGGATAATGGTGAAGAAATCATCGCCCACCAGCTGCGCGATCTTGTCGCTGTAGCAGCCGGCACAGTTCACTACGTATTTCGCCTCTACCGCCTCGCCCGCAGCGGAGGTAACGGTGAAGCCTTTCTCGGTTTTTTCGATACCGTTTACGGCGTAATTGGTCTTGAGGCACACGCCGTTGTCCATGGCGTTGCCAATGGCGGCAATGGTCAGCTCATAAGGGCACACGATACCCGCATTGGGCACGTTCAGCACCAGGCTCACCTTTTCGGAAAGCGCAGGCTCCATGCGGCGCGCCTCCTCGCCGGAAATGAGGGAAAGATTCGGGATACCGTTCACCTGACCGCGCTCATAAAGCTCCCGGAGGGTATTTTCCTCCTCCTCGGTGCCAAAGGCACAGACGAAGGAGCCGTTGCGCAGAATGGGGGCGTGCAGCTCAGCGGCCACGTTAAAGAGCTTTTCCACGCCCTCGGCGTTCAGCTTTGCCTTCAGGGTGCCGGGCTCCGGATCATAGCCACCGTGCACGATGCCGCTGTTGGCGCGGGAGGCGCCCATGGCCACGTCGTTTTCCTTTTCAAGCAGACATACGGACAGACGGTATTTCGACAGCTGTCTTGCCAGCATACCGCCAATGACGCCCGCGCCTACGATCACTACGTCATACATCATTTTTATCTCTCCTGTATTATTGTTGACAAATTAAAGATACCAAAGCTCCTCGCGGCCGGTGG
The DNA here is from genome assembly GCA_015064005.1 of Oscillospiraceae bacterium. Classification (GTDB taxonomy): domain Bacteria; phylum Bacillota; class Clostridia; order Oscillospirales; family CAG-272; genus Firm-07. The sequence continues at coordinate 1,538 of SVTA01000071.1, forward strand.
AAACCGCCAGCGCGCCGTGCTCCAGTGCCGAGGTGACCTCTTTTTTGGTCTCGATGAGGCCGCCGGCGATGACCGGAGTGGCACCGCGGGCAAACCGCTCGATCACCTTGCCCGCAATGCCGGGCATGATCTCGATCAGGTCGGGGGCGGCACCTGCCAGCGTTTCCGCCATGCTTTCCACGCCCTTGGAATCCAGCGCGAAAAAGCGCTGCACACCGAGAAGACCGTATTCACTCGCCAGCCGGACCAGCTGGGTGCGGGTGCTGATGATGCCATCCACGCCGATGCCGGCGAGATACGCCACGCCCACCTTGTCCTTGCCGATGCCGTCGGCCAGATCCAGATGCACGAACACGCACTTCCCTGCCGCGTGAGCGGCCTTCACCTGCTCCTTTACGGTAAGGAGATTGGCTTTCAGACAAAAGATCACCTCTGCGGGAGAGCGCAGCGCCGCCTCAAAGGCCGTGTCCTGCACGGCGGCGATCACGGGGCTCTGCTCCAAGCGATCCAATAGCTCTTGCTTCGTCATAATAGTATCCACCTTCCAAGGGATTTTTAGACGCAAAAAAAGATGCAAAGGTACACCTATCCCAGTGTACTCCTGCATCTCCAATACTCCACACTGACTACATTATAAATCCATCCAAGCGAAATGTCAAGAGGTTTTCCGAAAATTTTTCAGCAAAATTCCCCGCGCCGGAAATCGGCGCGGGGATAGACTGCTTTCGGGGGATTTTACCACCTTTGCGGCATACCGTTGACCCAATGCCACCAGCGTCCCTCGGCGGTGGGCTCGTTTTCGCTGTAGAGGTAAACGATGGCGGGAAGGCTATTGACCTTGATCTCCCAGTACAGCGGCTTTGCCTCCTCTGCCGTACCGCCAAAATAAACGGAAACAAGGCTGGCGCCGCTTGGTATCACATCCACATAAAAGCGAGCAGCGGCGCGGGGGATAAAAATGGAGCACAGCGCATCGCATCCGTAAAACGCGCCGTAGCCAATATAGGTCACGCTTTCCGGCACCTTGACAGTGGCAAGATTCCAGCATTGGCTAAATGCCGAATCGCCAATGCAGACCACACCTTCCGGTATGGTCACGGAGAGCAGTTGCTCGCACTCCTCATACGCATGGGGGGATATGACCCGCGTGCCGCTCATGATAACGGTCGTGGTGACGGTATTACTCGTCGGCCCCACCAGGAGCACGTACGGATTCTCCGCGTTGCCAAGATATCTGACACCGTTCTTTACGGTAAATTGCAGTGTGTTACTGTTATAGGGGAAGGCGTGTCCGCCTACGTAAGAAAGGCTGCTTGGGAGCGTGACAGACGTCAACCGACTGCACCGGTCAAACGCTTCTGCGCCAATATCGGTGAGCCCCTCCGGAACCGTGAGGGTGGTCACGTGATAGCAGCCGTAAAATACGTGGCTGCCGATGTGCCCGACGCCCTCCGGGATCGTCAGCTCGGTCACCGGCGTGCCGTTCAGGTAAAGCTCACCACCGCGCATGTCAAAGGGATGGCCGGTCACATTCTCCAGCTCCACCGCGCACCACGCGGCAAGATCCGAGATATACAGATGGGTGACATCAGTGGTAGCAAACGCCGAATTACCAATGAATCGGAGGGTGGTGGGAACGGTGACGGAGGTCAGATTCCGGCAGGATCGGAATGCGGAGTCGCCGATTCCCGCAACGCCCTCCGGGATCGTAACGGAGGTAAGCCCCTCGCAGCTGCTGAAGGCATTGCCGCCAATACATACCGTGGTGTCGGAGATCGAGACCGAGGTGATCTCCGTGCTCTCAACACCGACCAGCAGCACGTGCGGATTATCGGCATTGCCCAGGTACTTGCATCCCTGATACACCGTATATTGCAGTTGGTCACAGTTACCGAACACCTTCAGACCCATCTTGACGAGGCTATTCGGCACGGTCACTGTCGTAAGGCTGCTGCAGCGGTAAAACGCATGGTAGTCCATTTTGGTCACTCCCTCGGGAAGCGTCAGGGAGGTTAGGCTGCTGCAACCGGAGAAGGCCGAACTTCCGATGCTTGCAACGCTGCCCGCCAGATTGAGAGTGGTCATGCCGCTGCAATTCAAGAAGGCTCTGTCGTCAATGCGCACAATGCCGTCGGGAACAGAAACGGAGCGCAGCGCCGTCTGAGCCTTGAACGCCTCCCTGCCGATGACCGTAACGGGCTTACCCTCGTGGCGCGCGGGGATGATCAGATCTACGTCGGTGCAGCTGCCCATGCCGGCCACGGCATAGCTCAGCTCATCGTCGCTGAGCACGAGGTCAAGCCCCTTGCTGTACAGCGTTTCGTCGCAGCGGGTGCAGGCATATTCCACAAAATCGTGTCCGGGCGCGGCTGACAATTCCACGCCGCAGACCGTGCAGGCGATCGCCTCGGTGCAGCTTACGGCTTCATTGGGGGTATGCTGTGCGGCTATTGGCCGCGTTTCGGCCTCGCCACATGCGCAAACGCGCTGTTCCTCGCCGTCTGCCGTGCAGGTGGAGGCGGTCACCGTTTCCCATTCGCCAAAGGCGTGGGTATGCTCAGGGGTGGGTGTGCAGGCTACTGCAAGCGAAAGCAGCAGCAATAAAATCGATGCAAAAATCCATTTTTTCATATCGTTCTCCTGTCAAGTCAGGCTACTGAAATCGTTACCAAGCAACGGGCGCGCCGTTCACGTAATGCCACCAGCGGCCGGAGACGGTGGGGCGCTCCTCGCTGTAGAGGTAGCGGAACGCGCTGGAAAAGGGGGTGTTGTAAGAATCAACGGTAATCGCCTGCCACTCTGCTGCCGTGCCGGTATAATAAATGTAGAGGAGCTCGTAGCAGCCGGAGAAGGCAGTGCTCTTGATGTGGGTAAGCCCCTTGCCCACGATCAAGGTTTCAAGAGCCTCGCAGTTTCCAAACGCGCCCTCCACGATGGTGGTCACGCTATCGGGGATCACAACGGTGGTAAGGCTGACGCAATCCATAAACATCCCCTCGGCAATGGTGGTCACACCGTTTTCAATGTTCACAACGGAAAGCTTGCTACAGTCCGTAAAGACGCCATATCCAATGGAGCGCACGCCGCCCGGGATCGAAATATGGGTCAGATTGCTGCACTCTAAAAACGCCTGATTGCCAAGGGTGGTCACGTTCTTGGGGATATTGACAACGGCAAGATTCTTGCATTCATAGAAGGCAAAATTCCCAATGGAGGTCACGCCGGTGCCAAGGCTGGCGAAGGCCAGTCCCGTGCAGCTGTAAAATGCCGAGTCGCCGATCTGACTCACGCTGTCGGGAACGACGACGGCAGCCAGCCGCACGCAGTTAAAGAAGGCCGAGTCTTCAATGACGCGCACACCCTCGCCAATGGTAAGGGTGGTAAGATACAGGCAGTTGAAGAAGGCGCGCTCGCCAATGGTGGTAACACTGTCCGGAATGGTAACGGACTTGAGGAATTCACAGTCGGAAAACGCATACATACCAATGGCAGTGACGGGCTTGCCCTCATAGACGGGGGGGATCAGAATCTCCTCATCACTGCATTTGCCCCAATGAAACACCTCATAGCTTGCTCCGTCGTCGCTCAACAGATAATCCAGCCCCTCGCTGTACAGAATATCCCCGCAGGCCGTGCAAGCACGCTTGACGTATTGATGCCCGGGCGCCTTCAGCTCTCTTGTCTCAGAGGCACCGCAGGAGGCACAGGAACGCTTCTCCTCACCCGCTACGGTGCAGGTAGCAGGGGTGCTCTCGCTCCACGCGCCGTAGCTGTGCTCGCCGGTGGCGGCGATCTCACGCCGATCCTTCGCGCCGCAGGCGCAGACACGCACCTCCTCGCCCTTCAGGCCGCAGGTGGCAGGGGTTTCCTCGGTCCACGCGCCGTAGCTGTGCTCGCCGGTGGCGGCGATCTCACGCCGATCCTCCGCGCCGCAGGCGCAAACCCGCACCTCTTCACCCTTCAGGCCGCAGGTGGGTGCGGTGGTTACCGTCCATTCGCCAAAGGAATGGACGTGAGCCTCCTTGCATCCGGCAAGAAGCAAGAGTAGCATCAGCATACATACAACAACCGTTTTTTTCATCGTTACACTTCCTTTCTAATCTAACAAAAAGTGCGCAGCGGAGCTGCGCACCGAAAAATGCAAAGCCCCATTGCTGCGACACAAGTGTTTCGACAAATATGTAAGCTTAAAAGCGGTATGCGAAACCAGGCATGCATTTTTACCAATGTAAAAACGCACACCGCATTTAAGCATTTCACTTGTGTCGCAGCTTCAGTATAGCACCTTTTGCAAAAAATGTCAACAGATTTATAAAAATCCGTGGCCGCGATGGCTTTGGAGCGGCCATTAACTGCTTCGGTATTGAATCTTGTACGAAAAAAACAGAATTTTGTATTGACGGCATTTTCCGTTTGATGTAAAATAAAAATGTAGATTTCCCGCATCCATCCTCCGAAAGGGAGGCCGTGCAGCCACACGAGTGCTGAAAAAATCCGCCCGCACACCGGGCGGTGTGCGAGCGGGGGTATTGGGCTGTTTCTTACCGCTCGGCGCGGCGAATGGCGGCAGCAACGCCGTCGGTGGCGTTTTCGGTCAGCACGGTCAGCTCGGGATGGCGGGGCACCACCACGCCGAAGAACTCGTGGGCAAAATCCGGACCGATCTCGGTAACGCCTGCAAAATCCAGCGTCACCTGGCGGAAACCCTCCAGGCGCTCACCAAGGTAGCGCGCCTCGGAGCGGGAAACCGGGAAGCCGCCGAAGAAGCGAGCCACGGGGATCTCCGTGCGGACAAATCCCTCCTCCGGGTCCACGTAGCGGGCCATCACGTCGCTCAGCTCCCGATCGGTATCGTTATTCAGTGCCATCTGCACGGCGGTGCCGCGGAAGCGCTCGCCGGCGCCCTCGTCCTCCTCATCCTCCCCAACGGGAGTGAAGAGCTGCATATCCGAGCGAATGGCAAAATGATCCATCAGACGAGAGGTGAAGAAGATGCCCTCGCCGCGGTGGGCGTCGTCATCACTGGTGTAGCCGCCGGTATACAGCAGCGAGGCTGCCTCGGCGGTGGTGATGCTCTCCCCCGTTTCCTCGCGGCGGGATTGCTGAATGCGGCGGAAGATACCCACGCCGTTATCCAGAATGCCCACGATGGTGCAAAGGCGGCTGCGGCTGACCACGCAAACGATGGCAGAGGCACCGGAATGCTCCATGGCATTGTTCAGCATCGCTGTAATGGCGTAGCGCCAGATCTTCTGCACGTTGGCAGGATAATCCGCAAGCAGAGGGGCGATATCCCGATTGTATACGCGATCCTCGGAGCGCTCCTTGGAGGTATCGATGGTGAAACGGGTGGTGCGGTACACGATGCGGTAAGGCATCGAGCCGCCGACGCGCTCCAGCTCACCGGTATCCTGCAGGTGATTGATGTAATTATAAACGGTAGAGCGGGAAACCGAGAAGGCCTCCATGGTACGATCCACAAAATCGGGATCCTCCTCAAAAATGCATTGCAGCAGGAATTTTTCCGCTTCAAGACGCTCTTGCTTTTTCATTTCTGTTCCATCCTTTTTGTCGGAATTTGTTGCTGTATACAGTATAACACGGTTTTTCCAAGTTGTCAAGATAAATTTTCCAAATTTTAAGATGTTTTTTCTATCAACCCTTAAAAGCGTTTCCACTTTGCGCCAAAAATTGCTTTTTTTCCCTTCCCGTCCCTATAAAGCCCGACGGCGGTGGAAGAGGAAGCTATCATATAAAATCCACCGTTGAACAGGAGGTTATCACCATGCAGCAGTTACCCAAAGGCTATTACGCCGTCCAAAGCGATTTTGAAAATTCCCCCAAGGATACCTTTACCTACAAGGGCGTAACCTACATCGTTGAGGCGGGTGTTAATCTGTTTGCCACCTGCGCCGAGGCCAACGCGGCTGCAATCGAAACGCCTGACGAGGTACTGGCAGGCCTTCCCTACGAGGAATTCACCGCACCCGTGCTGCTGCTTTCCGCCGGCGTGCACCACATCGGCGGAAAGCGCGAGGATATGGTAGTCGTTGGTGCCTCTCGCTTTCTGCTGGGTGAGCAGGCAGGCGTTGAGCCCAATATATTCCATACCGAGGATCCCACCGTGGTACCCACTCTGAACCCCGCACGCGTGGGGGAAGGAGAAAGCGAGCTGCGCGGCGCCAGATGGTTCAGCAGAATGAATATTACGGGCGATAATGAGATCGCTACGCTGGTATTGGACGGCTTCACCTGCAGTAAGTTTTTCCGCGTGGCCGATCTGCGCGCCAAAAGCGATTATCCCTGCACCCTCACCTTCCGCAACATCATCCACACCGGTCCCTGTGGCTATCCGCTTTACGATGCGGCTCGTCTTGATGCCGATACGGCTCTGCACCGCACGGTGAGGCTGGAAAACATCCGCCTTGAGAACTTTTACGACTATGGCCGCGGCGGCATGTTTGCACAGCTTAACGCCGAAAGCATCACCTTCTCTCGCGTGGTCATCAACCACACCTCACAGGTATTCGGCTTTACCGATATCACGCGCAGCATTTCCTGCTACACCAAGAACGCACCCGTGACGCGCATTGATATCAACGGTTGCTACTTCAAGGAGCTGGGCGGCGAAAACGGCATCTCCACCTCGCTGGTCGGTAACGAGGACAGTGCCTTGGAAATGCACGTGCGCGACAGCGTGTTTGTGGATGCCTCCCGTGTCGGTGAGGGCTTCCTGACCCCCCACCTCGCCAACGAAAATTGCTCCCTCACCGTTGAAGGCTGCCTGCTGGTGGATACCCGCGGCAACCGTGCAGCGGTATCCATTTGGGGCGAGGGAGATCGCGTGACCCTGACCGATTGCCGCTTGGAGGGCTTTGAGACAGCGGTGGAGCACGCCGTGATGCCACCTGTTGATGCCCCCGACAAGATCGAAAATCATGCCGACGACTGGCAGACCGCCACCGCCGATACCCACACCGTCCTTGGCACGGACAACGCCGATTTCACGGCGCTGGAGGACTATTACGCCGCCTATCGCCCTTATTATGGCGATCAGCACGTGCACAGCGATTGCGGTGGCACCAGTGACGGAAAATTTCCGCTGGCCGATTGGCCTGCTGCCATGGACGAAAAGCAGCTGGACTTTGCCGCCATTGTTGACCACAAGCAGATGCGCGGCTTCTTCCTGCCCGAGTGGGATGAGGAGCGCTTCATCATCGGCACCGAGCCTGGCACCACCATCACTGATCTTGAGAACGTGATCGACCGCAGCATGCATTACAATATGCTGTTCCCCCACAAATACGGTCTTGCCATGGTCATGGCAAACTTCCCCGAATTCGAGTTTCGCGGCGACGAGCTGACGGGCAGCTATAAGTATCCGAAATTTACCAAAGAGCGTTTTATGGAGCTGACGCGCTATATCCAATCCATCGGCGGCATCATGGTGCATCCGCATCCCAAAACCATGATGGCCTCGGACAACCCCTTGGATTATTACATGGGCGAGCATATGTACCTTGAGGTGATGGTGGGCAGCTATCGACACCATTCCTCTATCCGCAGCTATGATCTGTGGTGCGATATTCTGGCACTCGGCAAGCACGTGTGGGCATCCGGCGGCTCGGATACCCACGGAGGCGTGAGCAACGGCTGTGTTTCCACCTTCTATTCCAAGAAAAAATCCGGCAGAGCCTTCTTTGATGTGATGCACTCTGCCGACTATGCCGTAGGTGCCCTTGGTATCCAGATGATGATCGACGGACACCCCATGGGCTCGGAGCTCGTCTATCGTGACGGCATGCGCCTCACGCTACGTGTGGGTGATTTCCACGCCCCCGCCTTCCGGGAAAATACTGCCTACGAGCTGCGCGTCTATACCGATGAGGGGCTCGCGTACGCCTCCATGTTCAACGGACGGGAGACACAGCACCTCTCGCTTGCCGTGCAGAAGCGTGCCTTCTATCGCGCCGAGGTGGTCGACCTTACCCACGGCGGCTTCCGCATCGCCGTCGGCAACCCCATCTGGCTGGATGGCAAGGAGGCCGAGACAGAGGCAGAGAACGAAGCCTGAGCACCGTCATAACCGACACCAATATTCCCGAAGGCCACCGGCACCCGCCGGTGGCCTTCTCTTTCAAAAAAGGGCCGCGCCATCAAAGCGCGGCCCCCAGTGTCAAAACCTTAAAAGAATTTTACTTCTGCATACCCTGCTCGTAGGACTCGATCATCTTCTTGACCATCTGGCCGCCGATGCTGCCGGCCTGGCGGGAGGTGAGATCACCGTTATAGCCCTGCTGAAGATTTACGCCCACATCGCTTGCGGCCTGCATCTTGAACTGCTCAAGAGCCTTCTTTGCCTGCTTGTTTGCCATTTTCGTTCTCCTTCGCTCGCTCACACCATCTTCGGCATCCGCTGCGTGAAGCGGCAAAGCGAGCCTTTTCATCTATATTCAAGAGCGTCCGGCGCGTCGCCTCACAGGGTAAAGTCGGCACCCGTGGGCAACCGCCTTTCTTCCCCGCGAAAGTCAACGTCTGCTTTCGCGCTCCGAGATATATTGTGTACCGCAATGCGGAACTTATGATTGGCAATTTTTGCGGCAAAAACGAAAAAACGCATAAAAAGGAACGGACAACCGAAGTTGTCCGTTCCTTTCGAACAAGCGCGCGTCAGGGCGCGGCTTGAATATGCAGCGTCGCATTGGCGGCGCCCATGCTGTAATAGGTTGGTACCTCGTAGGATAGCACGCTTGCGCGAACGGTATCCCCCTCGGGGAGCGTGGTCAGCTTCAGCGCGGGCAAATATTCACCCGGGCGGATCAGGCCGCTCTCACCAAGCAGATTTCCCGACTCGTCGTACACTCGCACCAGCAGCCAAACCGTGTTGGTCGCGGGCGAGGCAAGGTAAAGCGCAAGATCGTTTCCCTCCAGCGTCGGCGTTGCCATCATACCAAAGGCAAAGCCCTCGCTCACCGTCACGGTTCCGTATTGAGCCGAGCTTGGCACCTCGGGGGTGCCGATCTCCACGTTTTCCTCAAAGGGAGGCGGTGTAAAGTCGCCGCGGACGGGCTGTATCTGCCTGGTCATGACCGCGATCAGCGCGATCAGAACCGATAGCAGCAGCGCGCCGACGGACGCTAAAACGATCACTTGCTTTTTATCCATATCGATCTCCAAACATGTCATATTCAAAGGGCGGCTAAGTCAACGTGACGGGGTCACGCGGACAGGTAGTCAATATGACGAATCGTATTGAACCGTAGTCTACATAGGGTGGCCGAACGATCCCATCATCCGGCCAATGACGCGGGCGGCGGACTACGCTACCGCCCGCGTCATATGGGGGATGACTTATTTCGACAGAGTAACGGTGATCGTACCGATCGTAAATTCGCCCTGAGCCGTAGGAGTGCCGGTTACGGTAACAGTGATGTCCTGATTCGGACCCTTGCCGCCCGTAATAGCGCCGTCAGCAGCAGCCGAACCCAGCATAAATTCATAATTGCTCAGCGTCGCAGTGACACCATTCTTGGTGGCATTGTCGATCGTTGCCTCAACGTCCACCTTCGCGTTGGAGCGGTTCTCAACGTTGATCGTGCCAGTGTTAACGCCGCCTACCCAGCCGCCTTCGTACTCCATCTTATCAGGGTTCCAGGTGTTGGCGCTATACTCAAAATTCAGATCGCCCCAGTTCACCACGACCTTGTAGGTAGCCTCAGCTGCTGCGCCACTGGTCGTTACGTTAACCACAACGTCACCGGTCGACGTACCGGGAACAGCCAGATCTGCTGCAAAAACAGAAACCGACATAGCGAACATCATCAATGCTGCAAGTGCGATACAAACAATCTTCTTCATCATGTAAATTCCTTTCTGCATTATAAATTGAAATGTATTATATCTCAGCCCCGCCTTTGTCGGGGCGAGTTATAATTAAGACTTGACCGTCATCACCACGTCGGTAATTTCCGACTCGACGATGGCGCGAACACCCGTGATGGGATGATAATATCTCACACGGTACATACACGTGTACATGCCCTCCTTCAGCGCGGGAGCATCCTCTGCGAGCGTCATTTGGTACAGACCGTTCCCCGCAGGGATCAATCCCGATCGGGCAACCGAATATTCGACGCCCTCGGACACGA
>SVTA01000072.1 GCA_015064005.1 Oscillospiraceae bacterium
TGTCAAAAGCACTGCCAACGAAAAAGTGATGCGGAATAAATAACGTTTTTCATTCAAAATTAGTATTTAGGAATTGGAGGTATAAGAAAATAATGCTAAGCAAGAACCGGAAAAGCATCGTTGCCTTTTTGTGCATATTATTAGTCATCGTCTATACCTCTATCGTTTTCTTGCCTCACGTACACGACTGCGTTGATCCCGACTGTACTGTTTGCGCTTTGATTGAGGCTTCACGTAACACGATAAAGCGCCCGGTGCTGCTGTTGGGCAGAAAATCAAAGAAGGGGATCTCCCGGAAAAGATGTCTCTTTCGGATCTCTTTTTCCGGGGGATAGGTGCCCTGTAGCAGCTCCTGACGGTTTACTGCAAGGGGGAGGAGTGGTGTGGGAGCAAGGGAACGGTGCATGGCCACCACCAAGCGCTCCTTGCAAAGGATATCTCCGGCATATTTATCCGCGTCGTATTCGTAACAAAGCACCGTGTCGATCTCGCCCCTGTCCAGCCTTTGAAAATGTGAAAGCCGCTCCAGCAACGAGGTGGTGGCGCCCAGATTGCCCAGATCCACCATCATTTCCACCTCCGGATGCTGTCGGTGAAAGGCGCCGCAGATATCTGGCAACAGGTAGTAGCCTGTGGAGAGGCCGCTGCCAATGCCGATCACGTTCTGCGCGCCGCTGGAAAGGCGCTGCACCCGCAGCTGCATATTCTTTTCACTTTCCAGCATTTCCTCCAGCATATCCAGGTAGATCTGGCCCTGCGGCGTCAGCGTGATGGGCTTGGTGGTTCTGTCAAATATGGCAAAGCCCAGCTCCCGCTCCTTGCGCGCCACCGCTGTGCTGAGAGATGGCTGGGAAATAAAAAGGCTTTCGGCGGCCTTCGAAAAGCTTTGCTCCGCGTAAACCTGATAAATGTATTTTTCAGCTGTGGTCATAGTCGCTCCTCTATAGCTTTAAGGCTATACTTATATACTATTATTTGTATTTGATTATATCACGGATCCGTGTTATAATCAATAGGAAATCATGACAAAGTATAAGGAATTTTGTCAAACGGAAGGGGAGGACGGCCATGCAAGCCACGCGAAAATGGGGACGCGGTATGGATATGACCAAGGGTGCGCTGTTCCCGAGCATTGTCAAATTTATTTTGCCGCTGATCGTCACCAATTTACTGCATCAGTTCTATAACGCGGCGGATATTATGGTGGTGGGGCTATCGCCCGAGGCAGATGCCGTAGGCGCGGTGGGCTCGGCCGGCTCGTATCTGTCGCTGATCACCAACGTGTTCATTGGTTTTTCCGTAGGCGCCAACGTGGCGGTGGCGCGGCATATCGGTGCGGGCGATCGGGAAAAAACCGCGCACGCTGTCCATACCGCCATCTGCATGAGCCTGCTTTTTGGCGCGCTGGGCGCGGTGGTGGGCATCGCGGCCTGCCGTGCCGTGCTGCTCGGTATGGGCTATACGGGCAATCTGCTGACGCTGGCGGTGCGGTATTCCTATATTTATCTCGGCTGTATGCCGTTCCTCGCTCTGACCAATTTCCTTTCCGCCATTTTGCAGGCGCAGGGCAATACCAAGACCCCGATGCTGGTGCTGACCCTTTCGGGACTGTTGAACACCGGGCTCAATATGTTCTTCGTGCTGGCGCTGCATCTTTCCGTGGAGGGCGTGGCCATCGCCACGGCCATTGCCAATCTGGCCTCGGCCTGCGCACTGTGGTATTATCTGGCAAAACGGGGCGACGTGTGCCGCGTATCCTTCCGCCGGCTGCGGGTCAACCGCGAGCAGTTCGCACTGATCGCCCGCATCGGCTTTCCTGCCGGTATTCAGAATGCGCTGTTTTCCATATCCAATATTTTGATCCAATCCTCGGTTTTGCAGGTCAACAATGCGCTAACCCCTCCCGGCAGCGCCTACGCTCCCGTGATCAAGGGCTCCACCGCTACGGGTAGCCTTGAAAACTTTATCTTCACCGCCTTAGGCGCCGTCACAGTGACCGCCAGCGCCTTTACGGCACAAAATATGGGCGCGGGGAACTACCGCCGCGTGCGTCGGGCGTTTGGCCTCATTTGCTTGGTTTCCACGGTGATCGCCCTGGTCATGTCTGCGGTGGGGATGCTCCTGCGCGAGCCGTTGCTGTCGCTGTATGGCGTGAAGCAGGCAGAGGATACGCTTGCCGTGATCACCTACGACGCCGCCATGGTGCGTATGTTCTGGAAATGGCCCGCATTCTTTATTTATTCCATTATGAACGCCTGTGCCGGAACCATTCGCGGCCTTGGCAAATCCGGCCTTGCGGCGCTGGTCACCTTTTTCGGCACCTGCGTATTCCGCGTGGTGTGGATCTACACCGCCTTCCGATATTTTCAAAATCTGGAAAGCATTTTCATTTCTTACCCCATCTCGTGGCTGTTGACGGGCGCGGTATTTTTGGTGCTGCTGATGTGCCTGCTGAAGAGGCGCATTCAGGACAGCGACACATCTGTATCCGTGTGAGCGTTCTGCTCGCCAAAGGAGGAGTTATGTTTCTTGAGCTGCATTACAAATCGAGCCAACTGAATCGGGACACGTCCGTCCACGTGCTGCTGCCCGAGGAGTGCCTTGGTGCGGGCGAATCCTATCGGACGCTGTGGCTGCTGCACGGGCTTTCCGGCGACCACACCTCATGGATGCGCTACAGCGCCATTGAGCGATATGCGCGGGAGCGGCGGCTGGCGGTGGTGATGCCCGACGGCGGCAGAAGCTGGTATACCGATACCGTCTGCGGGGCAAATTATTTCAGCTTCATTGCCACGGAGCTGCCGGAGCTGTGCCGTCGAAGCTTTCACGGCATGAGTGAAAAACGCGAGGACAACGTGGTGGCGGGGCTGTCAATGGGCGGCTACGGCGCGCTGAAGCTGGCGCTCTCCCGCCCGGAGCAGTACGGTGCCTGCATTTCGCTGTCCGGCTCGCTGGATATCACAAGAAAGGGGCGCCCCTGCAATCTGGCCGAGTGGCAGAGCATTTTCGGCTATGATCTGGAAAGCCCGCTGCAGCTGGAGGGGAGCGAGCACGATCTTTTCGCCCTCGCCGCCCGGAATCGGGCAGAGGGCAAGCCTTTCCCGCAGCTCTATTTGTGGTGCGGGACGGAGGATTCGCTCATTGATGTGAACCGCCGCTTTGATCGCCATCTGACAGCACTGGATGTCCCCCACGTTTTTGAAACCTCTGAGGGTGATCACACGTGGAAATGGTGGGATCTGCACATCAAGGAGGCACTTGACAGAATATGATGAAAAAAATCGATTTTCACGTACACATTGAATATGATCTGCCCGTGGCGGAGTCGACTGCATACTTCCGCGAGATGTGCGAGCGGCACGGCTACAGCGGCATCAACGTGCTGTCGTTTTGCAACGGGCTTGCGGGTTACGAGGGCTTTTTTGCGCGTTGTAACGAGGCGGCGCTGGAGCTGAAGACGGCCATGGGAAAGGAAAGCTTTGCCTTTGGGTGTCTTTTCCCGGGTCAGGATTTCGCAAAGCAGGCCCAGGCGCTGATGCAGAATGGATTTGACGGCATCAAGCTGCTGCAGGGCGGCAAGCCCAACTATTATCCGGATTTCCCCCATCTGTATGACGATCCGCTTTACGAGGATTTTTTTGCGCTGGCGGAGAAAGAGCAGTACCCCATCATCATGCACAACAACGACCCCGCCTACGGCTGGGATCTTGCAAAGGCCACGCCCCGTGCCATTCAAATGGGTTGGGTATACGACGGACGCTTTCCCACGCATCGGCGGTATTTTGAGGCGGCTGAAGCCGTGCTGTCCCGCCATCCCCGGCTGAAGCTGGCGCTGGCACATATGGGCTTTTACTCTGAAAATATCGAAAAGGCATTTGAACTGATGGAGGCCTATCCCAATGTTTACATGGATATGACCCCCGCCTTGAATATTTATGAGGAATTGTCAGAAAACGCGGTGCGGGCAAGGGAATTTTTCCTGCGATACAGTCACCGTTGCTTCTTTGGCACCGACGCCACCAACCGCCTGGAGGGCGAGGCACGGGCGTATAACGACCTGAAAAACGCTGTGACCGACCACTTCTTTGGGGGAGAGGGGGATCGGGAATTTTCAAACGAAAGCCGCCCGAAGCCGGTGCGGGTCACGGGTCTGCAGCTGCCGCAGGCTGTGCTTGAGAATATCTATTACAAGTGCGCCATGGCTTTTCTGGGGAGAACGTAAGAGCAAAGAAGGGCTGCGTGATGGAACGGCGTAGTGGCATTTCATCGCGTGAAGAATATCAAATTTTGATTTCTCGCTTTGTTCGCACAAACCCTTGTGGCAAGTTTTGGTCAAGCTTTTTCAAAAAGCTTGCGGGGTTTGGGGCAGAGCCCCACAGGGCATTTCTCTTTTGATAGCTTTTCTCTTTGTGCCTCGGGTGTCAAAGAGAAAAGCGGGCAAGGAGTTTGCAGACGCCAAATGGCTGTAGCCGCAAGGGCTTTCAGATTCCTTAGCCACTTTTTCTTTGCAGGTGTGAGCCGCAAAGAAAAAGTTATCAAAAAGAAACGGCGTTTTTTGTGGGCGCCGCCCACACCCGCCAACTTTTAAAAAAGTTGGATCAAAACTTTCAAAAAAGAGTTCGTGCGAACATCCCGACAACCCCCAATGTATCACCCAAATACACGATACACACAATAAAGGGAGCTGAACCGCGTTTTCGTGGTTCAGCTCCTTTATATTGCGATTTTTTCGATACCGTTTGCGGGTTAAATGCCCATTTCCTCCTTTGCCTCCTTGAAGCATTTCACGATGTAGAGGATATCCTCCTCGGAGAGTGCGGCGGAGAGCTGGGTGCGGATGCGCGCCTTGCCCTTGGGCACCACGGGATAGGAGAAGGCCACCACGTAAACGCCCTTTTCCATCATGCGTCTTGCCATTTCCACGGCCTTGTGCTCGTCGTAGAGCATCACGGGGATGATGGGCGTGCCACCGTCGATGACCTCAAGGCCGATCTCCTTGATCTTTTCGGCAAACAGACGTGTGTTGGCGAAGAGCTTGTCACGTCTTACGGTGTCGTGCTCGATCAGCTCCAGCACGCGAAGGGAGCCTGCTGCCACGGCAGGGGCAAGCGTGTTGGAGAAAAGGTAGGGGCGGGAGCGCTGACGCAAGAGATCAATGATCTCCCTTCTGCCGGAGGTGTAGCCGCCGGAGGCACCGCCCAGCGCCTTGCCAAAGGTGCCGGTGAGGATATCTACGCGGCCTTGCACGCCGCAATGCTCCGGCGTGCCACGACCGGTCTTGCCCATGAAGCCGGTGGCGTGGCTGTCATCCACCATCACCAGCGCGTCGTATTCGTCAGCAAGATCGCAGATGCTTTTGAGGTCGGCCACCAGACCGTCCATGGAAAAGACACCGTCGGTGGCGATCAGCTTGATGCGGCAGCCCTTGGCGGCCTCCAGCTTTTCCCGCAGGTCGGCCATATCGTTGTTTTTGTAGCGGAAGCGCTGCGCCTTGCAAAGCCGCACGCCGTCAATGATGCTGGCGTGGTTCAGCTCGTCGCTGATGATGGCATCCTCGGCGGTGAGCAGCGTTTCAAACAGACCGCCGTTGGCATCAAAGCAGGAGGAATAAAGAATGGTATCCTCGGTGCCTAAAAACGCGCTGAGCTTCTGCTCCAGCTGCTTGTGAAGCTGCTGTGTGCCGCAAATGAAGCGCACGGAGGAAAGCCCGTAGCCATAGGTGTCGTAGCTCTTTTTTGCGGCCTCAATAACCTCCTTGCTGTCCGCCAGCCCCAGATAGTTGTTGGCGCACATATTGATCAACGTGCGGCCGTCTGCAAGGCGCACCCTCGCGCCCTGCGGAGAGGCGAGGATCCTTTCGTTTTTGGTAAGCCCCTCTTTTTCAATGCTCTCGCAAATGCCCTTAAAAATATTTAATGCAGATTTCATGTTGTTGCTCCTTCAATCGTTGATATGGCTCCAGTCAAGGATTACCTTGCCGCTCTTGCCGCTGTTCATGGCCGCAAAGCCCTCCTCAAAATCCCTTGCGTCCATGCGATGGGTGATGATGCCGGAGATGTCGAGGCCGCCCTGCAGCATGGCCGACATTTTATACCAGGTTTCGTGCATCCGGCGGCCGTAAATGCCCTTGATAACGAGACCGTTGAAGATGATCTTCGACCAATCCACCCTGCTGTCGCTTTTGAGAAGGCCGAGCAGGGCAATGCGCCCGCCGTGGATCATGTGGTCGATCATGCTATTCAGCGCGAGCTCGCTGCCCGACATCTCAAGACCGATATCAAAGCCCTCGCGGATGGAGAGCTGCTCCATCACTTGGTCAAGGCTTTCCTTGGCCGTGTTTACGGTGTGCTCGATGCCAAGTCGTCTTGCCAGCTTCAGACGCTCGTCGTTGATATCGGTGATCACTACCCGCCGTGCGCCGACGTGGCGGCAGACGGCAGCGGCCATAATGCCGATGGGACCCGCACCCGTGATCAGCACGTCCTCACCGGTCATTTCAAAGGAGAGGGCGGTGTGCACCGCGTTGCCAAAGGGATCGAAAATGGCGTATAGCTCCTCGGGAATGTCCTTTTCACAGCGGCGCACGTTTTCGGCGGGGATCACCAGATATTCCGCGAAGGCACCGTCGCGGTTTACTCCCACGCCCACCGTCTCGCGGCAGAGATGTCCGTTGCCGGCAAGACAGTTGCGGCACCTGCCGCATACGATGTGCCCCTCGCCGGAAACCAGCTCCCCGACCCGCCAATTCTTGACACCCGCTCCAAGCTCCACGATCTCGCCCACGTACTCGTGGCCGATGATGCGGGGCGTTTCGATGGTTTTCTCGGACCATTCGTCCCAATTATAAATATGCAGATCGGTGCCGCAGATGGCGGTTTTGCGGATCTTGATCTTCACGTCACCGGAGCCCGTGACGGGTTCGGGGACATCCTCCATCCACAGTCCCTTTTCGGGAAATTTCTTGACAAGTGCTTTCACAGTGCTCCTCCTTTGTCGCGCGGACGCAGCGCGTCCTCCACGCCGGCAATAAATTTTTGCGTCATGTCGGAAACCTTGCGGTTCTCGTTGAGCAAATAACCGATGATATAATAGGCATCACTTTCAATGGGTACGCTGACGATATCCCCCCGGTTGAGAGCTGAGGGCATCATGCCGGTGCCGACGGTATAGGCGTCGGTCAGCATCAGCACGTTCATCAGGGTAGCACGGTCACTGATCTCCACGTGCTTGTCGATGCAGGAAACGTCCATCAGCTCCTCTGTGAAGAAGGAGCTGGTATGTTCACCCTGCTCGTAGGAAACGTAAGGATACTGCCGCAGAACGGCGGCGGAGAGCAGCTCCTTCTGCGCCAGAGGATGCCCCTTTCGGAAGAACACGTGGGGGGAAACGTTCAGCACCGGCGTGAAGGAAACGCCCTTTTTGCCGAGATAGCGGCGCATCACCTCATAGTCACCGTCCTTGATGGCGATGATCCCCACGTCACTGTGGGCGGTCTCCACCTCGCGGATCACATTGTAGGTCTCGATCTCCCGGATGGAGAAGCGATAGCTCTCGGAGAGGGTCTCCTTCAGCAGCTTGCCGAAGATGTCCGCGATGAAATCGTAATGCTGGGTGACGATATAGAGCTTTTGCTGCACGTGGCGGGTGCTGTAGCGCTCGGCCACAAAATCGCTGGTTTCGCAGATCTCGCCGGCGTACTTGACAAACTCCGCGCCGTCATCGGTGAGATAAACGCCGTTGCCGGAGCGCTCGAAGATCTTGACGTTCAGCTCCTGCTCCAGCGATTTGATGCTGACGGAGAGGGAGGATTGCGCGATAAAGAGCTGCTTTGCCGCCTCGCTGAAGGAGCCGGCCTTGGCGATCGCCAGTACGTATTTGCATTGCTGTATGGTCATAGAGCCTCCTTTTTTGGGGGGATATATACGATATATATTATACATCAGCAGCAGAGGTTTGGCAAATACATAAATTCTATCGGGGCTGTTCAATATTTTTGATGATGCAGATTTGTTGGGACGACAAAATTTGTCACGTTTGTAGAAAAAATATACATATTGAACAAAATTTAGCAAAAGGGGATGTAAAAGTGTGCGCATAGTGGTATACTATGGTCATATGCGAGATCATGGATATGCTGGCTAAGAACGATGCTTTCAAGAGGAAATACTAAAAGATGGAGGTCGCATATGATGAAAGAATTTTTTGGATTTGGCGGCTATCAGCGCGATCCGGAGGGCTTTTTATCCTGGCAGCATTTGCTGTTTGTATCGCTGCTGGTGGGCGTGATGATCGCTCTGGCCCTGTGGCTGGGACTCCAAAACAGGAAAAAATCGCTACCCGATAAAAACAAGGTACTGATGGCGGCAGCCATATCCATTGACGTGATCGAGATCGCCAAGATCCTGCTCTTCTGCATCCGGTCGGACGATCCCATGCGCTGGACGCTGGAGCTGCCCCTGTTTCTCTGCAGCATTCAGCTGATCACCCTTCCGCTTGCCGCTTTTTCAAAGGGAAGAGTCAAGGAAGCGGCGCTGGATTTCGTATTCGTGTTCGGCATGCTGGGCGCGCTGCTCGGTACATACGGCGCCGGTAATAATTACGGTGCGTATCCGGTGCTTTGCGTGGACAACGTGGTGTCCGGCATCACCCATACCATTTCGGGCTTCGGTTCTCTGTACATCGGCATTTCCGGCATGGCCAGCATGAAAAAACGAAACATTCCCATCACCTGCCTGATCCTGACGGTCTTTTGCGTCACGGCCTATATCGTCAATCCCTTGGTAGGCGGAAACTACATGTTTCTGGTTCGCGGTGACGGCACGCCCTACGATATTCTATACAATCTGCTGGGCGGCAACGCGATCCTGTATCCCATCTCGGTGGTGCTGCTCTTTTTCCTGTACATCGCGGCGTTTTACGGCGTATTTGCCCTGTGCAAAAGGCGTAAAGGAAAAGCTGCATAACGAAACATCCCGACGGCAACAGCCGTCGGGATGTTTTATAAAACTCGCACCGTTAGGAGATTAAATGGCGAATACTTCACTGTTTGGATCGCCGCCGGCAGCAGGTGTCCCGGGGGTTTTGTTTGAAAACAACGCAAAAGCCGGAAAAAAACGGCAAAAAACCGCGCGAAAGCCTTGCGCCGCCACGGCGATTGTGCTATAATGACTACAAATAAAGATACTCTTCATCAGTTAAAAGGAAGTGAACTGTGATGAACGTAACCTTACAGCATCTCACCAAGCGCTTTCCTGCCCGCGGCAAAAAGGGCGAGGATGTAATAGCGGTGAACGCTGCCAACGTAGAGATCAAGGATGGGGAGCTGCTGGGGCTGCTTGGCCCCTCCGGATGCGGCAAAAGCACTATGCTCAACCTCATCTGCGGCCTGCTGCAGCCCAGCGAAGGAAGGATCCTCTTCGGCGAGGATGATGTGACCGACCTGCCGCCCGAGCGGCGCGGCATTGGACTGGTGTTCCAGAATTATGCGCTGTATCCGCATCTGACGGTGATGCAGAACATTCTGTTCCCGCTGGAAAATCTGAAGGGGCCCGATAAGCTCACCAGAGAGGAAATGCGGGAGCGTGCCCTGCGGATCGCCGCGTTGGTGCAGATCGACGGCCTGATGGACAGAAAGCCATCGGAGCTTTCCGGCGGTCAGCAGCAGCGTGTGGCCATCGCCCGCGCGCTGGTGAAGATGCCCCGCGTACTGCTGCTGGACGAGCCCCTTTCCAATTTAGACGCGCGGCTGCGCCTACAGACTCGCGAGGAGATCCGCCGCATTCAGCAGGAAACCGGTATTACCACGATTTTCGTCACCCACGACCAGGAGGAGGCCATGAGCATTTCCGACCGCATCGTGGTGATGAAGTCCGGCGTGATCCAGCAGATCGGCCATCCGCAGGAGATCTACGACGATCCCTGCAACCTGTTCGTTGCCAAGTTCCTCGGCACGCCTCCCATCAACGTATTTAGAGGCGAGGTGCGGGAGAATTGCCTTTATATCGGTGATGCCGTTGTACTTCGTCTGACGAACACACCCGACTGCTCCGTTTTCGTGGGCATTCGCCCCGAGGGCTTCGTGCCCGATGCGGACGGCGCGCTCGTCTGCCGCGGGAAGGCCGTGGAGGTCATGGGGCGTGACGTCAGCGTGGTTGCTACCCATGAGGCACTGGAGGCGCCGGCGCTTCGCGCCATCGTCAGCGCCGAAGAGGTGCGTTCCCGCGATGCCGAACGCGTGGCCTTCTCGCTGAAGCCCCACAAGGTCCTTTTGTTTGACCGGGCAAGCGAGGAGAGAATACCCTTTACCGTACGGGAGGATTGATTTGCTATGAAACGGAATGAGCTTAAGGCGTGGTTGTATCTTTTGCCCG
This sequence comes from Oscillospiraceae bacterium, assembly GCA_015064005.1. GTDB lineage: Bacteria > Bacillota > Clostridia > Oscillospirales > CAG-272 > Firm-07. Next base: position 10,371 of record SVTA01000072.1, read on the forward strand.
CGCTGCTATTCCTTGCCGTGTTTATGCTCTATCCCCTGGTGGACGTGCTCATTTACTCCTTTGAGGAGGGGTACAACTCCGCCTCGCAGAGCTATACCGGTATTGGATTTTATAACTATTCCTATATCCTGCGGGATCCCTATTTCCTGCAGGCGCTGAAGAATACCTTGATCCTGGTGTTTATCACCGTGCCGATCTCCACAGCGCTGGCGTTGCTGCTTTCTGTGGCGCTGAATTCCATCAAGCCCCTGCGGCGGCTTTTCCAGACCGTGTATTTCCTGCCCTACGTGACCAACACGCTGGCGGTGGGCATGGTGTTTATGATCCTGTTTCAGAAAACGCCCTATACCAACGGCCTTGTGAACCTGATCATTGGTCTTTTCGGCGTGGCGCCCATTGATTTCATCGACGGTCCCTACGCCGCCAAAATGCTGGTGCTTTGCATCTATACGATCTGGGTGGTCATGCCCTTCAAGGTGCTGGTGCTGACAGGCGCGCTTGCCTCGGTGCGGGAGGACTATTACAGCGCCGCACGCGTGGACGGCACCTCCCGTTTCCGCATCTTCCGCCGGATCACGCTTCCCATGATCGCCCCGATGCTGTTTTATTTGGTTATCACCGGCTTTATCGGCGCGTTCAAGGCCTACAGCGACGCGGTAGCCATCTTCGGCACCGATCTGAATGCCGCGGAAATGAATACCATTGTGGGATATATTTACGACAGACTTTACGGCGACGGTGGCGGATATCCCTCCTATGCCTCGGCGGCGGCTATCGTGCTGTTCCTCATCGTTCTGACCATCACGGCGATCAATCTGCTGATCCGGCGAAAAAAACTGGAAGGAGGTGGCGTACAGTGAACGCAGCTGCTGATTTTGATCGCGTGGCGCGCCGCGCCCACATTCAGCGCATCCTGCTGAAGACTGCTGTCTATACGCTGCTTGCCGTGTGGGCATTGGTGGTGCTGTTCCCCTTTTACTGGATGCTGCTGACCTCTTTCAAGAGCTACAGCGCCTATAACAGCGAGTATATTCCCAAGCTCTTTACGCTGACCCCCACCTTCCGCAACTACGTGGATGCCTTTTCTGCCGTGCCCCTTGCCCGGTATTTCCTCAACACCCTCA
>SVTA01000073.1 GCA_015064005.1 Oscillospiraceae bacterium
GTATCCTCCGATGTGGCCGTAAGGTGCACAGCAAGCCTCACGGCTACATCGGAGGATACTATGAAACAACAAAACTCCCACTATCGCTGGGCGGTGCTGGCCGTGTGCTTTATGATGGTGTTCGTCTGCCTCGGCTTCTGCAGCAGTAACAAGAGCCTGTATCTCGGCGCCATCACCGAGGCACTGCAGATCAAGCGAAGCCTCTTTTCCATCAACGACAGCTTCCGCTACGTGACCTCCGCGCTGACCAACCTGTTCTTCGCCGCGCTGATCGGCCGCTTCGGCGTACGGCGCATGGTCGGCTTCGGCTTTCTCTCGCTGATCGGCTCCATGCTCCTCTACGCCACTTCCTCCCACATTCTGCTCTTTTATCTGGGCGGCATTCTGCTGGGCGTGGGGCTGACCTTTACCACCAATTCCATCGCCAGCTATCTGATCAAGCACTGGTTCACCGCCAATATCGGCCGCTATCTCGGCATCGTCTTCGCCGCCAACGGCGTGGGCGGCGCGGTGGCGGCGCAGATCATCACCCCCATCATCTACAACGGCGAGCCCTTCGGCTACCGTCGCTCCTACCTGCTGGTGGCCGCCATCCTGACGGTGGTGGGCATCATCGCCGTGGTCGTACTGAAGAATCCGCCCGACGTTGCCCCCGCTCCTGCCGCCAAAAAGGCGCGCGGCGGCTCGTGGCGCGGCCCGGAGCTTGCCGAGCTGAAGCACAAGCCCTGGTTCTATCTGGTGCTGGTGATGGTCTTCCTCACCGGCTTTATCCTACAGAGCATCAGCGGAACGTGGGCGGCACACGTGAAGGACGTGGGCTTTGACGCGGGCTTCGTGGCCACCGTGCTGAGCGTATCCAGCCTGGTGCTGACCGTGTCCAAGATCATCGTGGGGCTGGTGTACGACCACTTCGGCCTGCGCCCCACCCTGCTCCTTTGCCAATGCTCCACGATCATCGCCTTCGTCTCGATGCTCTTCCTTACCGTCAACGCCACGGGCAAGGTGCTGGCCACCGTCTTCGCCGTATTCTTCTCCCTCGCACTGCCGCTGGAGACCGTGGTCATCCCCCTCATCGTCAACGGGCTCTTCGGCTCTGCCTCCTACGACAAGTGCCTCGGCTATCTGCTGGCGGCCAACTACGCGGGCTACGCCTGCGGCACGCCGATGGTCAATCTCTGCTACGATATGACCGGCTCGTACAACCCCGCGTTCTTCGCGTTCGCCATTCTGATGCTGCTCTGTGCCGTGACCTTCTTTATCGTCATCGGCATCGCGCAAAAAAACAAACGACGTATGATGGAGGAAGCCGATGCAACCGAAGCAGGAGCTTGACGGCATTTTTTCGATCCCCGTGCCGTATAAGGATATTTTTACCACCGTTTACGTCATCCGCACCGAGGAGGGCGTACTGCTCTTTGACGCCGCCAGCTACGACAGCGACGTCAGCGACGTCCTTCTGCCTGCGCTGGAGGCGCTCTCCATCTCCCCCGAGGAGCTGAGAGGCGTGTTTATTTCACACAACCATACCGACCACGCGGGCGGCCTCGCCGCGCTGCTGGCGGCCTTCCCCGCCCTGACCGTGTACTCCCGCAGTGAAAAGCTCCGCGAGAAGCACAGGGACGCGAACGTGCGTAGCTTTTCGGATGGGGAGCGCATCCTCGGAGATCTCTACGCCATTACCCTGCCCGGTCACACGCCCGACAGCGCAGGCGTGCTGTGCCGCCGTCGCGCGTGCCTCATCTCCGGCGATTCCCTTCAGCTTCACGGCATTTTCGGCTCGGGGCTGTGGGGGGCAAACGTGCGCTTTCCCGCGGCGCATCTGGAGGCACTGGAAAAGCTGCGGCAAACGGAGGGCGTCGAGCATCTCTACACCGCGCATCACTACGAGCCCTACGGCAGATGTCACCACGGACGCGAGGCGATCCTGCGGGTGATCGAGGCCTGCCGCGAGCCTCTGCTGGAGGTGCGGGAGCTGATCGAGGCGCATCCCGCGCTGGATGACGCGGCCATCGCCGCGCTCTACAACGCCAAGGCGCATCGCCCCACCCTCGGCCCGCACGTCGTGACCGCCCTGCGGGAGCTGTGAGCGATTTTTGAAAACCGGCCACCGGCACTGCCGGTGGCTTTCGTTTTGCTTTTCGCCTCCTCGAAAAGCAAATTCGCAGGCACCCACGGGGCTTTTTCCGTCCCTCCCTCCCCTGCCGCGTATTGACATTTCCCCAAAAGTGTGCTATGCTAATCTTATACCAACAAAAATAAGGAGGAATAGACCGTGAAAAAGCTATGCACCTTATTGCTTGCTCTGACGCTGCTTTGCAGTCTGTGCGGCTGCGCGCTGTCGGAGTGGCTCCACGACGGCGACAGCGTGGTGAGCCTCGGCGACGGCGACACCTTTGTCAAATGGCATCTGGTCTGCAACGACAACGCCTACAGCACCGTGAGCTCCGCTTATTTTGAGTTTAACAAAAGCACCTTCCGCTATTATGAGGACGGCGTTCTGAAAAAGGAGGGCTCCCACCGGATCACCTACTACGGCGCCGAGGGGGCGATCTCTCCCCTGCATCTGAATCTGCAGTTCGGCCGGGACGAGAGCGGTCTTTCGCTGTTTGACTACGTGGACTGCTACACGGAGGACGCAAGGGACGCCCTTTGCCAGTTCACCGTGATCCGCGAGGCCTACCACATCGACCCGCCCCGCTCCGGCGGCGTGCCCGTCAGGGATTATCACCTGTCGGAGATGCCCTACGCCATCGGCACCTACGTGCGGGAGGGCGCCCAGCGCCGCGACTACCAAAATGGCAAGGCCAACTACCTCGGCTGCGCCGCGCTGGACGGCACCTACCTTGACGAGGCCGGAAATCTTTTCTATTTTCTCAATAATTCCTACGCCTACGACCCCGAAAGCACCGGCTACACCGTCTATATGCGCTATGAAAACCGGGCGGCGGACAGCTTTGTGGAGGGCACGGTGCGCCTCAGCTATTACGAGGAATTCCTCTCCGGCACACCGCACAACGTGGCGCTGATCTACGTCACCCACGGGCATAACGAGCCCTCACCAAGCGAGGACGAGCCCCTTCTTGCCGATTTTCAGCTGATGGACTTTAACCTCGGCGCGGACGCCTCCTTCACCTTCTTGAGCGGCGCCCACTACGCCGATCCCCCCGCGTGCGACTTTGATCCCACCGATTTCGCAGGCGGCACCTACAGGAAAGCTGCGCCCGCCGAGGGCGCGAACTGACGGAGGTATGACCCATGAAACGATACGGAAAAATAGCGGCACTTCTGCTGGCCGCGCTCACGCTGCTGCTCTGTGGCTGCGGCGCGCTTGGAGGGCTTTTCGACTCCGGCGACGGCACGGAGGATTACAAAACCGAGCTTGCCGCCATCACCGGCCGCTGGGTGCTGGAGGGCGACGAGGATACCTACTTCACCTTTGACGGCGCCAAGGGTGCCATGACCTTTCGCTACGTGGAGGGAGGCACGGAAAAGTACAGCGGCAGCTTCCGGGCGCTTTATCGGGGCAACGGAGCGAAGATCGCAACGCCCCTCGACCTGATGCTCACCCGCACCGACAAGACGGCGGAGGACTGGCTCTCCTGCTACGTGGAGGACTTCGACACCGATTTTACCCAGTTTACCGTCATGGCCGAGGAGGAGGATCTGGGCTTTACCGACGGCACCGTGTATACCCATATCTACCGCATCAGCGAGCTGCCCTATCAAATGGGCACCTACCTGCTGGAGGGACACGAAAAAAAGGCGGAGTCGGATCTCTACAGCGGCGCTGCGGCGCTGCACATCCCCGCCGGCACCTACGTGGCCGAGAGCGGCGAGCGCTTTACCCTCCTCATGACAAAGCCCACCTCGCGGGAGCTGTTTCAGTATCAGAACGGCGACACCGTGGTGGAGGGCAGCCTTTGGATGGCCGCGGATGGGAAAACCGTTTATCTCTATATCACCCACGATCCCTACTCCAAGGTGACCCGCGCCGACAAGGAGCGCTACGACACCACCTTTAATATCTATTATCCGCCGGACTTTTACCTGCGGGGCGACTTCACCGCCGAGGGGCAGCTGGTGATCAACGGACTTTACCACCACCCCGAAAGCCCCACCGACGTGGCGGACAGTACCTTTACCCTTGCCACCTACGTGAAGCAATAAAAGAAGCCGAGGCACGCGTGCCTCGGCTTCTTATTATATAACGAAAACCACGCGATATGTCGCCTCACGCTTCGCGTGGTTCAATAAAGGCTATGCCGGTGAGAAAATAAAAAATAAGGGGATAAGGAGTAATGAAATGTGTGCCTGTAGGGACCGGCGTCCTCGACGGTCCAAAAGAAACGAATCAAGCATATGTTTGTTCGAACAGAATGACGTTAGGGTGTGATTGAAAAAACAGAAATTGCTTTGCTCAAGCCGAGTCCGTACTCTTGCAATTGTGTAAAAAGCTTCTAAAAAGGACCGTCGAGGACGCCGGTCCCTACGGGGTATGATAAAATTTAGAGCAAACCCGTTTACGGGTAGCAAGTAGCAATTGCATGGCTGACAGGCCAATCTAAAACGCACTTGTGCGTAGCCCGTAACATTTAGGGTTTTACCCGAAAATGAAATACCCCCGGTTTGACCGGGGGATTTTTATTTGATACTTTATCACGGCGTTATTCGAGTCCCATGGAGGGGCGCAGCACCGTATAGTAGTATCCGGCGGACATCAGGCGCATCAGGCGCACGTCCAGCTCGTAGGTATCGGCATCCATGGTGGTCTTGCCAAGGTTCACCAGTCGGTCGCCGCCCACGTACATGTACATCGTCTCGCTGGAAAGGAAGCGCAGCACCACCACGTCGCCTATCACGAGATCATGGCTGCGGGGGAGGCGGGAGCGGTCGGTATTGGGCTTGGCGGTGGCGGTATACTGCTGGGAGGTGAAATATTTCCGGCCACCGTACAGCGTGGGCACCAGCATACCGGCGAAATCGCCGTCCGCGCGCAGCCAGCACACGGTATTTTTGGCGTTGAAGACGAAAAGCTCGCTGCGCAGCTTGGCGTCGCTGACCTCCTGGCCGCGGTTGGTCACGAAGGGTGCGGCGAGCCCCGCCTGACGGTAGATCTCATTGACCAGCGCCGTGCCCGTCAGCCCCTTTGGGTTGTTGCTCTGGCGCAGCGCCTCCACGGCGGCCACCAGCGCCGCCTGCTCGCTTTCGGTCAGCGTTTTGCGCACCGAAACGGGCGGGCAGGTATGGACAACGCCGCCGACGGTGGTATCCGTGGACGCCACCGTGTCACAGTCGCTGTTCACCGTTACGGTATAGCTCACCTCGGCGGTGGCGCCGGGGGCAAGGATCACGCTCCAGCTGAGCGCACTGCCGCTCACGGTGGCGCCGGGGGCGGCCTGCAGGGTGGTGCCGGCGGGCACGGTATCCGTCACCGCCACGGTTTTGGCAGCGTTGCTCACGTTCCGCAAACGGACGGTAAAGGTGATGGCGTCACCCACGTTGACGGTCGCACCCGCGCCAAGACCGGAAAGCTTCTCGGCAACGATGCCCGCCAGGCTTTCCATTCTGTTTTTGGCTTCTGCGGGCACCTCGCCGCCGAACTCGTCCAGCGGTCTGACCACGCAAAGACGGCGGACATAGCCGTCCTCACGGAAGATATAGTTGGCGGAGGAGGGATCAAAGAGGTACCAGTCCAGGCTCATATAGCGGACGGTGGCCTCGTAGACCTCCTTGTCGTGGCTATAGTCAAAGCTGCCGCCGCCGCTGTGCACCACGGTGCGATTACCCACGTACATCATCACGTGGCCGCTGCTGTTGTTGCGGCGCACCACCACCAGATCACCGATGGCGAGCGTATCGAAGAACGCCTTGCGGATCGCCTCCCGCTCCTCGGCGGTGGCGGTTGCCTTGGGCGAGTAGGTGTAGGGGTACATCGAGGCACCCGCCTTGCCGCCATCCGCATAGTATGCGGCCAGATTGGAGGTGGTGTAGAGCTTCTTCAGATCGTGACCGAGGGCGGTACGATAGAGATCGTAGGTAAAGCCGGCGCAGTTGGTATAGCCCCAGCGCTCGGCGGTATAGTCCTCGGGGCTGAAGTGACCGATCTGCCAGCGGAACTCACCCCGGTCGGAGGTGCTTTCATAGGAGCCGGGCATGCGCGTATCGTCGTACTGGAGGCGATAGCCGCGGTAGAAATAGGCCTCCGCCGTAGCAAGCAACGCCCTGCCCGCCACGGTCAGCGGCAGGTCGCCCAGATCCTCGTAATGCACGAAGGACGCAATGCCAAGGGAGGGGCGCAGCACCGCGTAGCAATCGGCATTGGCGAGAGCGGAAAGCGTCGCGGCCGTATCCACCGCCGTGCCCTTACCGTCCAGGGTCACAAGAGCGGTGCCGTTGTAGATCAGCACCGTGGCATTCTCCCCGGTCTGCTGCAGCAGCAGGTCGCCCGCAATGAGATCGGCCTGCGCAACGGCAGCACTCACCCCGCAGAAGCGCTCGGCTACGGCGCCGCCCCGCTTACCGTACAGCGTGGGGGCAACCATGCCGCGCAGGGCGTCGCCCGCCTCGGTGGCGGCATCCTCAAACAGCAGCGCCAGCAGCTCTGCCGGTGTGCCGGTGAGGTCGGGGGCTCTGGTAAAGGCAACGGTATAGGTGTATCTGAGCAGCGTGATCGGATCCGTATTCTCGCAGTAGGCCATGGCGGCAATGCCCCGTGCCATATAGGCGCGGTCGATGGCATTGAGGGTCACGCCCACGTAGTTGACGAGGCTCTCGCTCACCAGCTCTCCGGCGGTGGCGGCGGGCGCCACGATGGGGGTGGCAGGCTCCTCGCCCACCTGCACGGTATAGGTGAGAGCAGCCTCCCCGCCGGCGGGCACGTTGACCGCAAGGGTGAGCGTCTTGCCATTCAGGGTGCCGTTGCCGGTACGGTAGTTGACCCCCTCCGGCAGGGTATCCGCGATCTGTACCTCGGCGGCGGCAGTGCCGGTGTTTTTCACCGTCACGGTATAGGTCAGCTCCCCGCCGGGCGAAACGGTGACCGCCGTGCGGTGAGAGGCTGTTTTGTGCAGCTCAAGCTTTGCTTCGGGTATCACGGGATCATCTCCTTCACCGGGATCGTCAGGCGTTTCCTGATCATTGGGGGGTGTGTTGGCAGGCGGTGTCTGACAGCCCACCAGCAAAACGGACAGGGCGAGCATCAGCAGCAGAATGCCCAGCAGCTTTTTCATACGTTACGTACTCCTTTCGGATATTTGAGAGTCCTCTTTTTGTTGTCTGCGCACGCGGTCGCGGCGGATGGAAATGACACTGACGCCGATCATCCGCGCAAGGATCAGTGAGAGGCCGATAAAATGGAAGGGATACAGACGCTCCCCCCGCAGCAGCACGCCCAGCAGGATCGTGACGAAGGTGGAAAGGCCGGAAAAGGCGGCTACGGTGGAGATCTGCACCTTGGACATGGCGTAGTTGTTCATGCCCGTGGCCACAATGGTGGAAAGCACACCGAGAAACAGGAACCCCACCATATTCCGCAGGCAGAAATAGGGGGCGAAATACGAGGCAAGGGTGCCGGCGACAAGATGCCGCACCACGTTGATCGCGTTAAACAGCACCGCGCCCAGCATACAGGAAACGTAGGTGATCTCCATGGCGGTAAAGCCATGGGAGGCCTTTCTCGAAAAGGCGGCGAACAACGCGCCCGAAATCACGGCGCCAAACAGCAGCAGAATGCCCGCTGCGGAATCCTCGCCGGTGGTGGTGTCGGTATGCAGCGCGATGTACAGAACGCCCACAATGCCCAGCAGCAAAAGCAGCTTCTGCAGGAGGGTGCTTTTTTCCTTCAGCACCAGCTCCTCCGCAATGCAGCTGGCAATGGGGGAAAGGGAGATGATCACCGCCGCCGTCACGTTGGTGGTCATGGAGATGCCGGCGGTCTCAAACAGCATATACAGCACCGGCTCAAACAGCGCCGCCAAAAGCAGCGCACGGATCAGCGGAAAGCGCGCCTCCCGCCGACGGAGGATATCCCGCAGCCCCACGCGGATGCGGAGGATGCGCACGGTCTTGAGCAGCCACATCACGGCAAGGCTCAGGAGAAAGCGCAGCGCCAGAATATCCAGCACGTCCGTGGTTTCGCTCAGCTCGCCGGTAAAAAATACGGAGGAGCCATAGACCACGTTTTTCAAAACAGCAAACAAATACGGCAGGAAGCTCATGACCGTTCCCTTTTTCTGCAAAATTCAAGTTGACAAGAGTCAGCTTGCGTGTTATGATAATGATAACACATAAAAATTGCATTTTCGTGCCAAAAAGCGCCACATTTGCGCCATTTTTTGACCAAACGGGAGGGTACCATGGAGCAACCGATCTTCAACGCGGAACGAGAAAGCCAAAACCGGCTGTTCTATAAGAGCTACTGCAACGATGCGGGGAAATTTCAGTTTCATTCCCAGATCGAGCTGTATTTTGTGGACGAGGGCGAGATGGAGGCCTGGATCAACGACAAATACCGTCTGCTGCAGGCGGGGGAAATGTCCGTGGCGCTCAGCTACGACGGCCACGCCTACCGCACGCCCGAGAGCTCCCGCTCCAGCGTGCTGATCATCCCGCCCTATCTCTGCGAGGAATTTATCACTGCCACCAAGGGCAAGAAGGCCACCAGCCCGTTTATTGTGGACAAGGCGGCCGTGCGGGAGATCAAGACCTGCTACGAGCGGATCAAGGACCCGGCGCGCAACGCCGTGGAGCGGCTGGGATATATCTACGTGATCCTGGGCATTGTGACAGATCATATTTTCCCGGAGTACGCAGGCGAGGCACACGACCCCGCCGCCTCCGCCCGGATTCTGCTGTACATCAACGAGCATTTCAAAAGCGGCATCACCCCGGCGCAGATCGCCGCCCACTTCGGGTACAGTCAAAGCTATCTGTCCCGCTATTTCAAGTCCTGCTTTCAGATCACCCTCATCAAGTATCTGACCATCATCAAGCTGAAAAACGCGGTGATGCTGATGCACGAGCAGCGGCACAGCGTCACCTACTGCGCGCTGGAGAGCGGCTTTGGCTCCATGCGCACCTTCTATAACGCCTTTCTGCGGGAGTTTGGCTGCTCGCCGAAGGAATATATGGACACTCACGTGTCCTGAATGCGCAAAAGGGACAGTGGCGGTCGGAACGCGCCACTGTCCCCGGCTTTTCAGATTTTTTTCAGCTCCGGCTCGCCGATATAGTTGAGGTTGTATTTCTCCACCAGCTCCATGGCGCGGGGCAGCGACGTGAGGTCTGCGGCAGCAGCTGCGTCGTGGGCGTCAAACCCAAAGGTCACGGGAACGCGGAACTTCCCCGCCAGCTTCCAGAACTTCTCCATGGGATAGTGCCGGCCGTCGCGGATACCGAGGAAGTTGATCTCCAGCGGCGTTTTCGTTTCCCGCGCGGTGTCCAGCAGCCTTGCGGTTTCACGGTAATAGATGCTGTCCGCACCCACGAAGCGGCAAAGATCGGGGTGGGCAACGTAGGTAAAGACGCCGCTTTCCATGGCGGCCACAACACAGTCCGTGTAGGTCTTAAGGTTCTCCTCGCTCTCGGTGAGCTTGGAGGGACGCACGCTCACGTCCTCCCGCTCGTCGAGAAAGTGCTGGCCGAGAATGAGATACTCGGCGCCCAGCTTCCGGGCGTAGGCCAGCATCTCCCCAAAGCAGTTGGGGTAGTATTCCATCTCAAAGCCGATATGCAGCTCGATCTTGTCCTTATACTCCTCCCGCAGGGCATAGAGGGTCTTGAAGTAATCCTCTGCCAGCATCACGGGAATGCGGTAATCGCTCTCGCTCTCCCGCCCATCCGGGAACAGAAAGGGCATATGGTCGGAAAAGCCCATATGCTGGATGCCGGCGGCGATGGCCGCCTCGATATAATCGCGCTCCGCGTCCGAGGCGTGGCCGCAGCGGGCAGTGTGCGTGTGATAATTATAATTCATAAGCCCCTCGTAGGTAACATTTCGTTCAAATCATATTATAAGCGAAGCCCATCGGTTTGTCAACAGTCAAGCGGCAAATTTTCCCCGCGGACGTGGGAATTTTGCCACCCCTCGGCATACCCATCCGTCCCTTTTTACAAAAAAGCAATAAAAAAAGCAAAATTTGCATTTTCCTCTTGCAAAATCCTTCGCTTTGTAGTATAATTATAAAAATATTTAAGGCCGCCCGGTCGCAATCAAATAAAGGAGATCAAAAGCTATGGCATACTATTATCCGGAATGCTCCCACACCTTCAACGAATATCTGCTGGTTCCCGGTTATTCCTCCAGCGAGTGCATCCCCGCAAACGTGTCCCTGAAGACCCCTCTCGTTCGTTATCGTCGTGGTGAGGAGGCGTCGATCTCTCTCAATATCCCGCTGGTTTCCGCCATCATGCAGTCCGTGTCCGGCGACCGTCTGGCCGTTGCGCTGGCGCAGGAGGGTGGCGTATCCTTCATTTACGGCTCCCAGTCCATCGAGGATGAGGCCGCTATGGTGGCCAAGGTCAAGGGCTACAAGGCCGGCTTTGTGCGCAGCGATTCCAATCTCCGCCCCGATCAGACCCTGGCCGACGTGCTGGCGCTGAAAGCAGAGCGCGGTCACTCCACCGTCGCCATCACCGACGACGGCACCCCCGAGGGCAAGCTTCTGGGCATCGTCACCGGCCGCGACTACCGCGTCAGCCGAATGTCCACCGATGAAAAGATCGAAAGCTTCATGACCCCTCTCTCCAAGCTGATCACCGCCCCCGAGGGCACGACGCTGAAGGAGGCCAACGATATCATCTGGGATCACAAGCTGAATTCCCTGCCCATCGTCACCAAGGAGGGCAAGCTCTGCTACTTCGTGTTCCGCAAGGACTACGACCAGCACAAGAAGAACCCCATGGAGCTGCTGGACACCGAGAAGCGCTACATCGTTGGCGCCGGCATCAACACCCGCGACTACGAGACCCGCATCCCCGCGCTGCTGGAGGCAGGTGCCGACGTTTTGTGCATCGACTCCTCCGAGGGCTTCTCCGAGTGGCAGAAGCGCACCATCGAGTGGGTACGCAAGACCTATGGCGACAGCGTCAAGATCGGTGCCGGTAACGTGGTGGACGAGGAGGGCTTCCGCTTCCTTGCCGACTGCGGCGCTGACTTCATCAAGGTTGGCATCGGCGGCGGCTCCATCTGCATCACCCGTGAGACCAAGGGCAT
>SVTA01000074.1 GCA_015064005.1 Oscillospiraceae bacterium
CCTCGACCGCGTGATACCATTATATCACGCGGTCGAGGCTCTGTCAATAAAATTTTTGTCAACAGAATACCGATGCCCCCCGTGCGGCGGTGTTTGTCAGAGCGGCGGCACCTGCCTCGGGCGGAGCGGAAAATACAGACAGTCAACATTCTCAAGGCCTCGGTGCAAGGCTTATTTTTGCAGAATCAGCGCCTTGACCTCGTCCGTGGTATCCACAATGGTGGTAGCACCTGCCTCGCGGAGCTGCGCTACGGTGCGGAAGCCCCAAGTCACGAAAATGCCGTCAAGCCCCGCATTGCGGGCAGTGGCCACATCCACCTCGGAATCTCCGATATATACCGCGTCGGCAGCGGCAACGCTCAGCTCTCGCAGGATGCCGAAAACGCCGTCAGGCGCAGGCTTCTTGGGGATGCCCTCACCTTCCCGCTCGCCGGCAATGCTGTCGAACAGCGACGGGAAATAGTGGGCACAGAGCGGAACAGTGGCGGCGTGTGCCTTATTGGAGACCACCGCCGTTTTCACGCCGGCGGCACGCAGATCGGCCAGAAGCTGCAGCACGCCCGCATACGGAGCGGTTTTATCGGCGCTGTGCTCCGTATAATGTGCCGTGAAGGCGGCGTGCACGCGGTCAATCTCGGCAACGGAGGTGCCGGTCGGCACAATGCGCTCCATCAGCTTTCGGATACCGTTGCCCACAAAGGCGCGGATCTCCTCCAACGTGCGCTGTGGGTATCCCGTAGCTCCGAGAGCCACGTTGCAGCTGGTGTAAAGATCCTCCAGCGTATCCAGCACCGTACCGTCCAAATCAAATATTGCAAGCTTATAACTCATACCGTTTTTCCTCTTTTTATAAAATACCAGCCTCGATGGCCTCTATAACATCCGCGATCACGCCCTCGTCACAAGCAGAAAATACGTGCGTCGACACATCCTTGACCGCGTCAATGGCATTGGCGGGCGCTACTGCGATATCGGCAGCCTTGAGCATAGCGAGATCGTTCTCCTGATCACCGCAGGCGATGATCAAGCGGTCGTTTTCCACACCGTTATAGGCTCTTTTCAGTTTTTCGAGCCCCAGCGCCTTGGTGATGCCGGGCTTTTGCACCTCCCAGAGGCGCGCGCCGGCCATGGTCGCTGTCAGGCGGTCGCCCAGATGCTCCTGAAACACATCTCTCGCCGCGATAAACCGCTCCCCCTCACCGCGCACCACGATCTTGAACCAATCATCCATCGGCCAGCTCTCCGCCGGAGCACTGACCGTGACCGTACCGGGGTTGAAGCTCTTGGTATCCGCACCGGCCTGCCCCTCAAGGCTTTCCACCCGCACGTCATAGGGACTGGAAACGCGGAAGGTATACTCGGGGTAATAGGACCGCAAAAAGGCCAGAATATCCCGCGCGTCCTCCTCGGGAATCAGATCACAGTCCCGGATCTGATCCGCCACGGGATCGTAAAGGTAGGCGCCGTTGCAGCAAATGATGGGGGCGTTCACCAGCAACGCGGGGTCTCCCAGGGACGAGCGAATGTTCAGATGCAAGCGACCGGTGGCAATGGTAAAAAGGCCTCCTCCCGCCTGAAAGCGTCGTACGGCCTCCAGATTGCGGGGAACCATCCTCGCTCCCTTGCCGAGAAACGTGCCGTCCAGGTCGGTGACGATCATATATTTTGAAAAATCCATACCGTTTCCTTTCTTTTTGCTTTCGGTCTCAAATGCTTCCCTGCTCGATGGCCTCGATCACATTGGCAATCAAGCCCTCGGTGCAATGGCAAAGAACGTGATCCGAAACTGCCTTAACGGCATCTACGGCATTTGCAGGGCAAACGGCCACGTCGGCCTCCCTCAACATATTGATATCGTTATCAAAATCGCCGCAGGCAATGATTTTGCGTTTTCCCGCACCGTCAAGGCACTTTTTCAGCTTTTGCAGCCCCAGCGCCTTGTGAATGCCCGGGTACTGTACCTCCAGGATCCAGGTGTTGGAGAAGGTGGGGATCATCCGCTCTCCAAAGCGCTTCTGCACTGCGGTGTATACCTGCTGCAGGCGCTCGTTGGTATCGAAAAAGAGCAGCTTGTACCAATCGTCAAGCGGCCACTCCTCCACCGGGCGGATCTCCACCGCCTCCGGGTCATAGGTGGCCATATCCAGCGCCACCAGCCCCGCGTTTTCCGCGGAACGGATGCAGGAAACTGCCGATGCGCTGAAGCGCACGTCGGGAAATTCCCGCAAGGTAAATTCCAGCAGCTCGGCTGCGTCATGGGGCAAAAGCAGATCCTTGGCAAAGCTTGTTCCGCTGGCATAATCGTGCAGATACGCGCCGTTGTCGCAGATCACCGCAGGAGCGTTGACGTGCTGCAGCGGATCGCCGATGGCAGAACGCAGATTGAGATGTGCTCTGCCCGTAGCAACGGTAAACATTCCCCCACCGTCTCGAAAGCGCCGCAGTGCCTCCACGTTTCGCGGCACCAGCTTACCGTTTCCAAGGAAGGTGCCGTCCAGATCGCTGACGATGAGATAGTCGGAAAAGTGCATTATTTCAAACTCTCCTTCTCAAGAAGTGCCAGAACGGTATCGAAATCCGCCGGCATCGGTGCGGTAAAGCGCATCTCCTCCCCGGTGCGGGGATGGATCAGTGCCAGCTCCCCCGCGAACAGAAACTGCCCGCAGAAGAGTGCCCTGTGTCTTGCTTCAAATTTGGTACCGTCACCGCCATAGACCGGGTCGCCCAGCAGCGGATGACCGAGAGAGGCCATATGCACGCGGATCTGATGGGTACGCCCGGTTTCCAGACGGCATTCCACCAGCGTCATCTGTCCAAAGCGCTGCAGCACCCGATAATGCGTAATGGCCTCGCGGCCCTCCCCCGGGCGACGCATAATGGCCATACGCTTGCGGTCCACCGGATGACGCCCGATGGGCGCGTTCACGGTGCCCTCGTCCTCCCGCAGATTTCCCAGCACGATGGCCTTGTAAATACGGCTGACGCGGTGCACCTTCAGCTGATCTGACAGATGCTGATGGGCGGCGTCGTTCTTCGCCACCACCAAAAGGCCCGCGGTATCCTTATCGATCCGATGCACGATACCGGGGCGCTCCACGCCCCCCACGCCGGAAAGGCTCCCCTTGCAATGATAAAGCAGCGCGTTGACCAGCGTGCCCCGCTCATTTCCGGCGGCGGGATGCACCACCATGCCGGCCGGCTTGTTTACCACCACGATGTCCTCGTCCTCATATATAATATGGAGGGGAATATTTTCCGGCTCCGCCTCGGCAGGGGTAGGCTCCGGCAGGGTCAGCGTGATATGCTCACCGCCGCGCAGGCGGTATTTTTTATTGGCCTCGCCCCCCTCGACCGCCACACGCCCTTCTTGCAGCAGGCGCTCCGCTGCCGAGCGTGACAGCGAAAAGGCGGTGGAAAGAAAGCTATCCAGACGCACGCCTGCATCCGCAGGCGTGGCCGTGCACGTGAGAAGCTCCGCCATCACATGTCACCGTTTTTGTCGGCATCCGATGCGTTTTCCGTACCATTTGCCGTCATTCTGATCTTTTTGGCCTTTTTGGCATCGGCGATGATCTCCAGAAGCAGGTCGAGAATGAACAGTCCCGCGCCCACGCACACCGCAGCATCCGCCACGTTAAAGACCCAATACCAGATCTCCGGAAAGGCACAGAAATCAATAAAATCCACCACAAAGCCGAGAGAAAGCCGATCGATCATATTACCGATACCGCCGCCGATGATCAGCGCCAGCGCCACGCGGCTTTTCCAGCGCGTCACAAAGCGGGCGAGATAAAAGCCCATCAGACCGATACCCACCACGGAAAGAATCAGAAACACCCAGCGGTGCTCCGACAGTAGCCCAAAGGCCATACCGTCGTTTTCCACGTAGGTAAAATTCAGTATGCCGGGGATCACCTCCACCTGCCCCTCATAAAGGTATGTCAACACCAGTATCTTACTGAGTTGATCTACCGTGATGACGGCGGCCACGATCCCCACAACGATCCATATCCAAAGCATAGTACATCCTTTCAAAAAGGTGCCGCAAACGGTCGAATCCGACATTTGCGGCACCAGCAATGCGATTTATTTACCCAGCACGGCGCGGCAGCGGGGGCACAGGCACCCATCCTCGTCATGGTAGGGGTTGGTGGTATAGTTCCAGCAACGGTCGCACTTCTCGCCGTCGGCAGCATCGACTGCCACGCCGATGGTGGCACCCTCGGCAAGGCTCATATCGGCGGGAACGCCCTTTGCGAGCTCCACGCCGGATACGATAAAGACGGTGGGCAGCTCTGCGCGGAAGGCGTCAAGCAGCGCGTAGGTCTTTTCGTCGGGAGCATAGACCGTTACCTTGGCATCCAGAGATTTGCCGATGCGCTTCTCTGCGCGGGCCAGCTCCAGCGCCTTCATCACGTCCTCGCGGAGAGCGAACAGCTCGTTCCAGCGGGAAACGATGCGGGGGAAGGTCAGTGCCTCGTCGTAATCGGGCATATCGTTGAGGAACACGCTCTCTGCCACGTCGCTCTCGCGGTGAGGCATTGCCTGCCAGATCTCCTCTGCCGTAAAGGAAAGCAGGGGGGCGATGAGGCGCGTCAGAGTGCTGATGATATAGTACATCGCCGTCTGTGCGGAGCGACGGGCGCGGGAATCGGCACCCTCGGCATACACGCGATCCTTGGTGATGTCAATATAGAGCTTGGAAAGCTCGGTGGTGCAGAAATTGTTGACGTCGTGATAGATGGTGTGGAACTCGTAACGGTTATAAGCGTCACGGGCGTTTACCACCAGCTCGTTCATACCGGCCACGATCCACTGATCGATCTCGTACAGCTCGTCCATGGGCAGGGCGTCCTTGTCGGGATCAAAATCGTAAAGGTCTGCCAGCAGGAAGCGGGCGGTGTTACGAATCTTGCGGTAGGCGTCCGAAAGCTGTTTGAAGATGGGATCGGACACACGCACATCCACATGGTAGTCGCTGGAGGCGACCCACAGACGCACCAGATCAGCGCCGTATTTGACGATCATTTCCTCGGGAGCGATGGAGTTACCAAGGGACTTGTGCATTGCCTTGCCCTCGCCGTCAACCACCCAGCCGTGAGTCAGCACAGTCTTATAGGGAGCGCCCTCTCCCTTTGCGCCCACAGCGGTGAGCAGGGAGGACTGGAACCAACCGCGGTACTGATCGGCACCCTCCAGATAGACATCTGCGGGGAAATGACGGCCATCCTCACCATCCAGCACGTTGAAGTGGCTGGAGCCGGAGTCAAACCAGCAGTCGAGGGTGTTGGTTTCCTTGGTAAAATGCGTGCCGCCGCAATGAGGGCATGCAAAGGCAGCGGGCAGAATATCGCTTGCCTCCATATCGAACCAGGCGTTGGAGCCCTGCTCGCCGAAGAGCGTGGCCACAGCCTCAATGCTCTCCTCGGTGCAAACGGGCTTGCCGCAGTCCTCACAGTAGAATACGGGAATGGGCAGACCCCAATGACGCTGACGGGAAATGCACCAGTCGGCGCGCTCACGCACCATGGATTTGATGCGCTCTCCGCCCCACTCGGGCAGCCACTCCACCTGATCGCAGGCAGCGGCGGCCTCCTCCTTAAAGGCGTCCACCGAGCAGAACCACTGGGGGGTGGCACGGAAGATGATGGGGTTCTTGCAGCGATCACAGTGCGGATACTCGTGCTCCATTTCAGCAGAAGCAAACAGCGCACCGGATTCCTTCATATCGGCAAGAATGGCATCGCCGGACTCGGCATAGAACATTCCCGCATACTTGCCCGCATCAGCGGTCTGATAGCCGCGGTCATCCACGGGTACGATGATATCCATATTGTAGCGACGGCAGGTCTGATAGTCGTCCGCACCGAAGCCGGGAGCGGTATGCACGCAGCCGGTACCGCTATCCATGGTGACGTAATCCGCATTCACAAGAAGCGACTCACGGTCCAGGAAGGGATGCTGGGCGGTCATATACTCAAAATCCTTGCCCGTCAGGGTGGCAACCACCTTATACTGCTCCACACCGCCGGCCTGCATGGTCTTCTCCATCAGGGCCTTGGCCATGATGTAGAACTCCTCTCCGGCCTTGACCACCACGTATTTCTCAACGGGGTTGAGCGCAATGGCAAGGTTACCAGGCAGCGTCCAGGTGGTAGTGGTCCAGATGATGACATAGGTGCGAGAGAGATCACAGGCGCGGGGCAGCTTGCCCTTGTCGTCCTTGATCTTGAACTTGACAAAGATAGAGGTGCACTTGTCAGTGCGGTACTCGATCTCTGCCTCAGCCAGCGCCGTTTCATCCTTGGGGCACCAGTAAACCGGCTTCAGGCCCTTGTAGATGTAGCCCTTGCGGTACATTTCGCCAAATACCCGCACCTCTCTGGCCTCATAGGAGGGAGACATGGTGAGGTAAGGATGCTCCCAATCGGCACTGACGCCCAGCCGCTTGAACTGACCCATCTGGATATCCACAAAATCCTGCGCGAACTTGTGGCAGGCAGAGCGGAACTCCGTGACGGACATCTTCTTACGGTTGATCTTGTTCTTTTTGATTATGGCGTTCTCAATGGGCATGCCATGGTTATCCCAGCCGGGGATGTAGGGTACACGGTAGCCCATCATGGTCTTGGCCTTGTTGATAAAATCCTTGAGGATCTTATTGAGGGCAGTACCCATATGAATGTTTCCGTTGGAAAAGGGAGGGCCGTCGTGCAGCACGAAGGTGGGCTTGCCCGCCCGATGCTCCTGCATACGGTCATAAAGCTTCATTCCCTGCCAATACTCCAGCATTTGCGGCTCGCGCTTAGGAAGCTCCGCACGCATTGCGAAGGAGGTGCTGGGCAAATTTAAGGATGCACTGTAATCTTTTGCCATAATCTTTTAAACTCCTATATGTGTAGTGAAATCACTTTCAAATTCAAGCGTATCGGTCAGAGAGCAACCGATACCTTCCCTTTTTGGTCTTGTCCGAAAGGGAGCGGACGATAAATTTGCCGTATCCGCGCACGGTGACTACCGTGCCCGCAACGATCTCCCGGTCGGGCTTATCCGCCGGCTCGTAATCCAGCTCCACGCGTCCCTCGACAAAGAGGGCGCGGGCGCGTTCTCTTGAAAGGTTGCAAAGGGCGGCGACCACGGCATCCGCCCGAGGTGAGGCCACCGTATCAGAAACCGCCTGAAAGCGACGCCCACCGTCAAAATCCGGGGGCAGCGCAGCGGGGGTAACCCGCACCGCATCCCGCGCGACGCGAGTAAGATTTTCGGTAAAAAAGGTTGACATCAAGCGGTCGCAAAACAGCACCGCCCGATGAGGGGAAAGCACGCAGATGTCACCCACGGTATCCCGTTCTACACCGAGATTGAGCAGCGCGCCCATATAATCGCGGTGGGAAAGCTCGGCAAACCCGCTTCCCTCCATCTGCAGGGGGCATACCCGCTCCCGAAGCGTATCCTCCAGCAGCAGCGCCCGCAGGGACGCATCCGCCTCCCGTACGTAATCGGGCAGAAAGAACATTCTGCAGCGCTCCGCTCCCTCGTAGCCACCAAAGAGGAACAGCTCCTCTCTTGCGTAGGAAAGATGTGCAGCAAGCCTCCTGGCCTCCCGCGGCGTGAGATAAGCGGTGGCGGTGATCTCGCCGCCGCGCGCTCTGGCCAGCAGCTCCTCGCCGTGGGCGTACAGCTGTAAAAGCGCCTTATCCTCTCCCGCCGTCATAGGAAAAATATCCTCACGATACTGACCAGCAAAAAGGCGATCAGATAGGAGAAATCAATGGGCGTGCCCTGCAGCCAGTTCATCTTATAAAGCAGTAGACGCACGGGATAGACCACGGGCTCAATGACAAGGGTAACGAAGCGATAAAAGGTGTTTTCCTCATCCACGAACCAAGAGAGTATGGCGTG
Source organism: Oscillospiraceae bacterium (assembly GCA_015064005.1). Lineage (GTDB taxonomy): Bacteria > Bacillota > Clostridia > Oscillospirales > CAG-272 > Firm-07. The sequence goes on from SVTA01000074.1 coordinate 7,903, forward strand.
CAGGAAAAAGCAGGCCACCAGCACGGATAACAGCATCTGTGCCGTGATGGTCAGTATTGTGAAAACAAGATCCATTCCATACTCCCTTCAGGTTCGTTCAAGTGCGGCTGCGCGTTGGCAGACGATCAGTTCTCGCCTTCCTCGTCCTCGTACTCCTCGTCGTCATCAGAGGAAACGGCGCCGTTGGGAGAGAACACCAGCGTGGTCTTGGTTACGGGGCGGAAATCACCCTCCAGCACCTCGATGGCGCCCAGCAGGAAGTCGATCAGACGCATGGCGGATGCCCGATCCATACCCTCAATGTTCAGCACCACGGTGTAGCCGGCGCGCAGGTGCTGCACGATGCCGGGGGCATCGTCATAGCTGCGGGGAGCCAGCACCTTCAGCATATTGCTGCCGGCAGGAGCCTGGGTGGTCTTGGGGGCCGCGGTCTCCTCAGCGGGAGCCTCGGCAGCGGTAAAGCTGTCTACCACGCCCTCGTCCTCATCCTGCTGCTCGGGATTGTAAAAGCCTCCCTCATAGTTCTCGTCGTATCCGTACTCGTTTCTGGTTTTCTTGCCAAAGGATTTCATAATGTTTGTACCTCCGTTATGTTTTGTATTTTTAATTCTTTGGTTTTCAACTTAAAGCTTAAAGCGGGCGACCCGCAAACAGACGCCGTCCCACGCGGACGATATCCGCACCCTCGGCCACCGCCGCCTCAAAGCTCTCGGACATACCCATGGAGAGCAGCGGCGCACCGGGCAGGGCAAGCCTTTGCCACAGCGCCTTTGCCAACCGGCGGGTTTCGGCAAAATACGCGCGATAGGCGGCAGCATCCTCGCAGCGAGGCGCCATGGTCATAAAGCCTTGGAGGGCAAGCCCCGGCAGCGCCAGGATCGCCCGGCAAAGTGCCTCGGCCTCCTCCGGCAGCACGCCGCTTTTGGCAGCCTCTCTGCCACTGTTGACTTCCACCAGCACCGATACCGTCAGCCCCTTGGCCACGACTCTGCGGGAGATCTCCTCCGCCAGCTCCGCAGAATCGACGGAATGAATCAGCGCCACCTTATCCACAATGTATTTGACCTTGTTTTTTTGCAGGTGACCGATAAAATGCACCCGCACGTTGGTGTTTTCGTAGAGGGGCCAATGCGCTAGCAGCTGCTGCACCCGATTTTCCCCTACCTCACCGACGCCCAGCCGCAAAAGCTCCCTGAGCTCCGCGTCCTCGGCGTATTTGACCGCTGCCACCATCCGTGGCGCGTCGATGCGCCCTGCCGCGGCTGCGGCCTTCTCCAGCGCCGCGGTCACGGCGTGGAGATTCTCACGCAGATATGCGCGATCGGTTGCTTGTTGTTCTGTCATTTCAGTGCCTTTCCTTCATATAAGCGGCGCGCGGTCAGCACGATATTCTCCCCTTCGGCAAGATATCCCATTTCGCCGGTGGCAGCCGCAAGGCAATAGCCATCCCGGTACAGCACCGTCGAAAGCCGCCGACGCTCCGCCTTGCCGTTCATGGCCACGTAAACGAACAGCTCCTCGCCCTCGCTCTCCACCGCAGCCATCGGCACCCGTAGGCCCGTATGGCTCTCACCCGGCAAGGATACGCTGATCCTGCGGGTGGTGGCATATGCCACAGGCAAGGAGAAGGAAAGCAGCATGTCACCGTTGGCATCTGCCGCGGAGCAATCCAGCAACGGAAGCAGCAGCGGCACCTTGGCGCCGTCAAGCAGCAGCGGATAGATATTACCGACAATAAAGCTCTCGGCCACCGTTTCCTTTACGGCCACGGCCAGTGTGGCCCCGCCTGCGGCAAGCTTTCCTGCCGCATTTGCATCCCCGCGGGGCGCGTTCAGCAGCTCCTGCAGGCCAGCGGGTGTCAGTCCTGTCAGTGCCGCGGGAGTCAGCACCTCCTCAAGGCCGTCAACATTCCGATAAAAGAGTCCGTCAGCCGGCGCCCTTGATTCAGTACTGCCGTTGGCATCCGCCACCAGCGCATCAAACTCTTGCTCCAAGGACACGATGCGCACACGGATCATCTCCGCATCCGCCTCCTGCCGTTGCAGAGCCGCCAGCAGCGCCTCGGCCTCGATCACGCGATTTTCCGCACCGTTTGCGGTGCAAATGGCCATCAAGGCCTCATAAGCCTCAAAATATGCTTCCTGCCAGGGGCGCTCTGCCGCAGCAAGCCTGCGCCAAAGCTCCAGCTCCGCCGCGAGGATCTCCCCCACAGCCCTGGCATCGGCATCACCCTCGAAGGCGGTAAAAAGCAGCTCGCCCGCCGCCACGGCATCGCCGTCGGCGCGCGCGTAGCGAACGGCTCCCGCGCGATCCGTTTCCAGCACCGTTTCGGCACGAAATACGTATCCCACCGCAGAAATCCGCTCCTCAACGGTCACGGTCTCCGCCCGCACCAACGTAAGATCGGCTGCCGTACGCCGTCGCTCAGAAACGAGAATACCGACAAGAAACGCCAGCAGCAGCACGATGGCCGTGATCTGCAGAGCCGTCCAATAAGGCCTTTTGACGCGGTCGTCCGGCATGGCACTTCCCCCTCTCCCATCGCGCGATGCGCGCAAGCGTGATATTTTATTATAACATATTATTGCGTTATTTGATCAGCGCCAGGGCATTGTTTACAATTTGTTCAAATTTAAGCGGTCCGTTTTCGTCATCTGCCGCAAGCGGCGTGACGTAATCCTTGGCAGAAAACCACGTGATCTGCCGCTTGGCATAGCGCCTGGTGGCGGTTTTCAGATCTGCCACAGCCTCCTCCAGCGACATCTCACCTGCAAGATACGGCAGCAGCTCCTTGTAGCCGATGGCCGCGGCAGCCGTACGTGAGGCAGCGAACACGCCCGCCTCAAGCAGGCGCTTGGTTTCCTCTACCAATCCGGCCTCCAGCATGGCGTCCACGCGGGCTTCAATTCGCCGATAAAGCAGCTCACGATTCCGATAGCAAAGCCCCAGCACTGTAGCCTCGTAGCGGGGCGGCGCCTCTTTGCTCCGTCTGTCCCATTCACTTTTCGTGATGCCCGTGGCGCGGTAGATTTCCAGCGCCCTTATCACGCGCCGCAGATTGGCGGGATGTATGGCGGCAGCGCTTTCCGGATCCACCTCCTGCAGCATGCGGTGCAGCGCGTCCGCTCCCCGTTCCTCACCGATGCGCTGCAGCTCTGCCCGCAAAGCGGGATCGCCACCCGGGGATTCGGGCTCTCCCCGCAGCACCGCGTCAAGATACAGACCCGTTCCGCCGCAAAGGATCGGCAACCG
>SVTA01000075.1 GCA_015064005.1 Oscillospiraceae bacterium
TGTGTAGATAATACGAATAAGACACGAACCACCATGCTCCCATTTTTGCGAGCATGTCTCCGCCTGCAAAAGAAAAAATATGATTTGAATTTTTCATTTTTCTTGTCCTTTCATTCTGTTCATTAAGGGAGAGGCATCATGAAGGATTATAAGAACGTTATTGTTTTCGATCACCCGCTGATCCGCCACAAGATCGCTATTCTGCGCGACGAGCGGACAAGCATGAAGGAGTTCCGTGAGCTGGTGGAGGAGATCACCACGCTGATGACCTACGAGAGCCTGAAGGAGGGCGTCCCCACCACGGAGATCGAGGTGAAGACCCCCCTGGAGGTCTGCCGTCAGCGAGTTGTGGTGGATAATTCCATCGTCATCGTGCCGATCCTGCGCGCGGGGCTTGGCATGGTCAACGGCGTGCACGTGCTGTTCCCCTCCGCCAAGGTGGGGCACATCGGTATGTGCAGAAACGAGGAAACGCTGGAGCCCGATACGTACTATTGCAAGCTTCCCGTGGGTATTGAGGAGAAGCTGGTGATGGTGGTGGATCCTATGCTTGCCACGGGCGGCAGCGCCTGCGACGCCATTCAGCTGCTGAAGGAAAAGGGCTGCAAGCACATCAAGTTCATGGCCATCATTGGCGCGCCCGAGGGCGTTTCCCGGGTGGCGGAGGCGCATCCCGACGTGGATATTTACGTGTCCACGCTGGATAGATGCCTCAACGAGCACGGCTATATTCTTCCCGGTCTTGGCGACGCCGGCGACAGACTGTTCGGTACGAAATAAACGGCGTTGCCGTCAAAGTAAAAAAGGAAACACCCGCGGGTGTTTCCTTTTTTGCAATCGGATACGTTGCTGCTGTTTATACGTTCTGATAGAACAGATTGGATCTGGTGACGGTTGCGGGGGGAGCGGGATCCAGGCGTCTTTCCGCAATGCCGAGAATGTCCTCGGGGCGGATCCAGGGCTTGTTCTGGATGGCGCTGGTCTCCTCGTGGGTGAGGTAGCCCTTGTAGACGGTCAGACTTCTGCGATAGAAGCCGTCCTTCACGCAGCACTCTGCCACGCCGTCGTTCAGAATGCTCAGGATCATGGGCAGCATCTCTGCGGCGTAGGCCACGGAGGTAGAGTTGGCCACCGCGCCGGGAATGTTGGAAACGCAGTAGTGCACCACGCCGTTGACCACGTATCTGGGGTTGTCGTGGTGGGTCTCGTGGCTGGATTCGATGGCACCGGGATCGTCGTTGGAGATATCCACCAGCACGCTGCCGGGCTCCATCAGCTTCAGCATTTCCTTGTCGATGAGGAAATCGGTGCGCTTCTTATCCCACTTGACGCAGTTCAGCACCATATCGGTCTGGGGCAGCAGCTCGGCAATGGCCTCCTTGTTGCAGAGCGCCGTGTTGATCTTGCTGCCGTACTGGGAAAGCAGCGTGCGCAAAAGCCCCACGTTGATATCCATCACCGTGCAGTTGGCGCCGAGGGCAAAGAGCACCTCCAGCGCGCCGCGGCCAACCAGGCCTGCACCCAGGATCAGCACGTTCATGCGGGGCGCACCTGCAAAGCCGCCCACGTACTTGCCCTTGCCACCGTTGATGGAGAGCATGGATTCAAGGCCGAAGAGCGCGCCCTGCTTGCCGGCGGCCTCACAGTTGGGAGAGCCGTAGCGATGGGCATCCTCTGCGGTGAAGGCGATGCAGCCGCTCTTCAGCAGCGCATCCACCTCCTCGGGGTGTCCGGCGGGATGGATGCAGCCGAGGATGATCTGATCCTTGCGGATCAGAGGGTATTCTGCGGGGGTGAATTCCTTCACCTTGGCCACCATATCGCAGCCCGCCCACATTTCCTCAGCGGTGGCAACGATCTTGGCGCCTGCCGCTACGTATTTTTCATCGGGGAAGCCCGCTGCCTTGCCGCAGTCGTGCTGTGCCCATACCTCGTGGCCGGCAGCCACAATGCTTCTTACCTCTGCGGGGGTGGAAATGACTCTGTTTTCGCCTTCCTTGATATCCTTCAGAATGCCGTAGATCATATTTGGCTCCTTTTTTCGTCTGTCGTATTTTGAGGATGATTGTAATTAACAGTAGTATAGCATAGCTTGGGCAAAAAATCAAGAAAGTTTTCATCATATTGTAAGCAAAGCTTCAAAAATGTGATGAGATGGAATGTGGTAAGGGGACTTCTGTGCTTTGCCATCCAAAAACGCGTATATCAACTATCACTTTTTACAAAAAAACTCCTTTTTTCTATTTCCAAGAGAGAAAAAGTGTGTTACAATGTAAACGTAACATCCATAAGGAGGTGCACCTGTGAAACGAATGGATCAACACAAGGATGCGCTGCAGCTGATGGCGCGGCAGCCTGCGGGCTGCTTTGAGGAGGCCTATCCCCTCGGAAACGGTGCTGTGGGCGCCATGATCTACGGTGACACGCGCCAGTAGCGCATCAGCCTCAACCACGACACGCTTTGGACGGGCTATCCCGAGAGGGATCAGCTCCGTGAGGGGGCGAGAGAAGCGCTGGCCCGGGCGAAGACTGCCGTTTTGGAGGGCGACCGCGTGGGCGCCACCAAGGAGCTTTCAAAGGGCTTCGGCAGTGGCATCTCTGCCGCCTATATGCCCCTTGGCGATCTGCTCGTTACCTTTACGGCCGGCGAGGGGCGGGTCAGCGGCTACCGTCGCACGCTGGATCTCTCCCGGGCGGTGGCAGACGTGTGTTACCGGCAAAACGGGGTGCGTTTTACGGCAACGGCCTTTGCTTCTCATCCCGACGACGCCTTGGTTTACAGGATCGAGGCGATGGGGGAGGACGGCGCGCCCGCTCCGGCGCTTTCGCTTTCCGTGGGCTTCCGGAGCCAGCTGTATGCCAAGGTCTATACTGAAGGAGAGCTGCTGTATCTGGAGGGCGAATGCCCCGTGACCGAGATACAAAGTATTGGCAATACCACCCGTCGGCAGCAGTATTTTGACGAGCCGGAAAAGCGAGGCGTTCGCTTTCTCGCGGTGGCCGATATCCGTACCGACGGCAAAACAAGCAACCGCATGAACAGCATTTTGGTGAAGGAAGCCGGCTTTTGTGAGATCCGCGTGTCCATCGCCACCTCCTTCAACGGCTATGACAATCACCCCTTCACCGAGGGGCGGGATTACCGCAGCGACTGCCGCGCCAAGCAGGCGGCACTGTGCGAGAAAAGCTACGAGGCACTGCTGACCGCTCACGTGAAGGATCACAAGAGGCTTTTTGACCGTGTAAGGCTGGATCTCGGCAGCGACAGACGGGCTGCCGTGCCTACCGCGGAACGGCTGCGCCGCTTTGAGCGGGGCGAGAGCGACCGCGCCCTGCCCGCGTTGCTTTTCAATTTTGGACGTTACCTCACTATTGCCGCCTCGCGGCCGGGCTCGGAGGCCACCAACCTGCAGGGCATCTGGAACGAGCGGTACGTGGCGCCCTGGCAATCCAATTACACCACCAATATCAATATTGAAATGAACTATTTCCCCACTCTTGCGGTGGGGCTTGAGGAGCTGTATGAGCCGCTGGTGCGGCTGATCCGGGAGCTTTCCGAGGCGGGGCGGGAAACTGCCCGCCAGCTGTACGGTGCCGAGGGCTGGTGCTGCCATCATAACACCGACCTGTGGCGCTTCACGCTGCCCGTATGCGGCCCTGCCCGCTATTCCTTCTGGAATATGGCGGGCGGATGGCTTTGCCGGCATCTCTTTGAGTATTACGAATACACGCTGGATCTGAAATTCTTGAAAAAGACCGCATACCCCATCCTGCGGGAGGCGGTGCGCTTTTACCTGTCGCAGCTTGTGACATTGGACGGCTACCGCGTGCTGCTGCCCTCCACCTCGCCTGAAAACGATTTCCTGGTGGACGGTGCCGTGGCATCGGTTTCCGAGACTACGGAAATGACCATGGCTATTCTGCGAGAGCTGTTTGGCAATTATCTGGAAACCTGCGCGCTTTTGGGCGTGACGGACGATATCACCGAAACGGTGCGGGCGGAGCTGCCCCGGCTGCTGCCCACCCGCGTGGCCTCCGATGGGCGCGTGATGGAATGGTACCGGGAGGAGCGGGAGCGGGATCCGCTGCACCGACACGTGTCCCACCTTTATGCGTTCTATCCCGCCCATGAGCACCGCCCTGAAAATGCACCGGAGCTTTGCGACGCCTGTCGGAAATCGCTGGCGGCCAAGGGCGAGGAAACCGTTGGCTGGAGCCTTGCGTGGCGCGCCTGTCTTTCTGCCGCCCTCCGGAACGGCGAGACGGCCTATACTTATCTGCGCAACCAGCTGCGGCCTTCTACTGCCACAGAGATCTGCCACGCGGGAGGAGGTGGCTCTTATGCCAATCTGTTCGGCGCGTGCCCGCCCTTCCAGATCGATTCCAATTTCGGCATCACCGCCGCCATGGTGGAGATGCTGCTGCAATCCGATATGGATACGGTGCATATTTTGCCTGCTTGTCCTGCTGTGTGGCAGGATATCGACCTCCGTGGCCTGCGAGCCAAGGGAGGGCGGAGGGTATCCCTGACCCTTTCGGGCGGAGCACTTGCGGAATGTGAGATCGAGGGCAGCCGCCCCTTGAGAATCCTGTTTGCCGGCGAGGATGTGACGGATCGCTTCACCTACGACGGCAAGCGTTGCCGTCTGCAGGTTTGAAGCGTGGCGCAAAGGCTAAAATCCCCAAAAACGGTAAAGAAAACGGACGAGTGTTACTCGTCCGTTTTCTTCATGCCATGGCCCCACGGGCGGGGAGGCGAGCTGCTTCTCAGTGAGCTGCAAAAGCCGAGGGCGATCATGACCGCCGGACAGCGCAGTGGGACGGTCGCCCGGGTGCAGCTTCGCTTTCTTGCATTTGCCTGCTATCCGTTTCATCACCCTCACTTGACAAATCGTTAGCCGTATTATATAATATTTTTGGGGCGAAATCAGGCCTCAAAAGATCAAAAATAGCAAAATCGTTCAAAGAGGTGCCGTATGATCATGGAATCCTATCGCAATGCATCCGGCAGCATTGCCATCGACTACAAAAAAGGATACGTGCTGGAGGAGAATACCAACAAGATACGCTGCTACCCTTGCTATCAATTTCTTCTGATCAAGGAGGGGCGCTCCACCTATACCGATTCCGAGGGTGTCACCAAGGTGCCGGAGCGATCACTGATCCTCGTCAAGGCGCAGGAGGTGCACAATCCCCACACCGATACCGCGCATCTGTACGAGAGATACCGCATCTCCTTTTCTCCGGAGTTTGCCAAGGAGCTGCTGCAGGAGGGCTTCTCGCTGGATGCCGCGCTGGCTCGTTCCTATAAAAAGCCGCTGAACGATGCGGATTTTGCGGAGCTGCTGGTCTATTTTGAAGGTATTTTTTCTCTGCTCAAGGGGCAAACGGGGTCAAAGGATCAGCGCCTCGCCTGCGGTGCGCGGCTGATCGCTGCGCTCCTGAGGGGGGCGGAGCTGACGCCCCGACGACAGGACGTAGAGGAAAACTACATTGCCGACGTGGTGGCTTATATCAAAGGAAACTATGCGACGCATCTGACGGCGGAGCAGATCGCCTCCCGCTTTTTTGTCAGTCGCGGCAAGCTGATCTACGACTTCAAGGCCTGGGCCAAGATGAGCCTGCTGGAATATCTCACCGTCACTCGTGTGGAGGCCGCCAAGGCGCTGCTTGCCCGCGGATATGCGGTGGTTGCGGTGGCGGAGCAATGCGGATTTTCCACCTCCAGCTATTTTATCAAGGTCTTTTCCCGCATCACGGGCGTGACACCGCTGAAATATCAGCGGCAGCTCCAGCGACAGTGACAGGCGGCTTTTATATTTTGCCAATATGGCAGAGTACCGTTGACAGTGCAAACGGGTAATGATATAATAAAAGTATCATAAAGATGTCAGGCGCGAGGGGCTGAGGAAGGAATCTCCCGGGGCGCGATCAATGAAGGAGAAGATATGAAGCTGCATTTGAACGACAACTATGAGATCGCTGTGTGTGGCGGTGGATTTGCGGGCATTTCCGCGGCGCTGGCTGCAGCGAGAAGAGGCAAAAGGGTCGTGCTTTTTGAAAAGGAATATATGCTGGGCGGCCTTGGCACCGCGGGGCTTGTGACCATTTATCTCCCCATCTGCGACGGCATGGGACATCAAGTATCCTTCGGCATTGCCGAGGAGCTGCTGCGGCTCTCCATCACCTACGGCGCGGAGGCGCGCTATCCCGAAAACTGGCTGGAGGGCGTGGGTACCCGCACCGAGCAGGACAAGCGTTTTCAGGTGCAGTATAATCCCCAGGTGTTTGCCATCCTGGCAGAAAAGCTGCTGCTGGATGCCGGCGTTGACATTATGTACGGCAGCTACGTAGTGGATACCGAGGTGGCGGACGGCAGGATCACCCGCCTCTTTGTGGAAAACAAATCGGGCAGAACGGCTTACACCGTAGATGGCGTGGTAGATGCCACCGGCGACTGTGACGTCGCTTGGCAAGCAGGCGCCCCCACCGAGAATTTCAAGGCGGGCAACGTGCTGGCCGCGTGGTACTATTTCACCGACGACGAGGGCTACCACCTGCAGATACTGGGCGCTGCGGATATCACCGAGGAGGAAGTGAGAAAGCGGGAAACCTCCGGCGGGCAGATCTCCGCCCGCCGCTTCACCGGCCTTGACGGAGCGGAGATCTCTGAGCAAGTGCAGCTTTCCCATCAAAAGACGCTGGAGCATTGGCTTGAGAAGCGGGAGGAGGATCCCTCGGCAGTGATTTCTACCATTGCCACCATTCCCCAGCTCCGTATGACCCGGATGCTGCAGGGCGAGTATGCGCTGAAGCACGCCGAGGAGCATACCTATTTTGAGGATTCTATCGGTATGATCGGCAACTGGCGCAGAAGAGGCCCCGTGTACGAGGTGCCCTTCCGTACGCTTTACAGCCGGACGGTGAAGAATCTTGCCGTGGCAGGGCGGTGCGTGTCCACCGACCAGCCCATGTGGGATATCATGCGCGTCATTCCGTGCTGCGCCGTCACCGGCCAGGCTGCCGGCACCGCGCTGGCGATGAGCTGCGACCTTACCGCTCTTGATGTCAAGCGCTTGCAGGAGGTGCTGCAGGAGAACGGTGTCGTGCTGCACGAGCATGATCTGAAAAACAACTGATTTGCATAAAAAGGACGGAGTCTCCGTCCTTTTTTGCGATATACTTGCAATTTTTTTGCTCGCGTGGTAAAATGAAGAAAAAACAAGGAGGCACCGGATGGAGCTGCTTGTACCAAAATACGTTCCAAAATTCAAGTGCATTGCCGCGCGTTGCCGCCATAACTGCTGCATCGGCTGGGAGATCGGTATTGACGGAGAAACGCTGCAAAAATACCGTACCCTTGCGGGGGATATGGGCGACGCCATCCGGATGGGACTGGTGGAGGAGGCCGGCGAGGCGTGCTTCCGATTGGACGGCGCCCGGCGCTGTGCCAATCTTGACGAAACAGGATTGTGCCGCATCATTTCAGAGCTGGGGGAGGGCTACCTTTGCGAGATCTGCCGGGAGCATCCCCGCTTTTATCATACAGCGGGGGGGCACGAGGAGGGCGGCATCGGCGCCTCCTGCGAGGAGGCCGCAAGGCTGATCCTTGCCGAGGAGGATTATGTCACGATGGTGCAGCCGGACGGCAAGCCTGCGACATTTACCCCGCAAACGGGTGTGGATTTCGATGCGTTTTCCCGACGCTGTGCGGTGTACGGGATCCTTGCGGACAAGGCGCTTTCCCAAGAAGTGCGGCGGAAGCGGATCCGGGAGGCGCACGGTCTGTTGCGCGCGCCGGAGGGCGAAGCTCTGAAGGCGCTGCTTGGTGAGCTGGAATATCTTTATGACGAGCACCGCAGCCTGCTGCTTGCGGCGGCCACAGCAGAGCGAGGCGCCTATAGCACCGCCTCGGAGCGCTTTTTGGCCTATGCCATTTTCCGCCATGCCAGCCCCGCGGAATGTGAGGCGGAGTTCCGTTGCGGCGTCAGTCTTGCCCTTTTGCTGGAGGAGCTGCTTTGCCGCTTGGTGAACGGAGCAGGCCTTACCCCCGGAGAGGCTGCGCGTATGCTTTCGGAGGAGCTCGAATACTCCGAGGAAAACACCGAGGCTGTGCGCTTTGCGCTGGAGCTGCAAAATTTGTAAAAAGCAAAATATCCCCGGAAACGGTATGCGTTTCCGGGGATGCTTTTATTTTTCCGCGTCCTTTGCGGCGTAGTAATCAAGGGTATCCTTGCGGCATTTCTCGATGCGCTCAAGCAGCCCATCGCCGTCGATGTCCTCGTAGAGGAAGCCACGCAGGCGAAGCTCGCCCTCCGGCCGCTGATGGCCGCCCGGCTCGTAGGGCGGATAGCGCAGCAACAGATCCACCGTGTAGCAGCCAATGCCGGCGCTGTCAAAGAGGCCTTTGGCGGTTTTCAGGATTTCCGCCGCCTTTTCCGGCGTGACGGCATCCACATCCAAATACAGCACCAAATGACCGTTGGTGGTGCCCATAGCGCCCACGTCGTAGATGCGTCCGTTCTCCAGATCCTCCCGACCGAGGGCATTGGGAAACGGCTCCTCGTCTATGGACCAATCAAATTCCAGCTCGCAGTAGCCAATGGTGAAATCATAGGGAAAGGCGGGACTTTTCAGCACGCCGTCCGTCAGCGTGCGGAATTCGCTGCGTACGCGGTACATTACGTTGCCACCGCCCGTTACCCGATAGTCGTAATCGTCACCGGTCAGTTTGCCTGCCATATTGAAATGCAGGGTGAAGCTGCCATCCTGCAGCGTGGGAGAATTGACGTGAGCCCAGTAGCCCCCGGTCTTAAAATCATAGGAAACGGTGTCGATTTTGTAGTCCGTACCGGCGTAATTGGCGGCCAGATGCTTTTGGGCGGTGCGAGTGGCAAGCGCCCAGGAAACGGGGTTCCCGAGAAGCCCCACGGCGAAATAGAGCAGACCCGCCACAATGCAGAGCGCCAGCAGTCCTGCCGCGATGCGCGCCGGCTTGTTGCGACTGATTCTGAATTTTTTCATAGCATCGACTCCTTTCCAAAGGCAAAATGCAGCAGGAAGGCGACCAGCGCCCCCGCAAGCGCAAAGAGCGAGTAGATCAGCGTCCACCCCAGCACCTCCACGGGCTCCATTTCCACAAAACGCAGCAGGAGGGCTGCCAGCTCGGTCAGAATCAGCAGCAGCGGCAGCATATAGATCGCCCGCCAACGGAAGGCGAGATACGCTATCACGCCGGCCACGGGCATAATAAGCACGTTAAAAAGCACGTCACTGCCGGCGGTGAGACTGAAGCCGAACAGCAGGAAAAATACAATGGCCACGCAGAACACGGTGTGCAGCTCCCGATGTAGCCGCCCCATGATTTTTTTGAAGGCGGAGCCGCCTTTCGGCTTTTCCCCGACAAACGGTGTGGGAAAGTCGGTGCTTTGCAGCTCTAAGAGTTCCTTTTGGCAGGCGGGGCATTCCGCTAGGTGTTCGCGGATATCCTTGGCGCTTTCCGCACCGGTCAGCCCCTCTGCGTAAAGGGGTAGCAGGTCTTTGACAATATGACAGTCAAGCTTCACGTTCCTCTTCCTCCAATCTTGCTTTGATGTGCCGTCGGGCACGGTGATAGGTGACGCAGGCCCAGTTTTCGGTCTTGCCGTATAATGCCCCGATCTCCTTAAAGGAAAGGCCGGATAGGGCGCGCCACATAAAGACCTCCTTGTAAGGGTTGTCGAGGCTGTGCAGGATCTCTCGGATGCGACCGAGGGTCTCCCGCTTTTGCAGCTCCTCGCCAATGGGCTCCTCCTCGGCGGCCAGCTGCTCCGCCGCCTCCAGGGGCAGAGCGCGTTGACGCTTCCGGTAGGAAAAATAGCAGTTTTTGGCGATCTGGCAGAGCCACGTGCGGGGCTCGCAATCTCCGCGAAAGCCCCCGATGCCCCGCATGGCGCGAAAAAAGGTGTCGCTGGTGATCTCCTCGGCTACGTGCTCGTCGCCGGAAAGACTGCAGACGTACAAAAATACGTCGTGAAAATAGGCGTTGTAAAGCGCCTCAAAATCCGTCACAGCCGCACCTCCCCTCGCAAATTCGATTCTCTTTGCCTATAAGACCCCGCCGCGGGCGAAATCTTACAGATTTTTTAAAAAAATTGTGTTTTCACCACCATTATACCGCTTTTTGCAGCCCGTGGCAAGGGGCGACGGTATATTTTCGCCCCTTTTGCGCACACTATTGCTATCAAAACAAAAAGGAGCAAAAATATGATCGAATCGGATACCATCAAGCTATTGAGAGAATGTGACGCGGGGGTAAAAATGGGGGTAAGCTCCATTGGCGAGGTAATGGGGGCGGTGAAATCCCCGGAGCTGCGGCGGCTGCTGGAAAATTGCAAAAAGGGACACCTTGCCCTGAATGGGGAGATCGAGGCGGCGCTGGATCGTTTTCAGGACGACGGCAAAAAGCCTAATCCCATTGCGAAAAGCATGTCCTCCATCAAAACGGGGGTCAAGCTGGCGCTGGAGGAATCGGATCACACCGTGGCCGACCTGATGACCGACGGCTGCAACATGGGCGTCAAGTCCCTTTCTCGCTATCTCAATCAGTACAAGGCTGCCGACGAGGACGCCAAGGACATCTGCAAGCGTCTGATCCGGGAGGAGGAGCAGCTGGCCGTGGGCATGCGCGGATTTTTGTGAATCTAAATTTGCAAAAAGAGGTTGAATTTTGCCGCATACCGTGATATAATAAGGGCAATTATCCAACAAGGAGGGCACTTATGAAGCCGGTACACTCTATTGATGATTACAAGGGCAGAATCAGACGCGTGCTGATCACCGAAAAGGAGATCGCTGAGGCCATCCAAAAGGCAGGTCGGGAGATTGATAAGCTCTACGACGGTCGTCCCATTCTACTGGTCAGCATTCTGAAGGGCGCCTTCGTGTTTATGGCGGATCTTTGCCGTGCGGTGAGCGTGCCCTGTGAGATCGGCTTTATGTGCGCCAAGAGCTACTATGAGGGCACCGTTTCCTCGGGCGTGGTGCAGATCACCATGGATCTTGACCGTGATATCAGC